>NZ_JBLZHT010000002.1:0-534682 GCF_048892525.1 Hwanghaeella sp. LZ110 | reverse complement strand
CCTCCCCCCCCCCCCCCCCCCGCGGGGGGGGGGGGGGGGGGGGGGGGGGGTGCTCTCTCCTCCGCAATCCAGTCTGATGCAGGCGAAGGCCTTGCGGCCTTGTCACCCCCACCCCAACCCTCCCCCCTCAAGGGGGAGGGAGCAAACAAAGGCATCCTCTCCCCTCAAGGGGGACTGCGAAACAGACACTACAAATTTAGATCAATCCAACCCCAGGACATCCCGCATGGAATACAAACCATAGGGCTGGCTGTGGGCCCAGCGGGCAGCGCGCAGGGCACCGGCGGCGAAGACCCGGCGGCTGGAGGCTTTGTGGCCGATCTCGATACGCTCGCCCTCTCCAGCAAACATCACCGTATGGTCACCGACAACATCGCCACCGCGCAGGGTGGCATAGCCAATCGTCCCTTCTTCCCGTGCACCAGTATGACCCTGGCGGGCATAAATGGCGGCGGCATCATGATCCACGCCACGCCCTTTGGCAGCGGCCTTCCCCAGGCCCAGCGCAGTCCCGGAGGGCGCATCCACCTTGTGGCGATGGTGCATTTCCAGAACCTCGATATCATAATCCGGCCCCAGAACAGCGGCGACCTTTTCCGTCAATGCCATCAGCAAGGTCACCCCAACAGACATATTGGGGGCATAGACCACGGCGGAATGCCGCGACGCCAATTCCAAAGCCGCTTCATCTTCCTTTGAAAGCCCGGTCGTGCCGACAATATGGGCGGCATTGGCCTGGGCGCAAAGGCGGGTATGCTCTACCGTCGCAGCGGGCGTCGTGAAATCAATCACGGCATGGGCGCGGGCGATCACCGGGGCAGGATCATCCTCGATCACAACGCCCAAGGCCTTGATCCCGGCAAGACTGCCAGCGTCTTCACCGATATGGGGGGAGCCTTCACGGTCCGTCGCCCCGATGACATGACAGCCCTCGGTCGCGGTCACTTCGCGCACCAGCATCTGCCCCATGCGACCCCCGGCCCCCATGATCGCAATGTTCAGAATCCCGTCAGACATTCCAGAACCTCCCATTCCCAATAAAACCGGCTCCCTTTAGACGGAAATCCAGCCGATTGGTCAAGGGCGCACGCAGTTGGTATTATTCCGTCAGATCATCCCAGAATTCTTTGACCTTGGTGAAGAAACCGTCGGTTTCGGGGCTGGTATTTTTTCCTTTGCCCTCGTCGCGGAATTCTTTCAGCAGTTCTTTCTGCCGTCGGGTCAGGTTCATCGGGGTTTCGACTGCCAGTTCGATATACATATCGCCGCGATTCTGGGTGTGCAGGACCGGCATGCCCTTGCCGCGCAGGCGGAAGCGCTGGGCGGTTTGTGTGCCTTCCGGCACCTTCACCTTGGCGCGGCCCCCTTCGATGGTGGGGACTTCAATTTCCCCGCCCAGGGCAGCGTCGGCCATGCTGATCGGCACACGGCAGAACAGGTTCTCACCTTCCCGCTGAAACAATTTATGGGGTTTGATTGACAGGAAGATGTACAAATCCCCCGGTGGCGCGCCACGCAGGCCTGCCTCCCCTTCACCGGTCAGGCGAATGCGGGTGCCTTCCTCAACCCCTTTCGGGATGTTGACGCTAAGCGACTTGTCCTTGTGCATGCGCCCGGAGCCAGAGCATTTCCGGCAGGGCTTATCAATAACCTGGCCTTGCCCCTGACAGGTCGGGCAGGTCCGTTCGATGGTAAAGAAGCCCTGGCTGGCGCGCACCTTGCCATCGCCGCCACAGGTGCCACACGTGACAGGCTTGGCCCCATCTTCTGCGCCATTGCCGTCACAGACATCACAGGTGACAGCCGTTGGAACCTTGATTTCAACCGTGCGGCCCTTGAAGGCATCTTCCAGAGCAATTTCCAGGTTAAAGCGCTGATCCGCACCGCGCGACGCGCGCTGGCCGCCACGACCGCGACCACCGCCACCGCCCATGAAATCGCCAAACATTTCTTCGAATATGTCGGTAAAACCGCCAAAGCCAGCCCCAGCCTGACCACCGCGACCGCCCATTCCGCCCTGTTCAAAGGCTTCATGGCCAAAGCGATCATAGGCCGCGCGCTTTTGTTCGTCTTTGAGGACCTCATAGGCCTCTCCGACTTCCTTGAACTTCGCTTCCGCTGCTGCATCACCGGGATTGCGATCCGGGTGATACTGCATAGCGAGCTTGCGATAGGCCTTCTTCAGCTCGTCCGCGGACGCGCCTTTCTGGACCCCAAGCGTTTGATAAAAATCAGCCTTAGACATAACCCTCTCCCCGTATAGGGTGAGGCCCCGCCGCGATCAAGCGACGGGGCCTTTTCCCGTGTGATGGTTAGGATTTGTCTTTCTTGTCGTCGTCGACTTCTTCGAAGTCGGCGTCAACGACGGTTTCTTCCTGGCTACCGGCAGAAGGCCCATCAGAGCCCATATCCCCGTCGCCGCCTTCAGCCTGGGCCGCCTTATACATGGCTTCCCCCAGCTTCATGGATGCCTGTGCAACGGCGTCAGTCTTGGCCTTGATGTCTTCGACATCATCGCCGTCCTTGGCTTCCTTCAAGGCCGCAATCGCATCTTCGATCGCCTGCTTTTCATCCCCGGACAGGGCGTCGCCATGATCGGCCAGAGCCTTTTCCGTGGTGTGAATTGCGCTGTCTGCGGCATTGCGCACTTCAACCAGGGCGCGGCGTTGCTTGTCACTGTCAGCGTTGGTTTCGGCATCCTTCACCATCTGCTCGATCTCATCATCTGAGAGACCGCCAGAGGCCTGGATGCGGATCTGCTGTTCCTTGCCCGTGCCCTTGTCTTTCGCAGACACGTTGACGATGCCATTGGCGTCGATATCAAACGTGACTTCGATCTGGGGCATGCCACGCGGTGAGGGCGGAATACCGACCAGGTCGAACTGACCCAACAGCTTGTTATCCGCCGCCATTTCCCGTTCACCCTGGAAGACGCGGATCGTCACGGCAGACTGATTGTCTTCCGCCGTGGAGAAGACCTGCGATTTCTTGGTCGGGATCGTCGTGTTGCGGTCTATCAAACGGGTAAACACACCGCCCAGGGTTTCGATACCCAGCGACAGCGGGGTTACATCCAGCAACAGCACGTCTTTCACGTCGCCCTGCAGAACGCCTGCCTGAATCGCCGCGCCGATGGCAACCACTTCATCCGGGTTCACGCCGCGATGCGGGTCTTTGCCGAAGATTTCCTTAACCGTTTCGATCACCTTGGGCATGCGGGTCATACCGCCGACCAGGATGACTTCATCGATCTCAGAGGCTTTCAGCCCGGCATCTTTCAACGCGGCCTTACATGGGCCAACGGTGCGCTTGACCAGATCGCCAACCAGGCTTTCCAGCTTGGAGCGGCTGATCTTGATGTTCAGGTGCTTCGGACCAGAAGCGTCCGCCGTGATAAAGGGCAGGTTCACATCGGTCTGTGTGGACGAAGACAATTCAATCTTCGCTTTCTCTGCGGCTTCCTTCAAACGCTGCAGCGCCAGCTTGTCGGTGCGCAGGTCGATGCCTTGCTCTTTTTTGAACTCATCCGCCAGATAGTCGATGATGGATTGGTCAAAGTCTTCCCCACCCAGGAACGTATCCCCGTTGGTGGATTTCACTTCGAACACGCCATCGCCGATCTCCAGCACGGAAACGTCAAAGGTCCCACCGCCCAAGTCATAGACAGCGATTGTTCCAGAGCCCTTCTTCTCCAGGCCATAGGCCAGGGCAGCGGCAGTCGGCTCGTTGATGATGCGCAGCACGTCAAGACCGGCAATCTTACCGGCATCCTTGGTGGCCTGGCGCTGGCTGTCATTAAAGTAAGCCGGGACGGTAATCACCGCCTGATCAACGGTTTCGCCAAGATAGCTCTCAGCGGTTTCCTTCATTTTCTGCAAAATCATCGCAGAGATTTGCGACGGAGCGTATTTTTCGCCACGCACTTCAACCCAGGCATCGCCGCCATCGGCTTTGATGATCTTGAAGGGGGCGTTCTTGATGTCTTTTTTGACTTCTGCATCGCTGAAGCGGCGCCCGATCAGACGTTTGATCGCATACAGCGTGCTTTCCGGGTTGGTCACAGCCTGGCGCTTAGCAGCCGGGCCGACCAGACGTTCGCCGTCTTCGGTGAACGCGACCATAGACGGCGTCGTGCGCGCGCCTTCGGCATTTTCAATAACCTTTGCATTGGACCCTTCCATCACTGCGACGCAGGAATTTGTGGTGCCCAAGTCAATACCAATTACTTTACCCATTGTTTACCTCCAGTGTTAAGCGGACATCACCAAGCCTGATTCCAGCGCTTCCTAGATGCCCCTTCAGAAATGTGATCGGATCGCCTTTAATTGTGACGCCGTGGTTAAGACTTCAAGGGGGTATATAGGGACACCGACCCGGTGCTGCAACCGCCAGAAATTGCAGATACGCCCCCCTGAAATAGATTTCGGGGGCTAATCCGGCTTTGCGACGGCACCAAAGGACTCTGCCCCATCCCATTCCCAGGGCGGCGGATCGCCATAGCTTTCCGCCATGTGATCGACAAAGGCCCGGACTTTTGGCGACAGATTCCGCCGATCCGAGTAAACCGCCAGAATATCAGATCCTTCATCGGCGTGATCCGGTAACACCCGCACCAGTCGTCCAGCGCGCAAATCCGGTCCGATCAGATAGGTTGAAAGACGCGAAATGCCGATCCCGGCCAGCGTCGCGTGATAGACGGCATCGGCGCTGTTTGCTTCAAAATTTCCCTTCACCCGATAGATCTTCGGGCCCGTAGGTGTGGTGAACTGCCAGTCATTCCATCGTGCAACCGTTGACAAGGTCAGGCAGTTATGAGCCGCCAGATCATCGGGAGTTTCAGGAATGCCATGCGCGGCGATATAGTCTGGCGCAGCACAGAAAACCCGGCGATTGGGGGCCAGCTTGCGCACCACCAGCGTGTCATCGTCAATCTGCTCTGTAAATCGAATGGCAACGTCGACCTGCTCTGCGACAAAATCAATCGGGCGGTCAGACAGTTCCAGCGCCACCCGCACATCCGGGTTTTTTTCCAGAAAGAGCGGCAGCAAAGGGAGTAGCTGCATTTTGCCGAATGCCACCGTGGATGCGACCCGTAATGTCCCCTGCGGATGGCTGCCCAGGGACACGATAGCCGCTTCTGCATCGGCAACTTTGGTCGATATCTCGACACAGCGGTCGTAAAAGACTTTTCCTTCTTCAGTCAAAGACATGCGCCGCGTGGATCGGTTCAGCAGGCGCACCCCCAGGCGGTCTTCCAACTGGCTGATCTGTTTGCTGATGGCAGAGGGGGTCAGGCCCTGACGACGTGCGGTCGCAGAAAACCCGCCATCTTCGACGACTTTAGCGAATAACAACATCTGCGGGGCGATATCCATCTATTTGTTCCTACAATGCACAAGGGATTTGAGGCATACCCAACTTCACAAGGTGCTTTCTTTGTACCATCTTATTGTGCAGTGCAATATGAAAATTGTGCATTGCAATACAAACCGCAACTCTCTGAGGAGCACCAAATTATGAGCACGCCAAACCCTGACTTAGACTACGAACCGATTGATTATGACGAAGTAATGCGCATGGCCCACGAAGGCCGCCGACTGCAAAGCATCGCCCTTCGGGACATGATCGTACGGGGCTTTAAAAGCCTGATGCATGTTCTGCACATTGACAATGCCCTGTCCGCCAAAGCCAGTCGTTAAAGGTTGGAGCTTGGGCTTACCGGCCCAGCAATAAGGCGGACCAGCCGTCCCGCCGCTGTTTGGCGCGCAGGCTGAAGCCTTGCATACGATACGCGCCCAGGACCATCGCTTCCTGCTGAACCAGCAGGCCTGACAGAATGATCAGTCCACCCGGTGCTGTCGCGCGGATGATGTCGCGCGACAGCAACATCAGGGGGCGCGCCAGAATATTGGCGACAATCAGGTCATAGGGGCCGCCCTGGCGGATGACCGGATGCCCTAGACCATTGGCCGTGGTCAGGCGCAAATGGGGCGGCAGGATACCATTGATCTGACCGTTTTCCCGCGCCACACGCACCGCTTCTGGATCAATGTCACTGCCGACGACGCGGGCCTGATGAAGCGTTTTACACAACGCCATCGCCAGTATCGCCGTTCCACAGCCCAAATCCAGGGCGCGACCGGGGCGGATTCCCATGCGCAGCAGATAATCAATCATCACCAGACAGCCCCATGTTGTGGCATGGGTTCCTGTGCCAAAGGCAGTCCCGGCATTCACGACCAGGGGAACCGACCCGGCAGGAATGGGGTCTTCATGAAATTCCTGATGCACAAAAAACCGCCCGGCACGGATCGGCTGGAAGCTTTTTTGATTTTCGGCAACCCAATCGATATCGGGTAAGGGCGCAACAATGGGATCTGGATTTGTAATACCAGCCTGTTGCGCTGCCGAAATCAGTCGGGGCTCCAAATCTGCCATGGGCGGCAGGCCATCGGTATAGAATTCCAGCGACCACTTGGGGCCGCCTTCCCATTCAAAGGCGGCGGTTCCCAAGGCATAGTCTTCCACCGCTTCCTGAAAGGGGAAAACCGAAGCCTCATCGGGCAGGATCAAAATCGTTTTGTATATTGGCATAGCGTCTCCATAGCCCCGCAACAGCCTATCGGCAAGTGCTCTGGCGTGTCCGACGCTCCAATTTCAAAACATCCCGCCATTGTCCGGCCAATGGCCCATAAGGCATGATGCCTGCCCCTCTTTGGCGCCCCATACACCGAAACCCATGGGCGGCATGCAGGATCAGGCTTGCCTTGTTTTCCGGGAAAATACCAGCGGTCAGACTCCACAGCCCCGCCGCGTCGCTGGCAGACACCAGGGCCGCCATCAGCGCATGACCAACCCCCTGCCCACGGGCCTTTTCCGCGATATAGATCGATACTTCGCAAATGCCCCGATAAATCGGCCGGACAGAGGTGGGGGAAAGCACGGCAAACCCCTGAATGTCACCATCGCCAGACTGCGCCACCAGCCGAGGATGCGGCAGTTTCCCAGCAGAGAACCCCGCCCAATCCCCAGGATGGTCCTGAAATGTCGCGTGGCCTGTCGCGATGCCCTGGGCGTATAAATCCAGCACCTTTGCTCCATCTGCGTCTTCCATTGGGCGAATTTTCCCGGCAAAGGGGCGATGGGGCAAGGGCCCCGCCAGGTCCTTCAAATCACAGACATTGCCGAACAAATCACCCTCGCTGGCGATCAGATCCAGGGCGCGATCATGATCGTCCATTTCCAGCGCCGCACAGCAATCCGCGACAGTCAGGCATTCATACCCCAAATCCACTGCCGCCCGCAGGGTCGATTGCACGCAACAGGACGTGGTAACGCCACACAGTAACAGATGGGTGATCCCCCGACTGTTCAGATAGGCGTGCAGATCGGTGCTATAAAAGGCGCTGAATCCCGGCTTATCGATGACGGTTTCTGTCGGTTCAGGCTGAAGATCGGCAATGAAATCATGACCCGGCTGACCCCGGATCAGAAACCGCCCCAGTGGTCCATCTGAAATTGCCCCCGGGCTCTTCATCCCATACCGGACGCGTTTCGCCGGGTGCATATCAGACAGGTCGGGCGCATAGCCTTCCCGTGTATGTATCAGGCACAGGCCTTGTGCCCTGGCCCAGTCACTCAGCCTGCGGATACGCGGTACGATGGCGCGCAACAACGCCGGATCATCGCCTAACGCCGCACACATACCGTCCGGATCGATAAAATCCCGCTGCATATCGATCACCAGAAGCGCGGTACGACCGGCTGGCAGGCTGAATTCTTGATTGCCGCGGCACGAAATTCGCAGATCTGGGGTCAGTTTTGGGGCTCCTCAACGCTGGTATCCAGCTCATCCTCAAGCTGCTGTGGTGTTTCCGCCCCTATGACATGGCGCGCAATATCATATCCAAAGCCCTGACGCCCCAAGGCGGCAAGATCTTTTTCGCGGGCTTCTTCCCGGCCATCCCGCCGCCAGGGTCCAAGCCGGCGCCGTCTGGCATATTGAACCGCCGCGCGCAGATCCAGATCAGGACCGACCTCTTCCCGCAAGGCCTCCAGGGCGACCCCAACGGTATCCCCGTCCACGCCTTTTACCGACAGGGTCTGTTGGATTGCCCTGGTGGATTTACCCTGCCGATGCAAACTGGCGGATCGTCCCAGGGCATAAGCCGTATCATCCAGCAGACCGGACGATTGATAGCGCTGGATCAAATCATCCACCGAATCCGCCAAGGCCTGACTGTCAGTGCCATGCAATTGCGCAGATCGAAGAACACGGCGCATCAGCACCCGACGAAGATTCTCCGCACTGGACGCATAGCGTTCCAGATAATGTAAGGCGATTTTTCCCAGGCGTTCCGGCGTAACCGGTTTTGGGCCGGATTGTTTTCCACCCGCGCTTTTTCGATCTTTTGCGGCTGTGTTGCGCGCTATACTGTTTTTCTCATCCATAGCGAAAGCCTATCAGAGAATCTGCAAGATCCCCAAGGATCAGATAATCAAAGATCGGTAGCCTATTATAGCAAAACCCCCGAACAACCCTATCAGGCTCATCCGGGGGTCAAACTGAAGACCAAATCTGTTACAGATGATTACGCCGCGTGGCTGGTGGCCGATGGTTCTGTTAACAGTCCATACAGCGCATCGGACCGGTCCGAACCCCGCAGTTTTTCACAAATGTCCCGATCCCGCAGCAAACGCGACACCCGGGCCAGCGCCTTCAGGTGATCCGCACCCGCTTCAATCGGGGCCAGCAGGGCAAAGATGATATCAACCGGCTGGTCATCAATTGCATCGAAATCAATGGATTTCGCCAGACGCGCAAAGATCCCGACCGGATGTTCGATCCCCTGCAACTTGCCGTGCGGGATGGCAATTCCATGCCCTACGCCTGTCGTGCCCAAACGCTCCCGCTCCAGGAGGGTGTCAAAAATCGCCCGCTCATCCAGGCCCGTTATGGAAGCCGCCCGGCGCGCAATTTCTTGTAAGGCTTGTTTCTTTGACGTGACGTTCAGTTTTTCAATCACTGCATCGGCAGACAAAAGATCACACAATTCCATGACAGTTCGCTCTGTTTCGTTTGTTTGACCACACGACCAACTGCACAAAATAGCGCAACCGCCATGTGGGTCCATGATTGCCAGGGGTTTTAAGCACCCAACTTGCCAATTAAAAGCCCTTTTACGTCAAAACCTGTTCAATTTGCCACCCAACCGGCGCCAAACAGCAGGATTCACGTACCCAAAACAAGCACCAGACTGATTACACACCAAACTGACTACACGCCAAGCGGGTTATTCTCCAGACAAACTTGTCACCAGCCTTGCCATGCACCAGCCTTGCCATGCACCAGACTGACCATGCGCCGGACTGGCTACGCACCCGACTGGGGATCGACCCAGCCAATATTCCCATCCGGCCGGACATAGACCATATTGATCCGCCCATTCTTCGTATTTCGGAACATATACGCTGAATGGCTGGCCAAATCCATCCGCATTGTTGCTTCCCCAACGGTCATACTTTCGACCTCTGTTGGCATTTCCGCAACGATGATTGGTTCATCCTGCTCGTTCGATTCATCCTCTTTCGGCTCTGGTTCTGCCTGCAACACATATTGCAGCGCGGGCAAGGCATCTGCCGTGCTGAGGCGCCCTTTGTGATCGCGCAAACGACGTTTGTACCGGCGCAATCGTTTGGTTACGTGTTCGGTTGCTTCTTCCAATGCCCCATATGCGTCATTTCCGGCACCATGGGCATGCACCAAAACGCGCTTGGACACATGGACCTGGATATCGGCGGCAAACCGTCCGCCATCCTTGGAAATGGTGACGGTCGCATCCGTCGTGTTGTCAAAATACTTCCCAATCGCATCGGGCAGCGTGGTGTCGATATGCGTGCGCAGCGCATCGCCAATATCAACCTGTTTACCTTTGATGGAGAGTTGCATAGTGGGTCCGTTACCCTTTCACGGTTCTGATCGCGCCGTATAACCGGCGACTGATTTTGACGGCCCGCGTATCGAAGAGACCCGATACTGACTGGGCCATCCTTTGATTGAGAATGCTACTGCGAAATCACATCGCCCTGCATCTTATTTTTTTCATATTATGCATTTGGTTTGGCAGATGCCGCTTTACAACGGGCATCCAATAACGAGAAATCAGAAAATTGAAATTTTATGTTGAGGCCCTTATTGCGGAGCCAAAAACAGAACAATCTGTTGATTTAATTTAATAAATTATAACTTACAAACTGGCACGCTTCTGTCGTCTACGTTGTACTGAAGATGCAATTTTCATCGCCTCACGGTATTTTGCTACCGTTCTTCGGGCAATATCAATTCCATCAGCATTCAGCAGTTCCACCAGCCGATCATCTGATAAAACGGCGTTTGGTAGCTCTGCATCGATCAAAGTCCGTATCCGGTGCCGCACGGTTTCCGCAGAATGCGTATCACCCGTCGTGCCCGCAATCGCGGTGGTAAAGAAATATTTCAGCTCAAACAAGCCACGTGGGGTCGACATATACTTGTTGGAGGTAACCCGACTGACCGTTGATTCGTGCATCTCAATGGCTTCTGCAATATCGCGCAGAATCAGGGGCTTCAAATGGCCCACGCCATGATGCAGAAAGGCGGATTGCTGACGGACTATTTCCGTTGAAACTTTAAGGATCGTGGTGGCGCGCTGTTGCAGACTTTTTACCAACCAATTGGCCGTGTGGAATCGCTCGGCAACAAAATCACGGGCTTCCTTGTCGCGGGTCCCCTTCGCGACACGGGCATAATAACGCTCGTTGACCAGGACTTTCGGCAGGGAATCCTGGTTAAGCTCTATCGTCCAATCCCCATCGGGCGCGACCTTGACGATGACATCAGGGATCACCGTCTGCGATGGCTCAAAACCATATTCTGCCGCCGGTCGCGGGTTCAGGGACCGAATTTCCGCAACCATATCGGTCAGATCTTCTGAATCGACGCCACAGATTTTCAACAGTTTCGATACTTCCTGCCGTGCCAGAAGGTCCAGATTGTCCAACAGCGCCGCCATGGCAGGATCATAGCGGTTCTGATCTTCCAATTGCAGCCGCAGACATTCCTTTAGATCCCGCGCGAAAATGCCGGGCGGATCAAAGCGCTGCATTTGCAGCAGAACCGCTTCGACTTCTGTGGCATCACATCCCAGGCGCTGGGCGACATCTTCCAAATCATCTGTGAATCGCCCATTTTCATCCAGTGAATCAACAAGATATCGCCCGATCAGGCGTTCCCGTGGGGATCCAAGATCAACCTGGATCTGCTCTTCCAAATGCTCCGTCAGGGTACGACCGCGGCTGAGCGTCGCTTCCAGGTCAGGCAGGTCTTCATCTGCCCCCCGTCTGGAAAAATCAGTGCCGCCACTGGATGCGGTATAGGCCCCGCCTGGCTCAACACCAGGCCCCGCGATCTCGCCATCATAATTGTTGGAATAATCTGTATCCAGCGGGCTTTCAGCCCCAGCGCCAGGCATCGCGTCGGGGGATAGCAGATCGGCGCTATCCGTGCGCGACACATCGCCCTGCGCGACATCCTCCTGCGGCCCGCCTTCTTCACGCCCGGCGGAAAGCCCTTCGTCGCGCTCCAGCATCGGGTTTTGTTCCAACTCGGTCTCGACATAGGCAGCCAGATCCATGCTGGAAAGCTGCAACAGCTTGATCGCCTGTTGCAATTGCGGCGTCATCACCAGACTTTGGCTCTGCCGCAGGTCCAAACGTTGGGTTATCGACATTCCCCGCCCCCACAGCCCCGCTACAAGGAGAAGCGGTCCCCGAGGTAAACCCGCCGCACCTCCTGATTTGCGACGATTTCATCGGGGGTCCCCTCCATCAAGACACTGCCATCGTGCAGAATGTATGCGCGGTCCACGATATCCAGCGTTTCACGGACATTGTGATCGGTGATCAGAACCCCGATCCCCCGATCCTTCAAATGACTGACCAATTGTCGGATGTCGCGCACGGCAATCGGATCAATCCCGGCCAGCGGTTCATCCAACAGAACGAAATTCGGCTGACTGGCCAGCGCGCGGGCGATTTCCAACCGGCGGCGCTCCCCCCCGGACAAGGCAATCGCCGGTGTCCGCCGCAAGTGGCTGATCGAAAACTCCGCCATCAGCGCATCCAATGTCGCATCGCGTTTTTCGCGATTCTTTTCGATCAGCTCCAATACCGCCATGATATTCTGTTCCACCGTCAATCCGCGAAAAATCGAAGATTCCTGTGGCAGATACCCGATTCCCAATCGTGACCGGCGATACATCGGCAATTCAGTGATATCCGCGCCATCCAGCATGATCTGCCCATAATCAGCGGCGATCAGCCCAGTGACGATGTAAAAGCACGTTGTCTTCCCCGCGCCATTGGGTCCCAACAGACCGACCGCCTCCCCCCGCTGCACCCGCAGGGAGACATCCCGCAAAACCGGGCGTTTCTTGAACTGTTTGCCCAAGGATGTGACGACCAGCCCTTCATTCTTCGTGATCAGTACCGGTTTCGTGGGCCGGGGCCGGGCGGCCTCACGCTCCAGCGACACTACGGCAGATTTAGGGGCGTCCCCATCCACCCGAGCCTGAACCGGGGGAACAGTATCGCGCCGGTCCGTATCCAGGCGACGCTCTGCTGGTTTAGGCGTTTCCGTGCGTCCTGCTGCCGGATCCTCCCTAAGACGGGGGCGGGGCGGCTCCGGCAGGTCGCTGAAATCGATCGGCTTGCGGCCTTCTGTCTTCGAATCCGGCCTGATAGATGCGTCCGGCTTTGAGGAAGCCGATGCGTCGACCTGCTTTTGCTGAACGGGCGGAACGGATGTCTCTTTCCCTTCCGCAGGCGATGTCCTTTGCGGCGGCACAGAGGTATCTGAGGAAACCGGGCGGCGCAAAACAGGGGTTGCCTGAACCCGAATAACCGGGGGCTCCGGTGATTTGAGTGAGATCGCCTGGGGTCTTACCTCCTGGGGTCTTACCTCCTGGGGTCTTGCAGAATCCGAGGGAGCCTGTTCCCGAGCCGGCGTCTGTGCCGGGGGGGCTTTTGCATCCGGGGTCTTTGCGGGCGCGGAGCTCAGCACGCGGTGCGGCACATCTTCCCGTGACGGCAAAGGAGGCGGCTCAGTCGGGCGCAGAGGCGGCACAGATGTCGGGCGGCGAAGCGGCGGTGGCTGGCGACCAAAATTTGCGCCAACGCCAGGACGCGTGGCCGACAGATCCGATCCGTCTGCTGGACCCAAACGCGGCTGACGCAATTGCGGTTCCGGGCGATGCTCGCCAGGGTCCCGCACCTGACTGGAACTCACATGCGGCGCAAATCTGGGAAACCGGTCTTTACGATCACCCTCGCGCTGCGTTGAGCCTTCACCCTCGCCGGCTGTGTTTTCATCATCTTCGCGATCGGCCATACGGAAATCCCGCGCCTTTCTGTTCCGCCCTATTTCGCGCATTCTGAGCGCTATTGAAGGAGTCTAAACGCATTCTTGCGATTCGCCAAGTCATGACAACGAATTTGGCACTGGAATTGCATAATTACTGCCATGAAGCGATTGGCACAGACCGTTTAATGGGTGCGGATACGCCCTATTGAGTCTGCAAAATCAATCCCTTAACCTTATCTCCTGCAGATTTACCCTGCAATGTGCTGCGCCCGGTCAGCATGTTTACCACCGCGCATTCGCCATTCAATTGGTTCGATCCGCGGGTTATTTTGACTTTTCCACAAATTGTCGCCTTTTCCTCTGGCACATTATACACGCCTTCCTTCCCGGTCACGATATCGGTCGGGGTAGAGATATGAACGCCACTGGTGGCGTCAATTCGCGTCACGCGGGAGGACTGCCCTTCCTCCCCCGGTTCGATAAAGGCGGTCAACACACCAGCCTTCAAGCGCCGCTCGTTCTGGATAGCCAAAGCATTGCCGCGGGCCACGATAATCCGCTTTTCCTCCCAATATTCCATGCTTTCCTCCGCGGTGATCGTGCCGCGATCGGTGACGACCTGCAGATCCTTGCCGACAAGTACCGCAACCTTTTTATCCAGGTGATAAACCGCCTTATCGCCGAATGCTTCTGATCCATCCGACTTGATAATCACATTCCCTTCCGCATCCAGACGGAAAATAACCTGGCGACCGTCCTCTTCCCGATAATAGGCAACCAGCGTGTCGGCAATGACGGTAACCGTGCCCCGCTTTGCTGTCGCATTGCCATAGGCGCGATATTGTTGAAGATCGCGCAGCCATTCGATGCCGTTATCCGCCTCGATCTCAATCGCGCCGTCCTGACTGCCCGAAATCAGCCCCTCTTGCGCCCAACCAAAGCCCGGTGAAAAAAGCAGAATGCCTGCCGCCAGCAACAGGGCGTAAAAAATTGGGTTTGTGCGGATTGCCATCAGGTCGCCTGTCTTCGTCGGGTTCATCGTATATTAATCGGTATCATAGATTATCACACGGGCCTTGCCGGTCAGTTGAACCTGTTCGCCACGGTTCATCAACTGAAAGCCTTCCGCTTCCAGATATCCGAAAGGGCCTTGTCCCTGAACAGGATCAAAACCAAACGCATTGCCCTGCAGCAGATCAAAGGTGGCACTCTCAGAATGAAACTCGTATCCCAGATCATGAAACAAATTGACCTTGCTAAACAATTCCAGCACCTGCGTCTCACGGTTCAGCGTCCCGGTTTCTGCCGTCACCAGGGCCCAACTGCCATCGCTCAGATTGATGTCGGCGCGCGGCTCTGTAAAATCAACCATGATGGCGTCCACATTGGCCTGTTGTACCGATTTCGCCGTCACCGTATAGCGCTGTCCATCCTCACTGATCCCAGCATAGCGGGCCTGACTGACCTCCATATGCTCGGTAATCAACTGACCGGCACCAGTCAGGGAGTCGGTGATGCGATGGCCTTCCTGCTTCAGATAGGGCCAGGCGACAACCAGGGCAATCAAGGCCACCGCCACCGTTGGCAGCAACACTTTCAGCCAGCCTACCATACGGCCATAAGACTGGTTCAGCGTGCGACGGCCAATCGAAACAGGAATACTGGCCCCGCGAATCGGCGGTGCACTGGGCGGTGGGGTTGTCCCGGCATTGCTGTCAGCGCTCGCCATAGCGCTCGCATCCTTTTCCAATTCGATCAGTCCTGCAGGGTCGGGGTCAGGCGACACCGGCGCGCAAAAAGTCATGAATATGCACGATCCCAACCGGCTTTTGCGCCTCGTCCACCACGAACATCGCGGTGATTTTGCGATCATTCATGATATTCAGCGCCTCAGCGGCGATCATCGTTGATGTGATCATGATTGGCCCCGCCGTCATCACCTTCGTCACCAACTGCTCTGCCAGATTGTTCGACATGTGGCGGCGCAAATCGCCATCGGTCACGATGCCGATCAACCCCCCTGCATCGTCCACAACACCGGTGCAGCCAAAATGTTTTGACGTGATGGTCAGGACGACCTCATCCATGCGGGCCTGTTGTTGGACCAGGGGAATATTCTCGCCGCGATGCATAAGGTCTGCGACCTTCAGCAATTGCCGGCCCAATTTGCCACCGGGATGCAATACGCGAAAATCATTGGCGGTAAAGCCCTTGCGCGCCATCAAGGATACCGCCAGGGCATCGCCCATCGCCAGGGTCATCGTGGTCGATGTGGTCGGGGCCAGCCCGATCTCTCCTGCTTCAGGATGCTGGGGCAAAATCAGGGCGACATTTGCTGCCTCCGCCAGTGTGGACCCAGCGCGACCGGTGATGCCGATCATGGGGATCTGGAATCGTTTCACATGGCCGATCAGATCGCTCAACTCGTGGGTTTCGCCGGAATTGCTGATGGCGATAACCGCATCCCGCTCTGTGATCATGCCCAAATCGCCATGGCTGGCCTCGCCCGGATGCACGAACTGCGCTGGCGTTCCGGTCGACGCGAAGGTAGCGGCAATCTTGCGCCCGATATGGCCACTTTTCCCCATGCCGCTGACAATGATGCGCCCGGCGCGGTCGCCAACAGCGGTCACCCCCATCAATATATCCAACGCCGAAATAAAGGCGCCGTTCAACTCCTCGGCCATATCGCTCAAGGCGGCGGCTTCGGCACGCAAGACCGCGCGACCCGTCGCCAGATCAGAGGCCGCCTGATCCGGGCTTGCCTGGGCATCCGACCTTAGGGCCTGTATAGCGTTTTGCATCGAGGTTACACCGGCTGTCATGATTACACGTCACTCTTCCTATGCTGACCCTTAGTAGGCCTCATTGCCTCAAGCCAGCCATAATTTGGGCTCGCGCGGTCAGGAATGCGCGAAAATATCTGTTTCGGCCCAACCCATCAGGTCTAATTTGGCCCGCACGGGCAGAAAATCAAAGCAGGCCTGCGCCAGTTCACTGCGCCCTTCACGAACGATCATGCCATCCAGCACCTCTTTGATCTGGTGCAGATACAGCACATCCGATGCGGCATAGGCCAATTGTGCATCACTGAGATCCGGCGCAGCCCAGTCCGAACTTTGCTGCTGCTTGGACATATCGATACCCAACAGCTCTTTCGCAAGGGTGGAGAGGGAATGACGGTCCGTGTAAGTCCGCACCAGTTTCGACGCAATCTTGGTGCAATAGATCGGCCCCATCGTGACACCCAGCCATTGCTGACAGATTGCCACATCGAATCGGGCGAAATGAAGAATCTTCAGGACCGACCGGTCGGCCAGCAAGCGCTTCAAATTGGGGGCGTCATACGCGCCAGGTGCAAATTGCACCAGATGGCTGACCCCATCGCCGCCCGAAAGCTGGGCGACACAGAGCCGGTCCCGCAACGGATTTAACCCCTGAGTTTCCGTATCAATCGCCACAGAGGACCCAAAATCAAGATCCGCGGGCAAATCCCCTTGATGCAAATGAATGCTCACCCGATACACTCCTTAAATCATTGCCCCGGGCCAATGTCTTGGGCCTCTAAAGCGGCACCCCCAAAAGATCAAGTCCCGACTGGCCATCGAAAAACCACGCCCAATCAGGATCAATCTGCGCAAAACGCCGGATTCTAACAAGAATCGCAGTGTTACGTACAGCGTTTTGGCATGTTGGGACCAAATGACCCAAGGTTCATACCGATAGGGCAAAAATAGAGACCGCCCAGATCACAAAATGATCCGGCCAATATCTCTATTTTTAAGAAATGGTGCCCAGGAGAAGACTCGAACTTCCACGTCCTTTCGGACACAGGTACCTGAAACCTGCGCGTCTACCAATTCCGCCACCTGGGCATTTCCGATGGTGCGGGGCCGGAACATGTCCATTTGCGTGAGGCTTGTCAAGCGGATGATTTTCGGGGGTAAATTTATCTCTACAATCCGCGGAAAACATGGGTTTCCAGGGATCAGGGGTTGTCCTTCGCCAAGCGGCGGATTGCAAAAATATGACTTGGCCTGAATTTGTGTGCGACACGGGGTCCCGACACAGCGCTTTCGGAGCGCTTGGAACTGGCGCAGGCATTCGCTATAACACTGCTGACTCTGGTTTGGTGATTTCGTAAGGGGAGTATCTTCGCATGGTGGCCAAGGTTGTGACGGTTTTCGGCGGTTCCGGCTTTGTCGGGCGACAGGTGGTGCGCGAACTGGCGCGGATTGGCTGTCGCGTTCGCGTTGCTGTGCGCTTTCCAGACACCGCCAGTGACTTGAAACCCATGGGGGATGTCGGGCAAATCATCCCCATCGCCTGCAATATCCGTCAGGAGTCATCGGTGGCCAGGGCGCTGGATGGCGCGGATAGCGTTATCAATCTGGTGGGTATCTTGTACGAAAGCGGCACCCAGACCTTTGATGCCGTCCATCATCAAGGCGCCGCCCGCATTGCAAGGGTCGCCAAGGCGGCAGGGATTTCCAATTTCATTCAGATGTCTGCCCTGGGCGTGGCACCGGATTCGCCTGCGCAGTATGCGCGCAGCAAGGCGGCGGGAGAAGCGGCTGTCAGGGCAGAGATTCCGGAGGCCATCGTCGTGCGCCCCAGCGTCATTTTCGGCCCGGAAGATTCCTTCTTTAACCGATTTGCATCGATCATGCGCATCACACCCTTGCTGCCCTTAATCGGTGGGGGTGAACAGAAATTCCAGCCGGTTTATGTTGGGGATGTCGCCGACGCCATCGTCAAGGCCCTGACCGACAGCAGTGCGGCGGGGCGGACCTATGAACTGTGCGGGCCGACGGTCTATAGCTTCAAGGAATTGATGGAACTGGTCATGTCTGAAACGGGACGCCATGTCGGCCTGGTCCCGGTACCGTTTGAACTGGCCAGGATCAAGGCGTTTTTCCTGGAATTGCTGCCCGTGCCGCCGCTGACCCGCGATCAGGTGGAACTGCTGCGCAGCGACAATATCGCAACGGGCAACCTGCCGGGTCTCAAGGATTTGGGCATCGCCCCAACAGCGGCAGAGGTGATCCTGCCATCTTATCTGGACATTTATCGCAAGGGCGGGCGCTATAATCCCGCACAACCGGTCTGAACCGGATTACGCCGCGCCGCTGTAGACCCAATACAACAAACCAACGCCCATGATGATGCGGTAGATCACGAAGGGCGCAAAGCCTGACCGGCGCAGCCACGCCATCATTGCGTAAATCGATAGCAGTGCGGTGATGAAGGAGAATACGACGGCAATCACAATATCGCCGGTGAGCGCAAAACTGCCCGATTCATAGACATCCAGACCTGCAAGCAGCCCGGCCCCAAGGATAGTTGGGATGGAAATCAACATTGAAAAGCGGGCGGCGTCTTCCCGCTCCACACCCAGAAAACGGGCCGTGGTCATGGTGATACCCGACCGGCTGGTTCCCGGCAACAAAGCCAGAATCTGCGACAGGCCGATCACCAGGGACGTGACCCAGGATAAATGCTCCACCCGGCGAATCGTCATGCCGACCCGATCTGCAATGAACAATAAAATGCCAAAACCCAGTGTCGTCCACCCGATGAGCTCTACGGAGCGGAACACTGTTTCCACGTAGTCCTTCAGCAGAAATCCTGCGATAATGATGGGTATCGTCGCGACAATGACATTCAGTACCAATTTCGCAGGCGCCCCCCCGCGACCTGTTGCCACCCGCCCGACACCGACAAACATCTGCCAGACATCACGCCAGAAATACAGACACACAGCCGCCAGACTGCCAATATGCACCGCGACATCTATTTCCAACCCCTGATCCGGCCATCCCAGCACATGGCCCGTCAGAATAAGATGTCCTGAGGAACTGATTGGCAGGAATTCGGTAATTCCCTGAACAGCGGCGAGAACCAAAATATGGTGAAGAAGCACGGGAAACCCCCACAGGATTGATTAAAATGCTTATATCATTGGTCGCATTCGCTTGCATCCTTAACCTATCGCAAAATTAATACCGAAATGGTACTAAATTTTTAATGCCTCGTTACTCATCACCCTGATTTGGATGTTTTCAGACGATCAAAATTTAAAATAGGTCAATTTTATTGACTAAGTTTTGAAAAACTTCTGGTCTTTCCACGCAACAAGCGATATAGATTAGAGGCATATGAGGGTCAGGCCTGTCAGACTTTAATCCGCGACCCCGTCGCGACGACAGGGAACAAGGCCAAAATGCCGGGCCCGAATTTCGAAATTTTAACCATTAGCATCTGAGTTGACCCCGTATCGGTTAGTACGTCAGCGAAAGGTGTTGCGAGAGTGTGAGGACATACCCATGACCACCGGCCGGATGCTTCAATTTGTGGATCGCGCTCAGGCCAATCCCGACAAACGCGCGATTGACCAGCGCCGTGTAGATTTTGATGAGATTTATCAAGGATATAGCGATGATGCGGCGGCCGACCAATCCGGGCGCTGCAGCCAATGCGGCGTGCCCTTTTGTCAGATCCACTGCCCATTGCATAACAACATTCCCGACTGGTTGATGCTGACCGCGGAAGGCCGCCTGCAGGAAGCCTATGAAGTTTCCAGCGCGACAAATACCTTCCCGGAAGTCTGTGGCCGCATTTGCCCGCAAGACCGCCTGTGCGAGGGCAATTGTGTGATTGAACAATCCGGCCATGGCACGGTGACCATCGGGTCCATTGAGAAATACATCACTGATACTGCCTGGGAAAAAGGCTGGGTGACGCCTATTTCCCCCCGACAGGAACGCACGGAAAGTGTTGGGATCATCGGGTCCGGTCCTGGCGGGCTGGCGGCGGCGGAACAATTGCGGCGGCGCGGATATCAGGTCACGATCTATGACCGTTATGATCGGGTTGGTGGCCTGATGATTTATGGCATTCCGAATTTCAAGCTGGAAAAGGACATTGTACAGCGCCGCACGAAATGGCTGGAAGAGTCCGGCGTCCGCTTTACCCTGAATGTTGAGATTGGCCGCGACATCAGCTTCGCCGATTTACGGGCAAAGCATGATGCCGTCCTGGTCGCGACCGGCGTTTACAAGGCGCGCGATCTTAAGGCACCGGGCGTGGGCCAGAAGAACATTATTCCGGCAATGGATTTCCTGACCGCGTCAAACCGCAATGGCCTGGGCGATACTGTCGCTGAATTCGAGGATGGCACACTGAACGCGGCGGGCAAGAATATCGTTGTTATTGGGGGGGGCGATACCGCCATGGACTGTGTCCGTACCGCCATTCGCCAGGGCGCGAAATCCGTGAAATGCCTGTATCGCCGCGACCGCGCCAATATGCCGGGCTCTCAGCGGGAAGTAGCGAATGCGGAAGAAGAAGGGGTTGAATTCGTCTGGCTGTCCCAGCCAGAAGCCTTTACCGGCGACGATGCCGTGACCGGCGTTCGGGCACAGCAGATGCGCCTGGGTCAGCCCGATGCAACCGGTCGCCGCGCACCACAAGCGATTGAAGGGGCGGTCATGACCCATGACGCCGATATCGCAATCCTGGCGCTGGGCTTTGATCCGGAAGACCTGCCGACCCTGTGGGGGGAATCCGACCTGCCCGTTACCCGTTGGGGCACCGTGAAGATCGATCACAAGACAAAGATGACCGCGCTGGAGGGTGTTTTTGCCGCCGGCGACATCGTGCGCGGTGCCAGCCTGGTCGTCTGGGCCATTCGCGATGGCCGCGATGCCGCAGCCTCCATCCACGACTATATCCAAGCCCGCGCCGTCGCGCCGGTCGCTGCAGAATAAGGAAGAATCGTCATGACCAACACGACGGATATGAATGACTGGGTTTCGCAGTATCGCGCGAACGCCGATCATCTGGCGCAGAACGGCATGTATCTGCCGGAGACGGAGACCGCCAATTGCGGCGTTGGCATGGTGGCTGCGATTGATGGCAAGCCCCGGCGCGATGTTGTGCTGCGCGCAATTGAAGCCCTGAAGGTGCTGTGGCATCGCGGGGCGGTGGATGCCGATGGCAAGACCGGCGATGGGGCGGGCATTCATGTGCAGATCCCGCAGGATTTCTTCAAAGAACATGTTCAGCGCACCGGACACAATCTGGGCAAGGGGCGACTGGCCGTTGGCATGGTGTTTCTGCCGCGCACAGATTTGAACCGCCAGGAGCGCGTACGTCAAATCGTGGAGAGTGAAATCCTGCGCATGGGGCATCGCATCTATGGCTGGCGCCAGGTGCCAGTGGATATTTCCATTATCGGGGAAAAGGCGAATGCCACCCGCCCCGAGATCGAACAGATCATGGTGGAAAATGCGCGCGATGTGAAAGTGTCACAGTTTGAAGCGGACCTGTATGTCATCCGCCGCCGGATTGAAAAGCTGTTCCTGCTGGAAAACCTGACAGAGGCTTACATCTGCTCCCTAAGCTGTCGTTCGGTGATCTATAAGGGGCTGTTCCTGGCTGAGCAGTTGACCTCCTTTTATCCGGATTTGAATGACGAGCGATTCACGTCGAATTTTGCGATCTACCACCAGCGCTATTCGACCAATACCTTCCCCAGTTGGTCCTTGGCCCAGCCGTTCCGTGTTCTGGCCCATAACGGCGAGATCAATACGATCAACGGCAACATTAACTGGATGAAAAGCCACGAAACCAAGCTGGATGACCCGCAATTGGGGCCCTATGTCGATGACATCAAACCCATCGTTCAGCCCGGCAGTTCGGATTCCGCGTCCCTGGACGGGGTATTTGAAGTGTTGGTGCGCACCCATCGCGAACTTCCGGAAGTCAAATCCCTGTTGATCCCGGAAGCCTGGGAAAAATCCAAAACCCTGAAACAGGCTCACCGTGATTTTTACGAATACGCAAATGGTGTAATGGAGCCCTGGGACGGCCCGGCGGCGATTTGTGCCTATGGCGGACGCTGGGCTTTGGCCGGGATGGATCGCAATGGTCTGCGCCCGCTGCGCTATGTTGTGACCGGCGATGGCCTGTTGGTCGTTGGGTCAGAAACCGGCATGGTCAAAGTTCAGGAAACCACTGTCCTGGAGAAAGGTCGCCTGGGTCCGGGTCAGATGATCGCGGTTGACCTGAACGAAGGACGCTTGTGCCATGACATGGAATTGAAAGACCATGTTGCGGGGCTGAGCCCATTTGGGGAATGGGTTAAGAGCATTACCAAATTATCGGAATTGGGTGGACAGGGCGCAGGAAAATGCGGCGACATGTCCAAGGAAGAGTTACGCCGCCGCATGATTACCTGTGGCTGGTCGATGGAGGATCTGGAACTGATCCTGCAGCCCATGGCAGAAACCGGCAAGGAAGCCACCGGCTCGATGGGGGATGACACGCCTATTGCGGTGCTATCAGACAGCTATCGCGGCATGCACCATTATTTCCGACAGAATTTCAGCCAGGTGACCAATCCGCCCATCGACAGCCTGCGGGAACGCAATGTGATGTCCTTGGCAACGCGGCTGGGCAATCTGGGCAATATTCTGGAAGAAGATGCCCGGCAATTGCAGATCGTCCAGTTACCCTCGCCCATCCTGTTGGATGGTGACTATCGCGCGCTGAGAACCTATCTGGGCGAAGCCGCCGTCGAAATTGATTGCACCTTCCCGATTGACAGCAATTCAAATGCCCTGGCCGATGCCGTGCATCAGGTTCAGGCACAGGCCGAAGATGCGGTGCGCGGAGGGGCGCAACATTTGATTCTGGACGATTCCGGGATTTCCGAAACACGCGCTGCGATCCCGATGATCCTGGCGGTTGGTGCCGTCCACACCCATCTGGTTCGGGCCAGCTTGCGGACATTTTCCAGCCTGATCGCCCGCACCTCCGAAGCGATAGACACCCATTCCTTCGCCGTCATGATCGGGGTCGGCACAACCGCCATCGTGCCCTATCTGGCGCAGGAGGCGATTGCAGACCGGTATCGGCGCAAGCTGTTGGGGGATCTGACGCTGGACACGGCGTTGCAGAACTTCAAGAAATCCATCGAAGACGGTCTTTTGAAGATCATGTCGAAAATGGGAATCTCCATCGTCAGTTCGTATCGGGGCGGCTATAACTTTGAAGCCATTGGTCTTAGCCGGTCCCTGGTTGCAGAATTCTTCCCCGGCCTGCCCAGCCGCATTTCCGGCGTTGGTTTGACGGGTCTGCACGCCAATGTCAGACAGCGCCATGAAACCGCCTTTGACGAGACGGTGATTGCCCTGCCCGTCGGGGGATTCTATCGCTATCGCCGGGGGGGCGAGGCTCATGCCTGGGAAGGGAACCTGATCCATACGCTGCAAACAGCCGTAGCATCGGATTCCTATGCCGTCTATCGACGCTATACCGAACAGGTCGCTAAGCTGCCCCCCATCAACCTGCGCGATTTGATGGATTTCAAATATGATGGTCCTGCCGCGCCGATTGACGAGGTGGAATCCATCACGGAAATCCGCAAGCGTCTGGTCGCCCCTGGCATTTCCCTGGGGGCCCTGTCGCCCATCGCCCATGAAACCCTGTCGATTGCCATGAACCGGATTGGCGCAAAATCCGACAGCGGAGAGGGGGGCGAAGATCCTGCGCGCTATAAGCCCAAGGAAAATGGCGACAATGCCTCTTCCGCGATCAAACAGGTGGCCTCTGGCCGGTTTGGCGTCACGGCGGAATATTTGAACAATTGCCGCGAGATCGAAATCAAGATGGCCCAGGGCGCAAAGCCTGGCGAAGGGGGCCAGTTGCCGGGATTCAAGGTCTCAGGCATCATCGCACGGCTGCGCCATTCGACCGAGGGCGTAACCCTGATCAGCCCGCCGCCACATCATGATATCTATTCCATCGAGGATTTGGCGCAGCTGATCTATGACTTAAAGCAGATCAATCCTGAAGCACGGGTCTGCGTGAAATTGGTCGCAAAGGCCGGGATCGGCACGGTTGCCGCAGGGGTCGCCAAGGCCCATGCCGATACGATCCTGATTTCCGGTCATTCCGGCGGAACCGGTGCCTCGCCCCAGACCTCCATCAAATATGCGGGCCTGCCGTGGGAAATGGGTCTGGCAGAGGCACATCAAGTGCTGACGCTGAACGGATTGCGCCACCGCGTGCGGCTGCGCACCGATGGCGGCATTCGCACCGGTCGCGATGTGGTCATCGCCGCCATTCTAGGCGCAGAAGAGTATGGTATCGGGACCGCCAGCCTTGTCGCCATGGGCTGTATCATGGTGCGGCAATGCCATTCCAATACCTGCCCGGTTGGGGTCTGTACCCAGGATGAACGCCTGATTGATAAATTCAGTGGATCGCCGGAAAAGGTCATGAACCTGTTCAGTTTCGTTGCAGAAGAGGTTCGCGAGATTCTGTCCCGCCTGGGCGCGCGATCGCTCAGCGACATTATCGGGCGCACGGAATTGCTGGCCCAGGTCAGCCGGGGCGCGGATCATCTGGATGATCTGGACCTGAACCCCCTCCTGACCCAACCGGGCATGGTGCGCGGTGTCTTCCCGACAGAGGCGGAAGGCCGCAATTCAGTGCCAGAAACATTGGATGCGCTGATGATCCAGGATGCGGAAAACCTGTTCCGCGACCGGGAGAAAATGCAGCTTCAATACAATATCCGAAACACCTATCGGGCAATCGGTACCAAGATCTCCTCCAAGATCACCCGTCAGTTCGGCATGAAAGCCCTGCGCCCGGGTCATCTGACCGTACGCATGCGCGGATCGGCCGGGCAATCCCTGGGGGCATTTGCCGTGCAGGGATTGAAGCTGGAAGTTCTGGGTGATGCCAATGACTATGTCGGCAAGGGATTAAGCGGCGGTGAAATTGTTATCCGCCCAATCACCACCAGCCCGCTGGAAAGCAACAAGAACGCGATTATCGGCAATACCTGTTTGTATGGGGCAACCGATGGTCGCCTGTTTGCGGCCGGCATGGCGGGGGATCGGTTCGCGGTACGAAATTCCGGTGCTTATACCGTTGTGGAAGGCGTCGGGTCGAATGGCTGTGAATACATGACCGGAGGCTATGTCTGTATTCTGGGCGAAGT
Organism: Hwanghaeella sp. LZ110; assembly: GCF_048892525.1. Classification (NCBI taxonomy): domain Bacteria; kingdom Pseudomonadati; phylum Pseudomonadota; class Alphaproteobacteria; order Rhodospirillales; family Aestuariispiraceae; genus Hwanghaeella; species Hwanghaeella sp. LZ110. The sequence goes on along the minus strand of NZ_JBLZHT010000002.1, from coordinate 509,267 downwards.
CGGCGACAATTTCGCAGCCGGCATGACCGGCGGGATGGCCTTCATCTATGACCCGGATGACCGCCTGTCCCTGTATCTGAACCCTGAATCGGTCGATGTCTATTCGCTGGAGACAGACTATTGGGCGGATGTTTGCCGCACCATGATCCAGGACCATGTCGTCAACACCCATTCAAAATGGGCAGACGCCCTGTTGCACGACTGGGACATCACACGCCATAACATCAAACATGTCGTCCCACGGGAGATATTGAAGGCCCTGAAACACCCGTTGTTCGAAGATCAGGCGACCGCCCAACCTGCAGAATAGACAGCGCGGCCTCCCATAAGGCCGGGCCTTGATCTGATAGAAGAGTCAGGGCGATATACCAGACCATAGTGCGAAGTCCCGACTTCCCCCTTTCGGGGCAGTCGGGGCGTCATCGCCGCATCCAAAGCCAGACCATTTACCATCAGGCATCATTTTCCATCGATTTTTTGGCCCAAGTCTCCTACATAGAGGTGGGGTAAAGGAATATTGAGTACAAATCTAGAGGTCCGGGGGACAACCAATGCCAATGGATTGGGACAGACTGCGCATATTTCATGCGGTGGCTGAGGCGGGAAGCTTTACCCATGCTGGCGAAAAGCTGAATCTCAGCCAATCCGCGATCTCACGTCAGATTTCGGCGCTGGAAGAAAGCGTGCGCGTGCCCCTGTTCCACCGCCATGCCCGTGGCTTGCTGCTGACCGAGCAGGGAGAAATGCTGTATCGCACGGTGAAAGATGTCTTTCACAAGCTCAGCATGGCCGAAGCCCGGCTGGGGGAAACCAAGGACCGCCCATCCGGCCCTCTAAAAATCACCACGACCATGGCTTTCGGCTCAACCTGGTTGACGCCCCATATCCGTGAATTCATCGACCTGTTCCCGGAAGTCGAAGTGACTCTGTTGCTGTCGGACGAAGAGCTGGATCTGGGGATGCGTCAGGCCGATGTGGCGATCCGCATGTCCCCGCCCCGCCAGCCCGATCTGATCCAGCGACCGCTGATGAGCGTGCGGCACCTGATCTATGGCAGTCCTGAATATTTTGAACGGCGGGAACGACCAAAGACGCCAGTGGATCTGGATCATCATGACCTGATCGTTTTTGGGGAAGAAGCGCCTCAGCCATCGAAATCCATCAACTGGTTGCTGGATATCGGTGCCAGGCCGGAAACGCCGCGCCGACCGATCCTGCGGGTCAACAATGTGTATGGCATTTATCGCGCGGTTCAATCTGGTTTGGGGCTGGCCGCCTTACCGGAATTCATGCAGCCTGAACAGTTGAAGCTGGAGCCGGTCCTGCCTGAAATCGAAGGGCCGGTGACACAGGCCTATTTCGTCTATCCGGAAGAATTGCGCCATTCCAAACGCATCACCGTGTTTCGGGACTTCCTGCTGCGGAAAGTCGCGGAACACAATTTCTGATCTTTAATATTCCGGTAACGCATCATGACAGCGGATATTTCCTTTGGTGTCGATTTCGGCACGACCAACACTGTTGTCATCCGGGCGCACCGTAACGGACCCGTTTCCACCGTGCCGCTGGAGAAATCTGGCGAGACGGCAACAGATGTCCACCCATCCGTTCTGGCCTTTGAGCCGGTTGAAGTGGATGGACGCGCACAGATTGACTATGAGACGGGTCATAAGGCAATTGAGCTGGCAGCGGAATATCCCGACGACGTGCGTTATATCCAATCGTTCAAAAGCCATGTCGCCAGCGCGGCCTTCAAACACACCAATATTTTCACCAAGCGGTTCAGTTTTTCCGACCTGATGGTCAGCTTCTTCCAGAACACGACCCTATTGAAAGCAATTGCAGCAGCTGAGGGAGAAAAGGAAATCGTCCTGGGACGCCCTGTGACCTTTTACGGGCCGTTTCCAGATGAAGCCCTGGCCCTGACGCGATATCGGGAAGCATTTGATCGACTGGGGCTTAGCAAGGTCCGTATCGCCCTGGAGCCCGTTGGAGGCGCCTTTTCTTACTTCCGGGAGCTTCAGCAATCTGTCACGGTTTTGATTGCAGATTTCGGTGGCGGGACGTCGGATTTCCTGATCACACGATTTGAACATACGACGGACGCCATTCAGGCCGATCCGATTGCCCATGCCGGGATCGGGATCGCAGGGGACAGTTTTGACTATCGCATTATCCAGAATGTCCTGTTGAAGCATCTGGGCAGCGAGTCACAGTGCCTTGTGAATGGCAAAACGCTGCCTGTGCCGCGCAAATATTACACGTCCTTTTCCAAATGGCATTTATTGACCAGTTTACGAACGCCCGTCTCGTTACGGGAATTGGATGATATAAAACGCAGCTCTACAGCCCCGGATCAGATCCAGAACTTGATCGATGTGATTGAAATGAACCGCGGGCTTGCCTGTTTCCAGGCCGTGTCCAAAGCGAAGGCGACATTGTCCAGCCAGGACACCGCCGACCTGTCGATTGATCTGGGGAATGTTGAGGTGACCGAAACGCTGGATCGCTCCGCTTTTGAAGACTGGATCGCCCCGGACCTGGCCCAGATTTCACAAACCGTGGAATCGTTACTGCAACAGGCCGACATGACCCCCGCCCGAATTGACCGTGTCTTCATGACCGGGGGCAGTTCTCTGATCCCGGCGGTGCGGAAAATCTTTACTGACAAATTTGGCACAGATCAGGTCGTCAGCGGCGATGAATTCGGCTCCGTCGCCCAGGGTCTGGCCCTGCTGGGGCTGGATCCGGATATTGACCGTTGGACTGATTAACTGTCGCCACCGGCCCCGATAGCCGTCGTCGCGCCACGTTCAGCCAATGCCGCAATCTCCCCCTCATCACAGCCCAGAACATCGCGCAGTATTTCATCCGTATGCTGACCCAGCGTCGGCGGCGCCATGCGATACTGTATCGGCGTTTCCGAGAATTTAACCGGGTTGGCGATCAGCGGGACTGTGCCGGATTGCGCCTGGGGGTGCGGCACGTCGATTTTCATGTTTCGCGCGACGACCTGCTCATCCTCAAACACCTGGGCGATGTTTTTCACTGGCCCACAGGGCACGCCCCGCGCGGCCAGCCCTTCAATCCATACATCCGTGGACTTCTGCCTGGTATAGGCAGGCATTGCGGCATACAGGGAGACCCTGTTGGCAACCCGCAGTGAATTCGTCGTAAAGCGTGGATCCTCTGCCAGATCCTGTGCACCAGCAAAGTCACACCATTTCTGGAACTGACTGTCATTACCCACCGCCAGAATAAAATGACCATCGGACGATTCCATAACCGCATAGGGCACGATATTGGGATGTTCATTGCCTTGTCGCACGGGAACCTGACCCGACAGCAGATAATTCACCCCTTCATTCACCAGCCAGGCGACCTGTGTGTCCAGCAGGGCGCAATCGATCTGTTGACCCTGGCCGGTGCGATCCCGGTGCCTTAACGCTGCCAAAATAGCGGTCGTCGCATACATACCGCACATGACATCGGCAATCCCGACACCGACCTTCATCGGTTCCCCCTCCCGGGGGCCGGTGATGGACATCAGCCCACCCAGGCCTTGCGCCAGAAAGTCATAGCCGGCGCGTTTCGCATAGGGGCCGGTCTGGCCAAACCCAGTGATCGAGCAGAAGACAAGCCCGGGAAATTCACCCTTCAGATCGTCATAGGACAGGCCATATTTCTTTAACCCGCCCACTTTATAGTTTTCGACCAGAACATCGCATTTTGCCACCAGACGGCGGATAAGTTTCTGCCCTTCCGGGCTGGCCAGATTAACAGTGATGGACCGCTTGTTGCGGTTAGAGCTCAGATAATACGCGCTCTCGCGGGTGGGTTTCCCATCTGCCCCTGTTACATAAGGGGGGCCCCATTTGCGCGTGTCATCTCCTGCATCCGGCCTTTCGACCTTTATCACATCTGCGCCCAGATCGCCCAGATATTGCGTCGCTGTCGGCCCCGCCAGAATGCGGCTGAGATCCAGAATCCGAACACCGTCCAGCGGCATCATCGGGGTATCACCAGTCATGGTTTCACGCTCTCTTTCCACAATCGCATGCTTTGATATCCAGGCGTTTCATAGCGTAAGGTTTGAACCGCGACTGTCTTGCGATCCGCCCGGCTTGGCAAGACCCAGGAAACCTTCACCTGATTCCGATTCACGACCGGCGTTTGGCCGCCTGTACTGTGGTTTCCAATCGATTGAGAAATTGAGAACGATCCGCTTTGTTAAACGGGCGCGGTCCTCCCGTAATCGCACCGGTTTCTCTGAGGCCCTGCATAAGCTCTCGCTGTGCCAGGGCCATTCCTATGCCATCCTGCGTGAAGACATCCCCATTGGGCTTCAGCGCAAAGGCCTGCTGTGCCAGGCAGCGTGCTGCCAATGGAATATCATTGGTCACACAAATATCTGCTGGCTGAATGTTTTCGGCGATCCAATCGTCGGCGGCATCTGCCCCGCTGGCGACGATGATATCCTGTACCATCGGATCACGAGAGGGGCGCAAGCCGCCATCACTGACCATATAGGTCTTCAGGCCATGCCTGGTGGCGACTTTCAATGCCTCATCTTTCACAGGACAGGCATCCGCATCAATAAAAAGCGCAACCATCCAAGCCTCTCTTATCCTTTGAGCATGTATCCGACGCAAGAATAGAGGGGCGGCGCAACAAGGCCAAGGGCCCAGCGATGGATCGCATGGAACACCCGGAAATGGTGGAGCTAGTTTTCAATAAAAGATACCATCACAGACATGTCTGTCTGTTCAATCTTCACGCCAATCTTATGCCCGCGACATAGTCCGGACTAATTGTTTAACCGCCATGCGCATATTTTCATTTTCAATGCGTTGAATGTCGCGGGCGATGCGCATCGCTTCCGGATCCACCAGTGTTTTTTGCGCTGCATCCACGGTTGATTCCACCCCATCGAAAACATCCGCAATTGAAACTTTCAAGGCATCGCAAATCTGTATCAAGCGACTGGCCCCCATGCGATTCACACCTTTTTCGTATTTCTGTACCTGTTGAAAGCTGACGCCCAACTTTTCCCCCAAATCAGTCTGAGACAGTCCCGCACGCGTCCTTAACTCCCGAACCCGATTGCCAACTGCTACGTCAACTGGATGTGCCATCTAGTAATTCCTTTACCGACCAAATTATCGGCAACACAATTAGCGAATCCCTCACGTTATTCAACTTGATTGATTTTCAAAAGTTCTAGTAAAACGCGATTTTTGTGGTATCGAGGTAATTTTAAAATGACAGATATACAACTATAGTAGCATTATAGTGAACATTGCTTTATCAACAATTCAACACCCCAAGTAAGTGCCGGAATGAAACTTTCATACGTCTTTAACGATCATGCAGAAAGATTATATAAAAATTGACTGATATACGCTTTATTTCCGATCTAAATGCTATCGTCTTAGTTCATAACGGTAAATCCACCGTCCAATCGAAAGAAGGGTCGAACGAAAACCAGGATAGCGCTCAGGGTAACACTGTCCCACAGGTTGCACCGCTTCGCCTTTCGGTCGAACGCAATCGGGAAACCACGGCGGAAGATCTGGAACACTGGGGCCTTGCTGGAATGCTCGCGCCTGAGGATTTAGCAACGATTGGGGCGCGTTGCTTAAATGCAGCACTGTCGATAGATTCTGAAGATATCAGCACCGCATCGCAGGCTTTAGAGATTCTGGTGGCCCAACAATTGGCCCGGGTTGATGCCGATGACCCCGTCAAACTGGTAGAAGAAGCGATCCGATATGTCCTGCGCCAAGAGCGCTGGCAGTTTGGTATCGACCTTACGCCAAAGGAAGACGGCACCCGTTTGTCGTTGACCAATCCCAACGGCACCCCCGTGCCGCTGGCGGTGCATGTTTCTAATCGCGGCAAGACGCCCAGCTTCTGGGTCATGCAAGACAATCGCCTGGTTCAGGGCGGCCATGCCTATAAAATCCCCATCCAGGCCGCCACCGCCCTGAAACAGGCCGTCGCGGATTACATCACCCAACACGATATCGGCACGATCCGACCGTTTGGGTGAAAGTTTGTTTATTTTCCCATCTATAATAGAGTGTTATTGAGTTCTGAGGATGTATAAATCAGAATGTATCAGCGGGGGATTAAATATGGTTTTAAGATATGCACTTTGCTTATTTATAGCGATTTTTGTTAGTGGTTGTGCGATTGGTAACACCACAAATTTTGACATCGACGGCACAAACACAACAGTTCAAACGGATAAGACAGTCGCTGTCGGTACGCTTGATATTCGTTCTTACATCGTTTCAAAGGATAAAACCCCAGACTTTGTTGGTTTGCAACGTGGCGGTTTTGGTAATCCCTTCGATGTAACTACCACCAGCAAGGCCCCCTTGTCTGAAGATATTACAGCCAGCTTGATTTCTGCACTCAGAAAGAATGGCGTTGATGCAACGCCTGTCAGCATTGTGGATGATGGAAATTATAAGACGGTCGTAAGCAGCTTGGTTAAAATCAATCGGCAACGCTCTATTTTGATGATCGTCAATGAATTGAAATCGGACACGTTCTATAATACGGCGTTTTTGTATGATCTTCGTCTACAGGTTCTGGATGAATCTGGAGAAAGAATAGCCGAAAGCGCCGTACAAGGACGCGATAACCTCGGCCCCCTCGGGTTACCATCCGATGTCGGTATCGCTGTGACATCTGCTTTTCAAAGAAAGCTGGAATCCTTGCTTTCAGATCCAGCCGTGGTGGATGCGCTGAAATAAAGATGGTGCGCCGGTTCGAACTTAGTTCGAACCTACCATCTAAACAAAGGGCATCATTTTTGAAAAAAATGGTGCCGCCTGCGTGACTCGAACACGCGACCCCCGCATTACGAATGCGATGCTCTACCAACTGAGCTAAGGCGGCTTGTCTGGGCGGGTGAACCGTCAGACACGGGGGCCTTGTATCCGTAGTCTGTGCGTTTTGCAAGTCTGCGGTGAGCCTAGCGCATCAAATCCTGAATGGTTTTGGGCAGCGCAAAGGACGCCGCATGGAGTTCGGGCGTCACATAGCGTGTTTCGATCCGGGAAGCCTGATATCGGCGGGTCAATTCCGACACGGAAACCTGGCGCAATTGCGCATTGTCGCTGGCCCAGCCAAAGGCCATATCGCCGCCCTGATAGGTGGGAACAGCGGCCCGATAGAAATGCACATCGGCAAAGCTTTTACCCAGGCGCTGAAAGGAATTAGTGATTTCTTCCGGCTGCACGAATGGCACCCCATTCTGGGTCACCACAACACCACCGGGCGTCAGGCATCGTTTGCAATCAGCATAGAATTCCGCTGTAAACAGGACGGCACCGGGACCGATCGGATCCGTGGAATCGACAATTATGACATCAAACCGCCGCTCCGTTTCCTTCACGAATTGTGCGCCATCGGCGATGATCAGATCCAGGCGGGGATTATCAAAAGCCCCTGCAGAATGGTTGGGCAGATGGTCCTTACAAAAATCCACGACGGCCCCATCAATTTCGACCATCGTGACCAACATGTTGGAATGCTTCAAAACCTCCCGCGCCATACCGCCATCGCCGCCGCCAATGATCAAAACCGTCCTGGCCGCGCCATGGGCCAGAATCGGGACATGGGCCATCATTTCGTGATAGACGAATTCGTCGCCTTCCGTTGTTTGCACCACACCATCCAGACACATCACCCGACCAAAGCGTGCATTGTCGAAGATCACCAGATCCTGCAGATCCGACGTGTCCCGGTACAGGACGCGATCCATGGACAGGCCCTGGCGAAATTCCGGATGAAGCGTCTCGTCAAACCAATCGGTCATTGAGCTTCCCTTGTAAATAGATGCACCAACGCGGACCCGCCAAGGCCCGCGTTTGGATGCAGTGTAGAAGATGGCGCAGGCTTAAGAAACCCGACCGCGATGCAGATCCTGAACCGTGACATTCTGCGTAGCAAAGCCCCGTTTGAGCACGGCGATGGCTTCATGAGGACGGCTGTCGCCGCACATAAAGACATCCAGCGCCGCATAGCCCATTTCCGGCCATGTATGGATCGAGATATGGCTTTCCGCCAGAACCAGAACACCAGACACGCCTTCAGGATTGAAGCGATGCAGATGGCAATGCAGCAGGGTCGCCCCGGCCACGGTCACGCATTCTTTTAAAGTGGCTTCGATATGATCGATATCATCCAGATTAGCGGCGTCCCAGACGTCGATAATCAGATGGGTTCCCGCGAAGCACATACCATCGCGTTGGATAAAATGATCCAGTCTTCCTTCCTGAGAGGGAAAAGGGATTACGGTTGCATTCGTCTGTACGCTCTTGTCCTCGTGGGATTCGCTTTGGAACACGTCCGCGGCCGTCCCCAGTCGGGAAAGAGCGATGTCGTCACGCGGCATCGGCGTCTCTCCTACCAGTAGATGTTCCGCCCCGACCCGTTCCAGGGAACGACCCTCTTGCGACTGCATGGTGCAGCCGTCGTGATCGGGATTGGTGCCTGTATGCCCGTTATACAGGTCGCTGCATAGAGTAAATCAAACGGTGTGACATGAGCAGAGAAGAACTCAGCTATGCAGAAAATGCATTCCTAACGAAAGCGCATAAATTATTGAAATATTATAGGAATTTTATCCTGAGGTAGGGAGGTTCCATGCGACCCCTCAATACATCCGCCCGCCATTTGGAACGGGCTTGCCGGGTTGCAACAAGACGACTTCCCCCGCCTCGTCCGGCGCCCCTAGAATAAGGGCTTCGGACATAAATTTACCGATTTGCTTGGGTGGAAAATTCACAACGCCCAGAACCTGTCGGCCTGGCAAACTGTCCACATCATAATGCCTGGTGATTTGTGCAGAGCTCTTTCGCTCCCCAATATCTGGTCCAAAATCCACCCACAGCTTGATTGCGGGACGGCGGGCCTCCGGATAAGGTTCAGCCCGAAGAATGGTGCCGACCCGGATATCGACCTTCAGAAAATCCTCAAAACTCAATTCGGTGTCCGTCACGTCCGTTTTCCTCTTTTCGGCTTCAAGGCGGTATTCGGGAGTAGGATACGGACACCCTTATAAAAAATAAAGCCATGACGAAAGAACGCCCCGACCCTTACGGATCGAGGCGTTCAAAACCAGCAACCTGCAAACAGGCGCAGAACTTACTTAGAAATCTTGGACATCGTAGCTTTCAGCTCGTCCATGCTTTCAACAAACCGTTTGTTGACGATGTCGAAAGCTTCAGCCTGCGACTTGGCCATCATTTCTGACAGTTCGCGCATATTTGTGATGCTATTTTCAATCGTATTCTTGACCTGATCGATTGACGCAGCCGTGTCCGGGGTGCTGACGCCTTTGCTCTGCAGTTCCTGCAGGGCCGCATTGGCTTCATCCATGGTGTTTTTCATGATTTCGCTTTGACGCTTGATCACGGCCTGTACACCTTCCGCCGCCGTCTTGTTGGCAACGGTCAAGGCTTCCATGTTCTTGCGCTGACTGTCGGTGATACCGCTCATATTCGGCGCTTCAAAACCCTGGAACATCTTGGCGAAATCGCCCTTCAGGAAAGGGTTCTTCTCAGGATCCAGAAAAGGATTGGTTTTCGGGTCCATGAAGGGGTTGTTCATTGGATCAAAACCGGACTTTGGAGACTTGGACATGGGTGTTCCTCCTAATGTGCTCGACAAACTTTGGCGGGTCGCCAAACTTGAACAGAGCAGTGGGTCAGCCCAGTGCTCTCACTGAAATATCGTCTTGCTGCACCGCAACAATTGCATGACAAATGAGGGTTCGGGCCGCAAAGGTCAAGAGAAAATTGTGCAGTGCAACATAAAATATCGGGCGTATGGAAGAAACATCTTCTACTTCAAAGGCATATCCCCTTGCGTCCTAATGTCTCAGTCGGATACGGCATCCAGTAAAACATAGGTTCGAATGGCGCTGGACAGGTTGCCGGTGCGCTGTCGATCAATTTCCGTCACCAGTTGATTGACCGACTGTCCATGCGACGACGCAATATCGCGCAATGATTCCCAGAATACATTCTCCAATGAAATGCTGGTTCGATGACCAGATATCACAACAGAGCGCTTCTTTATTTCGGCTGGATCCTCAGTGCCCTGCACCAGTGTCCTTCTGGCCAATGCCCTATGAGTATTCATCATCATTTTACAGTCACCTCGATTAATCCCGAAAGTAGCGCATATACGGTGCAAAGAGTCTTGAACGCCCCTTTAAGCTAGTCAGCACTTCTTAAGGAATGATTACCGAATGCCAGTTTTGATAGGTTACATTCTGAATACATTAATTAACAAATATCAAATATGTCACAGGAATACAGGACCGCGCCTGCCCTACTAGAGGTCTTTGAGGCGGAAAGTCTAAAGCCCGCTGAAAAAATCTGAGATGGAATTTGCAAGCTCTGTAAGTGCTTGCATATGCGTTCGACCTGACATTTTGCGCGGTTTCAAATCATGATCGCCGTCTTCCACCCAATGCAGAATGGCGCGCGCCGGCAGGCGATAGGAGGGAACTTCCGATGCACTGCCAAAGGGGTCTCTCGTTCCCTGGACCATTAAAATTGGAACCGCGTCCAATGCCGGAAAATGATCAACCCGCAATCTGTCAGGCTTGCCGGGCGGATGAAATGGATACCCTAACGTGACGATTGCCCCAATCTGCAATGGCGCATCCGGTTCCGCCGCCAACAGGGTGGCCATTCGGCCCCCCATGGATTTCCCGCCGATGGCAAGCCGCTGAGCTGGATGGTTCGCGGCAACAGCAGTCAAGGCCTCTCGCCAGGCCGCAATCAGTTTCGGCGCACGATCCGGCGGTCGACGTCCCCCTTCAAGGCGGCGGGTCCGCATATAGGGAAATTCAAATCGACTGACCGCAATGCCCTGTTGCGCCACAGCCTGGGCAATCGCTGTCATCACGGGGCTGTCCATCGGGGCCCCGGCCCCATGAGCCAATATTAATCGCCAGGGGGCATCCGCAGGGCCGTCTTCCAGAAAAAGGGGCGGTTCGATGGGCGGCATAGGACATCTCAAGCCGGTCAATCTGGCATCATATCCTTGAAGAAATCATTGCCCTTGTCGTCAATGACGATAAAGGCCGGGAAATTTTCGACCTCAATGCGCCAGATCGCCTCCATGCCCAGCTCTTCATATTCAACAACTTCCACTTTGCGAATACAATCCTGGGCCAGGCGGGCGGCTGGCCCGCCAATGGACCCCAGATAAAACCCGCCATGGGCGGCACAGGCCTTGCGCACGATTGGGGACCGGTTGCCCTTTGCCAGCATGATCATGGATCCGCCTGCGGCCTGGAACTGATCGACAAAACTGTCCATCCGCCCGGCCGTGGTCGGCCCAAAGGAACCAGACGCATAGCCCGTGGGTGTTTTCGCCGGTCCGGCATAGTAAATCGGGTGATTCTTGAAATAGTCCGGCAACGCCTCGCCCGCATCCAGCCTGGCGCGCAGCTTGCTGTGGGCGGCATCCCTCGCCACGATGATGGTTCCTGTCAGGGACAGGCGCGTTTTGATTGGATATTGTGACAGCTTGGCCAGCATGTCCGGCATTGGCATCGATAAATCGATTTCAACAACATCCCCGGAGAAACTGTCATCCGAAATTTCCGGCAGGAACCGCGCGGGATCCCGCTCTAACGCTTCCAGAAACACACCATCCTTGGTTATCTTACCCAGTGCCTGACGGTCTGCGGAACAGGATACACCAATGCCAATGGGCAGGCTGGCACCATGACGCGGCAAGCGGATCACACGGACATCATGACAGAAATACTTACCCCCGAACTGCGCCCCGATCCCCATATTGCGGCTCAATTCGTGCACAACCGCTTCCATTTCCAGATCGCGGAAGCCATGCCCTTCTTCGCCGCCCTGTGTGGGCAGTCCATCAAGATAACGGCAACTAGCCAGCTTCACAGTCTTCAGGTTAAATTCCGCCGATGTCCCACCAATCACAACCGCCAAGTGATAGGGTGGGCAGGCGGCGGTTCCCAATGTGCGGATCTTTTCATCCAGGAATTTGATCAGACGCTCGCGTTCCAACAGCGACGGCGTGCCCTGGAACAGGAATGTCTTGTTCGCAGACCCCCCACCCTTGGCGACGAACAGGAACTTATAGGCGTCCTCAGTCCCTTCCGCATAGAGCTCGATCTGGCCCGGTAGATTGTTGCGCGTGTTCTTTTCTTCGAACATTGAGATCGGGGAAACCTGACTGTACCGAAGATTGTTATGATTGTAGGCGTCCAGAACCCCTTTTGAGAGCGCGTATTTATCCTCTCCATTGGTCCAGATGCGCCGCCCCTTCTTGCCCATCACGATGGCTGTGCCGGTATCCTGACACATCGGCAGCACACCGCCTGCCGCAATATTGGCATTCTTCAGAAGATCATAGGCGACGAAACGATCATTATCCGATGCTTCAGGGTCATCCAGAATTTTTGCCAATTGCGCCAGATGGCCCGGACGCAATAAATGATTAATGTCGCGAAACGCCTCTTCCGACAACAGGCGCAACCCTTCAGGATCAACCGTGATGATCTCTTCGCCCTGAAACTGTGTTGTTGATACGAAATCGCTGCTCAATTTGCGATAGCTCGTCGTGTCTGGGCCCAGCGGCAGCATATCAAGAAAGGCGGGATCAACCATCGAATGGTTCCTCTTACAACTGGTTTAGCAAGGCAGGTCGTTTATTTTTTTCGGGTAAAATCCAGGGTCACGACGTTATCAGTGCGGGACTCGTCATCCTCCGCCCCGTCATGATCGGCGACGTCGTCCCCCATATTGGCATTGGAGTTCATTTCTTCGCGGCTGGGCCCCTTTTCATCAGAAGCGGCCTCGGGATGCTCCACGGTCACATTATCTTCGTCCACTTCCACATGGAACTGCAGCCCGAAATTGACGGACGGATCGGCGAAGGTGACAAGCGCCGCATAAGGTATGCGCAAATGTTCGTGCTGACGGTTGAAGCTGAGTTCCACATCAAAACCTTCATCATCCGGCTGCAAGCCCCAGAACTGGTGCTGCAGGACAATGGTCATTTCTTCCGGATACTGCGCCTTCAGGCGGTTCGGGATCATCACGTCTGGATGTTCCGTGCGAAAGGTGATGTAGAAATGATGATTGCCGGGCAATCCCCCCTTGGCAGCGCGATCCAGCGCCTTGCGCACAACGGAGCGCATGGCCTGTTCCACCATTTCATTATAGCCAAGCAGATCCTCGTTCATAAAACTTCCACTGGATAGTTCCGCAGGGTCAAGTTTGAGCCCTGTTACACGATCCAAGCCTAGCGAGAAATCCAGACAGGTCAAAGCTGAATTAAGGCTTCAATGCGAATTCGACACTATCGGTCTCGCAGGATGGGCCAATCGCCCGGTGTGAAACCGCCCGCAGTCAGGCGATCCGTCCTGGGACGTTGTACATCCTGTTCCAGACGTGCAGCGGTTATCCACTGCTGCACCAGGGGGTGATCCAACAGCGCATTAACATAGTCCATGCATTGAGGCGACAGCGACAGGTTAAATCCGTAAACCCGAATTGCCACAGGGGCGAAAAATGCATCCACCGCCCCGAATGCACCAAACAAGTATGGCCCGGCGCTGCGGTTCAAGCATTCTGTCCAGGCTGCCTGCAGAACCGCAAGATCTGCCAGGACGCCATCATCCGGTTTGAAATCCAGAAACCGGTTGGACAAATTCATCGGACAGTCCCGGCGCAGATTGGTGAAGCCGGAATGCATGCGCGCGGTCAGGGACCGGGCCAGGGCGCGATCCATGGCATCCTTGGGCCATAATCCAGCATCTGGGGCTTTTTCCGCAGCATATTCAGCAATTGCCAGACTGTCGGCGATGCAAATATCCCCGATGCGCAAGGTAGGAACCGTTCCAACGCCCCCGGTTGCGGCCCGCATAGCGGATTTGTGATCAGGCATATCAAGCCAGATCATCTCTTCATCAAATGGCAGGCCTGCCTGAGCCATAACCAGCCACCCCCGCAGGGACCAACTGGAATAGGTACGATTACCAATCACCAGAACGGAATGTGCCACCATGACGCATGGATCCTATGTTCAGGCCCGTCACACCCACTGGACGAGCGGCGAAGTGTTGCCTTAGATAAGTCGGCTTTCAAGCGCAATCATCGGGTCAGAAATGCGAAACCGCCCTCTTTTGGAGGGCGGTCGCACAAACTATTTGAACACTCTGTATATTAGAGTGACATTACGCCGCGATGGACGGTTCGTTCCAGGCGCTGGTCTGCTTGCAGTTAGAGCATACGCGCTCTCCCGGCCAGGCGCTCTTGAAATCAGAACGGCACATCAGGCATTTCCGAGTCTTGGTTTCGTACTTACGGTCAGACTCGGGTTTTTTGTTCTTGCTCGAATCGCTCATTTTTCCATCCATATGATTATGATCGATCATTCATCGAGGCCTTATATAGCCCAGCCAATTTTGAAAAACCACTGTCACATTCACAAATCTGACAGAAAAATAACGCATGGCTGGAAGGGAAAGCTGTGCGTCTTACGCAAAGCCCTGGAATCTAAGCCGGAATCAAAACGAGTCCAAATGTCGTTTTTTCAGCAGTGCGACAATGTTTACCACATGAAATTTACCAATAACGCATCGCATCTGTGAAAATCTTCCGAAGTTCAGACTCCGCAATCGCCAATGGCGCATTGTCCAGCAATCGCCTTTGCGGTGCTGCTTTCGACACCAGATTGTCCAAATCGTCCATTGAATAACCAACACCTGTCAGGCCATTTGGAATACCTGTCGCCCGCATCATCTCTTCGATTCTGTTGGCCAGGGCATCTCCGGGTGCCTGGTCTGCCAGTTCTTCGGCAGACGCCCCCATCGCCTGCGCGCCCAATCGATGACGATCCGGACAGGCCGGACCTGTGAACCGGAAAACCGCTGGGGCGTTCACAATGACAGAAATTCCATGGGGCACCATTGCATGGTTGGATGGCCAGCCGGGTGGTTGATAGTCCCGCACCAGCCCCGCCACCGCATAGGACATGGCATGGGGAATGTGACAGCCCGCATTGCCAAATCCGATCCCTGCCAGCATGCCCGCGAACATCAGGGCTTCATAATCATCCTCCGTCGGGTCATTCACTGCCGATACCAGATGATCGCCAATCAGGCGGATCGATTCGCGGCAGGCCAGATCCGAATAGGGGTTGGCCCCCTGACTCAACGGCCGCGCAGAGGAGGTAGCAGGCTTTGCACGATGGGTGAAGGGACGCGCGGTGAGGCTCTCAAACGCATGGGAGAAGACATCAAAACCATTGGCCCCCAGGACCAGGGGGGGAAGGCTGGCAAGGTTGGTTGGATCTAATATTCCGAGGCTGGGCCGCAAACGAGCATTTGCAATTCCCGTTTTAGCCTCCATCTCCAGAAAATCAAAGATGGCGATCCCCGTGCATTCCGACGCCGTGCCAAAAGTCGTGGGACAGGCTATGTGAGGTTTCAGCGGGCCAGGCACCGGTTTTGCCTGCCCGACAGGGGCATTTACATAGGCCAGGAAGTCGTCTGGATAGGTCGCATACAGATTGGCCGCCTTGGCCGTATCCATGACCGATCCACCCCCGACGGAGATATAGCCGTCAAATTTTCCCTGACGCGCAAACTCGGCCGCGGCCTTGAAAGACCGATCCGTCGGTTCGACTTCCGTTTCAGTATAGACCTCGAAATTCAATCCCGCTCCTTGCAGGGCCTCTGTCACCGTGGCCAGCGCAGGCAGGTCTTTCACCACCCGGTCGGTGAATACGGCGATCCGTGTCATGCAAAGGGCCGCGGCATCCTGACCGATCTCCGCCAGAGCCCCGGCACCAAACTTGATTTTAGGTGCCTCAACGGTAAAGGCATTGTCGCCCGCATCGATCGGCATGAAATAGGGGGACAGAGCCATTCGCGTTCCTCCAGCTTTTATCGTTCAGGGTCTATCTTTATTTTTAGTGATTTTATAGCGTCTGTGAAAGAAGCTAAAAGTATGCGGTGACGGTACCACACAATCCATGAACGCTGAAACTTGCCAATCCGATGAGACACGCAGATCGAACTGTCGATACGCAAAGCCAGAGAGAGTTTGTAAGCACGCTTCGCCGGCTTGCCGAAGTCGATTCTCGCGCCCTGCTTGAAGATAACAACAATCCAATTCTGTCAGCCTTCGTCACCAGACGTCAGGAGCACATTCGTGAATTGGTCACACCGACAGCAGGGCTTGTCATCGTCATCGAGGGACGCAAAGAGGTGTATGATGGCAGCGAACATCGCCTCTACACGGCCGGAAACGCTTTTGTCGTGACACCAGGGACCCGCTTGGATGTTGTGAACGAACCAGATGCACAATCAGGCTTTTACCGCGCTCTTTTTGTGCAGTTCTCTCGTGAGTTGATCATAAAGGCGGCCCGTCTTTGGCCCCAATTCGTTGGGCGCGGCGGCCAAATCAAATCGGTGCGGGTAAGCGCCGCTCTATGTTCCGCCATACTGCATGGTGCGCAGGTTCTATCGCACACCCTGTCGGCGTCCCCGCGCGTCATCGAGCATCGAATTCTTGAAGTCCTTCTTATCCTAGCCGAACAGGGCGTCCTGCCCCTGGTGCCAAAATATGTTGATGGATCGGTCATCGAGGCATTTCGTTTGCTTATCCGCCACCGCCTGCATCTGCCCTGGACTGCGGCAAAAGTCGCAAAAGAACTCTCCCTATCGGAAGCGACCTTGCGACGGCGACTGCGGGCGGAGGGCCAGACACTGCGCGAGGTGTTGCGCGTTGAACGAATGAAGGCTGCCTATATGATTCTCCATGACCGAAATGCCGATGTGGCAGACGCCCTTGCCGCAACGGGCTATCGGTCGCGTTCTCATTTTTCCAGACATTTTCAGCAGCGTTACGGATTCACCCCTTCAACCATACGCCGTCAGAAATATGCGCGCGTGAACGACTGATCGGTTTAGGCGCAATTCTGATCGGAACCGGTCCATAAGGGATTGCATCCCCCTCTATACTCTGCAGCATTCAACTCAAGAGGATAGAAGAGATGATGAGGCATCTGAGAATATTAACTGCTGTGACCATCCTGAATGGAATGATCTGCGGCGCATCAGTCCATGCGGACACTGGCCACTTACATGTCAAAATCGGGGGGTTGGCGCCTGATGGACGTCTGCCGGACCAGGCCGCGTTTTGTCCACCCCCCTCCAGCACTGTCAAAAATATCAGTCCCGCCATTGAATGGTCTGCTGGTCCCGATGGCACACAGTCCTATGCGCTGTTGATGATCGATATCGATGTTCCAAAGGATTTCAGCCAGATCAATAAGGCTGGCACGATAATCACTGAGGAATCACCACGCATCACGGTGCATCACTGGGTGCTGGTTGATATTCCAGCTGCCATCACCTCCCTGGCATCGGGTGTCGAAAGTGACGGATTGGTGCCGCATGGAAAACCGATTGGCGAAACAGATCACGGCCGTCGGGGTTTCAATGTTTTTACGTCCTTCCTATCCACACATCCGGATATGGCCGGAACGTACGGCGGCTATGATGGACCGTGCCCGCCGGTCAATGATGAACAGCCGCATCGCTATATCGTGCGCATATTCGCCCTTGATGTTCCCACTTTGGGTTTGCATGGGGCATTTGATGGACCCACTGCCGAAAACGCGATGCAGGGTCATATTCTGGCCCAAAGTGACGCCCTTGCAACCTATACCCTGAACCCCAGGCTTATGCCGAAAGCAACACAATGACACAGCACAGCACTGATTTGCCGAGGGTCAGACGATGACCAAAGACGAAGTGGCGGCCTCAATTCTGTTCAGTCGCGACGCCGGCACATACGATAATCTGCGCCGACGCCTGGTTCCATGCTTCGATGATTTTTACGGAACAGCCCTTAAATTGATTCAGGAATGGCAAACCACACCAGAAATCCATGTTCTGGACATCGGGGCGGGAACAGGCCTGTTCTCTGCGATGGTTTTGGCACAAAGCCCCGCTGCCAGACTCTGCCTTTTGGATGGTTCTTTCGCCATGCTGGATCAGGCACGCAATCGGTTTTCGGGGATCGATCAGGTCGAGTATCATGTTGCCGATATGGCCAATGTTGATTTGACAGGGGCTGACCTTGGCGGCAACTGGGATTTGATCATCTCAGCATTGGCGATTCACCATCTGACTGATGATCATAAGCGGGACCTGTATCGACGGATCCACGGTGCCTTAAAACCGGGTGGCCTGTTCGTAAATGCAGAACAGGTCGCCGGCCCGACAGCCATTTCAGACGCACGCTATTCAAAAATATGGCATGAGCAAATTCGGCAACTTGGTGCTTCTGAAGAAGAAATCGAAACGGCTCTGGAACGCATGTCCCATGACAAATGCGCTGCTTTAGACGATCAACTCCAATGGCTGACACAAGTTGGATTTTCCAATGTGGATTGCAGTTTTAAGGCATGGCGTTTTGCCGTGTTCAGCGGCCAAGCACCAAATTGAGGCGGTAGGCGCATGGAATTTTTATTTTGCAATGTCGCCACGGGTAATTTTAGGTATAGAACGATACTTCTTTAAAAAATTTCAATAAACTCGGGGGCAACGGCGTATGGCGAAAACACCGGAGACGGAAACGACACCAAAGACGCACAAAGCCGCCCCCGCCAAGGCGGCTCCGACCGTTGCGTCGGTTCTGGGTGAGATTTGCTGGCTATTCTCCATGACACCATCGCATCGCTATTTCTTTATGGCGGATCTGGAATGGTTGGTCATGACGCCGGTTATGAAACAACAGTTCCGCATCTATCGCGACGAAAATGGCCGCCCGATGGGGTTGGTTCTGTGGGCCAAGCTGAATGCGGATGCCGAAGAGAGATTGATTCAGGGATCGACCAGGATACGACCGCAGGATTGGACATCCGGTGATCGCCATTGGATCATTGATGTCGTCGATCTGACCGGGGGCCAGCGCGCGCAACAGATGATCGATGAAATGAAATCTGCTGTCTTCAAAGAGACTCCCTTCAAATATCATCGCACCGACAGCTCTGGAAATCGCGTAATCGTTGATACCAGCAAGGCCTGATTTTCCAAAATCATCAAAATTGTTTTAAGCTTAAATATTTTTAGCTTGAAATAAATTTCTGCCTGCGTCACGCTCAGTCCCTACCAATTGTGAGTATGGGAGAGAACGTGATGCGTGTAGCTTGTCTTGGGGGCGGTCCGGCCGGTCTCTACTTCGCGATCTCAATGAAGGTGCGCAATCCCGATCACGAAATTGTCGTGATTGAGCGCAACCGACCCTATGACACATTTGGCTGGGGGGTCGTCCTGTCGGACGAAACACTGGATAATCTTGCGCGCAATGATGCAGAGAGCGCGGCGGATATCCGCGCCAATTTCTCCTATTGGGATGATGTCGCGGTACATTATCGCGACACGGTGATCCGATCCGGCGGGCATGGCTTCTGTGGTATTGGACGGCGCAAACTTCTGAACATCCTGCAGGACCGTGCAGCAGCCCTGGGCATTGAGGTTCAGTTCGAAACCGAAATCGACAGTGTTGAGCCTTATCGCGATTATGACCTGGTTATTGCGTGCGACGGCATCAATTCAAAAACCCGCAAAACTTTTGAGGATGTCTTCAAGCCCGATATCGATACCCGGGCCTGCAAGTTCATCTGGCTGGGCACCAAACAGAAATTTGATGGTGCGTTTACCTTCATCTTTGAAGAGACGGAACATGGCTGGATCTGGGTCCATGCCTATCAGTTCGATTCCGAAACCGCGACCTTCATCGTGGAATGTTCAGAGCAGACCTGGAAGAATTTCGGCTTCGATACGATGACCACCGACGAGACCATCGCGACCTGCGAGAAGGTCTTTGAGAAGTACCTGGGTGGTCACAGTTTGATGAGCAACGCGCGACATCTGCGCGGCTCTGCCTGGCTGAACTTCAATCGGGTCCTGTGCGAAACCTGGTCTCATGAGAATATCGTCCTGATGGGTGATGCGGCAGCCACCGCGCATTTCTCCATCGGATCCGGCACCAAGCTGGCACTGGAAAGCGCCATTGCCCTGGCAGATATGGTGCATTCCGAACCCAGTCTGAAAGACGCCTTCGCCCGCTACGAGGCTGACCGTCGCCTGGAAGTGCTGCGCCTGCAATCTGCCGCGCGCAATTCTACGGAATGGTTTGAGGAGGTGGAGCGCTATCTGCATCTGGACCCGACGCAATTTGCCTATTCCTTATTGACCAGATCACAGCGGATCAGTCATGAAAATCTGCGCGCCCGGGATGCCAAATGGCTGGCAGAAGCCGAAAAATGGTTTGAAAAATCCGCCACCGGGAAGGCTCCCGAAACGGCCCGCCCGCCCATGTTTGTCCCCTTCAGGCTGCGCGGCATGGAATTGATGAACCGCGTCGTCGTCTCCCCCATGGCACAATACAAGGCCGTCGACGGGGTGCCGACCGATTGGCATTTCACCCATTACACCAGTCGCGCCCTGGGCGGGGCCGGTCTGGTCTATACCGAAATGACTTGCGTGTCGCCTGAAGGGCGCATCACGCCTGGCTGTCCCGGCCTTTATTCCGACGATCAGGAAGCCGCCTGGAAGCGGATTGTTGATTTCGTGCATCAGGAAAGCCCCGCCAAAATTGCCCTGCAATTGGGTCATTCCGGCCCTAAAGGGTCGACCCAGGTTGGTTGGGAAGAAATGGACGCCCCGCTGAAAGATGGGAATTGGGAAATTCTTTCCCCCACAGCCCAGCCCTGGTCCTCAAAGAACCAAACGCCCAAGGCAATGACCCGCGCCGATATGGATATGGTCCGTGACCAATTCGTGGCTGCCGCCGAACGGGGCAACCGTGCGGGCTTTGATTTGCTGGAACTGCATTTCGCCCACGGATATCTGCTGTCGGCCTTCATCACCCCGCTGACCAACCAGCGCGAGGATGACTATGGCGGCAGCCTGGAAAACCGCATGCGCTTCCCGCTGGAAATCTTCCATGCAGTGCGCAAGGTCTGGCCGGATGACAAACCAATGTCCGTTCGAATTTCCGCCAATGACTGGGTTGAAGGCGAAGGGATCGGCCCGGATGATGCGGTTGAAATCGCCGGCATGCTGAAAGAGGCGGGCGTTGACATCATTGATGTTTCCGCCGGACAGACCTCTAAACGGGCGCAACCGGTTTATGGACGGATGTTCCAAACACCGTTTTCAGACCGCATCCGGAACGAGGCCGGGATCGCCACCATGGCGGTTGGCAATATCTATGAGCCAGACCACCTGAATTCCATACTGATGGCGGGGCGCGCAGACCTGTGCTGTCTGGCCAGACCGCATTTGGCGGATCCTTACTGGACCCTGCATGCAGCCGCCGATCTGGGCTATGACATGCAGGACTGGCCTGCCCCCTATCAGCCCGGTCGGGATCAATTGACACGCCTTGCCGCACGACAGGATGTCATGACCGGCAAAGTTTAGCGATAGAGGATACAATGGCAGACCTCAACGGACAGCATGCACTCATCACCGGCGGCGGAACGGGCGTCGGGGCGGCAATTGCTCGCTGTCTGTCAGAGGCCGGCGCAGCAATAACGATCGCCGGGCGACGCCTTGCGCCCTTGCAGGACCTGGCCAAACAATTGCCAAAGGCACAGGCGATACAATGTGACGTTACTGACGAGGAGTCTGTTGCCGCCCTCTTTGCGGCCGCTGCGGAGACCTTTGGGCCTGTAACAATCGCCGTCGCCAATGCTGGGGCAGCGAAAAGTGCCCCTATCGGCAAAACCGATATGGCGCTGTGGGAATCCAGCCTGGCCGTTAATCTGACCGGGGCCTTTCTGACCGCCAGGGAAGCGCTGGCTTCCATGCGTCAATCCAAACAGGGCCGCATCATTTTCGTTGCCAGTACAGCGGGCTTGAAAGGCTATGCCTATGTCTCGCCCTATTGCGCCGCCAAGCATGGCGTCATCGGCTTAACCAAAGCATTGGCCCTGGAAGTTGCCAAGGAAGGCATCACTGTCAACGCGATCTGCCCCGGCTTCACCGAAACCCCTTTGCTGCAAGATTCCATCACAAATATCATGGAAAAGACCGGGCGCGACGAAGAAGCGGCCCGGGCAAGCCTGTTGAAAACCAACCCGCAGGGCCGTTTCATTCAGCCGGAAGAAATTGCCGAAACGGCCTTGTGGCTGTGTTCAAGCCAGGCCAGCAGCATTACAGGCCAAGCCATTTCTGTTTCCGGGGGAGAAACATGACCATACAAGACCCCGCAACCGCTGCGCATATAAAAAGCTCAAAACCTGCCCGATTGGACGAAGCAGAATTGCTGCGCAAGATGCGGCTGCGCCTGTGGATTAATATGCTGCGCACCACGCGACATATCGAAAACACATTGCGGGAACGGTTTAAGTCGGAATTCGAAGCAACCCTGCCCCGGTTCGATGTAATGGCCGCGCTGTTCCGAAACCCTGACGGTATGACAATGACCAGGCTTTCGGAAAGCCTGATGGTGTCCAATGGCAATGTGACCGGCATTGTAGAACGGCTGGTAGAAGAGGGATTGGTCAATCGATCCGCCCATGACACAGACCGGCGCACGGCGATTGTGATGTTGACCCCGGATGGTCAATCCACATTTTCTGATATGGCAGATGAGCATCATGCCTGGATCAACGCGCTTTTGGAACCGATCCCGCAGGACGAAATTGAACATCTGACGGAACTGCTGCAAGGCCTGCGCGACGCGCAGACGGCGGAACAGCAAAAGACCCGCCAGGCCAAGCGTAAGAAAAAGGACCAATGACAATGACCGCCATGAAGAATCTGAATCCAAAACACTTCCTGTGGGAAATGCAGGAGGATGTCGCCGTCATCCGCCTGAACCGACCAGAGCGCAAAAACCCGCTGACCTTTGAAAGCTATGCAGAATTGCGCGACACATTTCGCGACCTTGCCTATTGCGATGATGTGAAGGCGGTGGTTTTCGCCTCCAATGGCGGAAACTTTTCCTCTGGCGGGGATGTTCATGATATTATCGGTCCGCTGCTGGATCGCGACATGAAGGGATTGCTGGAATTCACCCGAATGACCGGTGATCTGGTAAAGGCCATGAAGGCCTGCCCCCAGCCTGTCATCGCCGCCGTTGATGGCATCTGTGTGGGTGCTGGCGCGATGGTCGCCTTGTTTTCTGATCTGCGCCTGGGTACCGATGCATCAAAGACGGCATTTCTTTTCACACGCGTTGGATTGGCGGGATGTGATATGGGCGCCTGTGCGATGCTGCCCCGTGTCATTGGACAGGGCCGCGCAGCGGAATTGCTGTACACTGGTCGTTCCATGTCGGGGGAAGAAGGTCTGGCCTGGGGATTCTTTAATCGACTTGTAGACGCTGATGCGCTGGAAGCCGATGCCATTGCCCTGGCACAGTCCATCGCGGCTGGGCCAAATTTTGGCCATATGATGACCAAGACCATGCTGAACCAGGAATGGTCCATGACCCTGGATCAGGCCATCGAAGCAGAAGCGCAGGCGCAGGCGATCTGTATGCAGACCCGCGACTTCCGCCGCGCCTATGATGCTTTTGTCGCGAAACAGCGCCCCGATTTTAAAGGGGATTAAGCGATGATGCGGACCCATCATCTTCATGAAGAAAACAGGGGCTGGCACGGTCAAGATCCCGTGCTTGCCCCTCCCCCCTTGAGGGGGGGAGCCCTATCTTACCCCTCCCCCCTTGAGGGGGGGAGGTTGGGAGGGGGGTGCTCTCTCCTCCGCATTCAAGCCCGCCGCAGGCAAAGGCCTTACGGCCTATCACCCCCACCCCAACCCTCCCCCCTCTAGGGGGAGGGAGTACAAGAACGATTTTCTTCTGTTACAAGGTGCCAATTATGCCTGATACAACTTTTCTGGATTGGCCGTTTTTCGAAGAGAAACACCGCAGACTTGCCGCGGATCTGGACGCCTGGGCACAGGCGGAATTGAGCCATGTCGATCATGGGGATGTTGATGCGGCCTGTCGAGATCTGGTTGCACGATTGGGTAAGGCGGGATGGTTGACCCACAGCGCGCCTGATCCGGATGCACTCACGCCGCTGGATGTGCGCAGCCTTTGCCTGATCAGGGAAACCCTGGCACGGCATGATGGATTGGCGGATTTTGCCTTTGCCATGCAGGGACTGGGCACCGGCGCACTATCCCTGTTCGGCAGTCCGGAACAGCAACGCGAATGGTTGCCGCGCACGCGCGCCGGAACCGCGATTGCCGCCTTCGCGCTCAGCGAACCAAAATCAGGATCTGACGTTGCCAATATTGAATTGTCCGCAGAGGAAACAGTAGATGGTTACGTTCTGACCGGAGAGAAGACCTGGATTTCGAATGGTGGCATCGCAGATTTCTATGTCACCTTTGCCCGCACGGGTGAAGGCTCTGGCGCCAAGGGGTTGAGCGCCTTTCTTGTGCCAGCCGATACGCCCGGCCTGAAAATTGCGGAGCGACTGGACGTCATCGCGCCCCATCCCCTGGCCCGATTGCATTTTGATGGCGCCACGATTCCTAAATCAGCCTTGATCGGGGAGCGGGGCAAGGGCTTCCGCATTGCGATGAGTGTCTTGGACATTTTCCGTTCCACCGTCGGCGCAGCGGCTTTAGGCTTTGCCCGACGCGCCCTGGATGAAGGCCTATCCCGCGCGGCCTCTCGCGAATTGTTCGGGGCCCCGCTGGCGGATTTACAGATGGTTCAGGGGCACTTGGCCGATATGGCATTGGATGTGGATGCATCAGCCCTGCTGATATACCGCGCGGCCTGGACGAAAGATTCGGGTGCCGCCCGGATCAGCCGAGAAGCCTCCATGGCGAAGCTGTATGCAACAGAGGCCGCCCAGCGGGTCATCGATGCCGCCGTGCAACTGCATGGCGGGGACGGCGTGCGCAGCGGCACCATAGTCGAGCGGCTGTATCGCGAAATTCGCGCATTGCGCATTTACGAGGGGGCGAGTGATGTCCAAAAGGTGGTCATCGCCCGTCATTTGCTTTCTGAGAAAGACTGACTTTTAGATCCGGCACGACGAAATGAGGGCACAGACCATGTTGGGACCATCCGCACACACCGATACCTTTACCAGAGACAATCTGCCGCCAAAGGATCAATGGCCGGACCTGATCCTGGACCGCCCCGAATTTCAATATCCCGATTACATCAATGTCGGTGTCGAATTGACGGATCGTATGGTGGAGCGTGGCTTTGGGGATAATACGGCGCTGATCGGCAATGGCCGCAAACGCACCTACAAGGAATTGACCGACTGGACCAATCGGCTGGCCCATGCCCTGGTAGAAGATTACGGGTTGGAGCCTGGCAATCGCGTGCTGATCCGGTCTGGAAACAATCCGGCCATGGTTGCGATCTGGCTGGCTGTGACCAAGGCCGGCGGCGTTGCGGTCAACACAATGCCGATGCTGCGCGCCGTAGAACTGGCCAAGATCGTCGATAAGGCGGAAATCAAACTGGCCCTGACGGACAGCCGCATGGCCGACGAATTGGTCGCCTGTGCCAAGGACAATAAATTCCTGCAGCAAGTCATCAACTTTGATGGCACCGCGAACCATGACAGCGAATTGGACCGCATCGCACTGAACAAATCTGTGAAGTTCCAGGCCGTGAAAACCGGGCGAGATGATGTCGCACTGCTGGGCTTTACGTCCGGCACGACCGGTTCGCCAAAGGCAACGATGCATTTTCACCGCGACATACTGGCGATCGCCGATGGTTACGCAGCAAATATTCTAAAGGTCACGCCGGATGATGTATTCGTTGGATCCCCACCCCTGGCCTTCACTTTTGGCCTGGGCGGCTTGGCGGTGTTTCCCCTGCGTTTCGGCGCCACGGCGACCCTGCTGGAAACAGCGACCCCGCCTAACCTGATCGAGATCATCGAAACCCATAAAGCGACGATCTGCTTCACCGCCCCCACTGCCTATCGTGCGATGATGGCTGCCATGGACAAGGGGGCGGATTTATCCAGCCTGCGCATTGCGGTATCTGCTGGGGAAACCCTGCCCGCTGCAACGTTCACCGCCTGGACAGAAAAAACCGGCGTTCCGATACTGGATGGGATTGGTGCGACGGAGATGCTGCATATCTTTATCAGCAACGCGATAGGCACTGCGACCGGGGGATCGACCGGCACTGCGATTGCTGGCTATGAAGCCAAGGTGGTTGATAACGACATGGTGGAAGTTCCCCGTGGCACGGTTGGCAAGCTGGCGGTGCGGGGGCCAACGGGCTGTCGGTATCTGGCTGATGACAGGCAAAAGGAATATGTCCGGGATGGCTGGAACCTGACGGGCGATGCCTTCTATCAATCCGAAGACGGGAATTTCCATTTTGCCGCCCGGGCGGATGATATGATCGTGTCATCAGGCTACAACATTGCCGGACCGGAGGTGGAGGATGCCTTGTTGCGGCATGAAGCCGTCGCGGAATGCGGTGTGGTGGGTGTGCCCGATGAAGACCGTGGTCAAATCGTCAAGGCCTTCATCGTGCTGAAGCCTGGATATGAGGGCGGTGCCCTGATGATCAAAACCCTGCAGGATTTTGTAAAGGCGACCATTGCCCCTTACAAGTATCCCCGCGCGATCAGTTTCCTGGAGGCACTGCCCAAAACGCAGACCGGGAAGCTGCAACGCTTCCGGCTGCGCGATCAGGCTTAGGCTAGTGTCTTTAGGCCTACCGATGGCTCCCAGAAATCATGGCTCTGGGAGTATTCGGTAACCTTTGCCAGGACCGTATCGAAGCCGATGCGTTCAGCCCAGAACATCGGCCCGCCCAATTGGCGCGGGAAACCATAACCATTGCAGAACACGACATCCACATCACTGGCCCGCTGAGCAATGCCCTCGTGCAGTAAGGCACAGGATTCATTGACCAAGGCGTACAGGCAGCGTTCAACGATTTCCTGATCTGTGATCTCACGCCGGGTGATGCCGGATTCCTTCGCCGTATCTTCCGCAAGGGCCTCCACATTCGGGTCCGGGACTGGTTTGCGATTGCCTGGCTCATACAGGTAAAAGCCCCGCCCGGTTTTCTGACCAAAGCGCCCCATTTCACATAAGCGATCCGGCAGGGTGCAGTACCGTTTGTTCGGGTCGCGCAAATGCGCCGTCGCCTTGCGCTGTGCCCAGGCGATATCCAGCCCGGCCAGATCCATCACGGCAAATGGACCCAAAGCCATGCCGAAACTGGTCATCGCACGATCGACCTGTGTCGGACTGGCGCCTTCCTCCATCAAGAAGATCGCTTCCCGTCGATAGACATTGTAAATGCGGTTGCCAATGAACCCATCACAAACACCGGCCACGACTGGCGTTTTACCAAGCTTCTTGCCCACTGCAAGCGCCGTGGTCAGGGCTTCTGGCGACGCTTTATCCGCGCGCACGATTTCCAGCAATTTCATGATATTCGCGGGGCTGAAGAAATGCATGCCCAGCACATCAGAAACACGATCACCGGCAGCGGTCGCAATTTCATTCACGTCGATGTAAGACGTGTTGGTTGCCAGGATCGTCCCAGGTTTGGTTACCCGAGCCAAAGTGGCGAAGATTTCCCGCTTCACGGCCAGGTCTTCAAAAACCGCCTCAATCACCAGATCCGCCGCAGCCAATTCTTCAATATCCGTCACCGGTTTCAGGGCGGCCAGACGCGCATCCTTTTGGACGTCTTTCAGGCGGCCTTTGGCGACTTGATCCTGATAATTCTTTTCAATCCGCGCACAGCCTGCATCCAGGGCTTGCTGCGCCCGTTCCAGCAACATGACCTGATAGCCAGCATCCAGCAGCGCGATTGCAATGCCGCCGCCCATCGTGCCCGCACCAATCACTGCAACAGTCTTAACCGTCCGCGATGGTGTTTTTGGATCAATGTCGGCAATCTTGGTCGCGGCGCGTTCTGCAAAGAACATATGGCGCAATGCGGCCGCTTCTTCAGATGCAACACAGGCTTCAAAAATTTCCCGTTCTTTCTTGGACCCTTCCGCGAAGGGCAATAGAGAAGCCTCAACGCATTCCAGACAGGCCAGCGGGGCGCGCATGCCTTTCGCACGTTTGGCGGTCTGTTCCCGCAAGGTCACGAAAAATTCTGGCGCGGGTGCCTCAACGGCGCGGGCTGAAACCGCAACGGGTTCTCCAGCCTCTGCCATTTCCTCCGCGAAGGACAGGGCTGCAGGCAGAATGTCCCCGGACACGACACGATCCACAATGCCCAACTCCAGGGCCTTTTTCGCACCAACCGGCTTACCGGAAATGATCATATCCGCAGCGGCCGCAATCCCTGCTAAGCGCGGCAAGCGTTGTGTGCCGCCTGCCCCTGGGGGAATGCCCAAATTAACCTCCGGCTGTCCGACCATACCGCCCTCAACCAGAATGCGATAATGACAGGACATCGCAATCTCAAGCCCGCCGCCCAGCGTATGGGCCTGCAAGGCGGCAATGGTTGGCTTGGGACAGGCATCCAGGGCGGCAATCAGAGTATGCAAGCTGGGTTCCCCCTCCGGCCAGGGCTTGCCAAACATGGCGATATCCGCGCCACCAATCAGACCGCGACCCCCCCCCATCAGCACAATGGCTTTCACTTGTGGATCCGCCTCTGCCGCGCGCAGATGACCAATCAGGCCGCCGGGAACGCCGGGGCTCATGGCATTGACGGGAGGGTTTTCGATGACGATCACGGCAATAGGGCCGTGCTGTTCCAGACGGGTCAGGTCAGACATGAACTCTCTTTCTTTATGATAAATTTTCAGGCGCCACCCTAGCGACCCAGATCACTAAATTCAAACAGCCTCAATCGGTGTTCGGGTGATTTTGTCGGTATTGCGCCCCTCAATCCTCAGCAAGCGGGTCGGCCCCCTGCGCAACGGTGCATGAACCGCCCCTGTGGGATAAATATGGGCGTCGCCCGGCACCATATTATAACGACGGACCAGTTCAACCTTGGCCGGGCTGTCATCTGTTGCGGGGCGCAGAATACGCCAATCAGTCATCTCGGTTTCACCCTCTGCCTGACCATAAATCGCCCAGGTCGGCCCGTGGTCATGGGGATCGCCGGATTTCTCCCCCTCATACACATGGGCGCAAATACAGAATCCCAGATCAGAATCTTCGTACAAGACCTGCCGCTCTGGATCCTTCGGACGGTTCAGGATCGTCTGTTCCAGGAAGGTGGGGTCCGCCAGAGCCCGCTTCACATGGTCGCACACAGAAATTAGGGTCTTTTCCGATTCACCCTCCTTTAGTGTCATGCGGCAATCTTCAATCAGGGCGTCTAAAGTATAAGTCATTTTTCAATTCTCCCATATCAGGAAGCACTCTCAAGAAACCCAAGTTTTTTGGGGTTTTGGAGGCAACTTCCATGATTTTTCAAATTATTTCCGCCAAAGATTAGCGCGTTCGGACCCCATGAACCAGCGTTGGATATGTCGCATCTGCGATTTTAGAAGAGCGTCAAATTTCTGCCCTATTCCGCACGCTACACTGTATCTGTAATCTGATATTTACACTGGACGCTATGGGGTGTCGGATTATATGACGAAGCGTCAACAATCATACGTGTCCAGTTTTACAGGGCACAAAATCTAGGTGGGAGTGATACGGTATGAGCACGATCCGCAAGATCGGTTTCGCATTTGGAGCCTCCGTCCTGCTTCTCAGCAGCCAGGCACTGGCCGAAGGGGATGCCGCCAAAGGTGAAAAAGTATTCAAGAAATGCATGGCCTGCCATTCGGTTGAGGAAGGCACAAACAAGGTTGGACCTTCCCTGTACGGAATCGTTGGGCGGCCCGCCAGCCAAATTGAAGATTACCGTTATTCCAAGATCAACCACGCCGCAGAAGAAGCCGGGCTGGTCTGGACGGAAGAAAACATCTTCAACTATCTGGAAGACCCGCAGGGTTTCCTGGAAGGCTATCTGAAGGACCAGGGCAAAGATGCGCCTGGCCGCACCAAGATGGCCTTTAAGCTGAAGAAAGAAGATGAACGGCTGGATGTGATTGCCTATCTGAAATCCGTTGCACAATAAGACATCTTGATGGTGCCACACAGTGCAGAATTATGAACCGATTGGGCCATGCCCGGTCGGTTCATTTCTTTTGTGCTGGCTGGGAAAGCTGCTTTAAAACAAAATGTGTCAATTTTAGTTTACGTAAATCTTACTTTACATTTTAACAACAACACCGTTTAATGTTTGAACCATGGCGGTGTCTGAAAGTCTGACATAACGACTGCAACCCCGCCTCAAAGGCCCGGAACTGTTAGATAATGGTCCATTGCGACCACATCGATGGGATCACGGAGCTATAAAATTCCGGTACGACCGGACAGGCAATGCGGGGATGGACAAAACAATGAACATGCAGCGCGGAAAGCCAGGACGAACAGCGGCGCAAAGTGGTCAGATTGGTCCCCCTGTCGGATTGAAATCAACGCTTCTGGACGGTATTGCAACCCCCCATGATCTGCGTCTGCATGACCGAAAACACCTGTCAGAAATCTGTGACGCATTGCGTACTGAAGTAATTGATATTGTTTCAGAAACAGGGGGGCACCTGGGGGCGGGCCTGGGCGTAGTGGAATTGACCGTCGCGCTGCATTTCACCCTAAACACACCCCAGGACAAGGTCATCTGGGATGTCAGCCATCAATGCTATCCCCACAAAGTTCTGACGGGTCGGCGCGACGCCATGCGCACGATACGCAAGGGGGGTGGCCTGTCTGGATTCACAAATCGCAAGGAAAGCGTATTTGACCCATTTGGTGCGGCGCACAGCTCAACCGCGATATCCGCTGGTCTGGGTTTCGCAGCCGGGCGCGATTTCAAAGGACAGAACAATCACATTGTGGCTGTTGTGGGGGATGGCGCGATCACTGGCGGCATGGCCTATGAGGGGCTGAATAATGCCGGCGCCCAGGGGTGGCGCCTGATTATCATCCTGAACGACAACAATATGTCGATTGCCCCACCGGCTGGCGCGTTGCAGCATTTTCTGACGGATCTGCGCGACCATATGCCAGACAAGGGGGCACGCCATGCCGCCCTGAAGGTCACTCAACTGCCCTCCTTTGCGCCATCTGCAACATTGTTTGATGATCTGGGCGTTCACTATGCCGGGCCTTTTGATGGTCATGATGTGGACGAAATGGTCCAGGTTCTGGAACAGGCAAAGGCGTGGACCAATGGTCCTGTGCTGTTGCATGTGATCACGGAGAAAGGCAAAGGCTATGGCCCTGCAATGGAGTCGGGCTGTAAATATCATGGGGTATCAAAATTCGACATCGTCAGCGGGGCGCAGGAAAAAGCACAACCAAAAGCACCAAGCTATACCAATGTCTTTGCCAAGGCCCTGATTGAGGAAGCCAAGGCTGATGATCGGATCTGCGCCATCTCAGCGGCCATGCCGTCGGGCACGGGCCTGGATAAATTCGGCAAGGTCTTCCCGGATCGCACCTTTGATGCCGGAATCGCAGAACAGCATGCCGTTACATTCTGTGGCGGACTGGCCTGTGAGGGCATGAAGCCGTTTGCTGCGATTTACTCGACATTTCTACAGCGCGGCTATGACCAGATCGTGCACGACATCGCCATCCAACGGCTGCCCGTGCGGTTTGCAATTGATCGCGCCGGCATGGTCGGGGCCGATGGTGTCACGCATCAGGGGTCTTACGATATAACCTATCTGGGGTGTTTGCCGGGATTTGTTCTGATGGCACCATCGGACGAGGTGGAGCTGATGCACATGGTCGCCACCGCCGCGCAGATTGATGATCGCCCCTCTGCGTTCCGCTATCCGCGTGGGGACGGGGTTGGCCTGGACCTGCCGGATCGGGGAGATGTCCTGCCCATCGGGCGCGGTCGGATCCTGACAGAAGGCAGCGCGATTGCCCTGCTGTCCTATGGCACCCGTCTGCAAGATGCGCTGCTGGCCGCAGAAATGCTTAATGGCCTGGGCTTTCCCACCACAGTCGCGGATGCACGATTTGCAAAGCCCGTTGATGATGACCTTGTCGCGCGGCTGTTTGCCAATCATGGCACTGTCGTTACCATCGAAGAAGGATCATCCGGTGGCTTCGCCAGCCTGGTAATGGACAGCATTGCCCGTCAGAGATTGTCCGTGAATATGCGCAATTTCGCGCCCCTGTATATGCCGGACTTTTTTGTCGACCATGACAGTCAGACAAACCAGATTGCCCGGGCGCAACTGGATGCGAAAAGCATTGTTACCCGTGCCATTGAGGCCCTGCGCCCAGTGGATCGTCGGGCACGGCTTGCCCGCGTTGAGGCCCTTGATTGATCGAAAGCGTCGCGACAGATTACCGCCCTTTAGAGACAAAAAAGGACCGGGAAATGCATCACGGTCCTTTTTGGTGTCTACAAAGTGACGCTTCAGCCTGACGTTTCAGCTCGCCATGCGAATTTCTGAAGCCACATCAATCAGACGGATAATTTCGCGGCGCATTGCATCATCAGGAATTTGATGCAGTTTCGTTGCCGTCGCGATGGCCTTACGGGACAGCTTGGCATTGCTGGGCGCATCATCAGCATGGGTTTCATCAACGCCATCGAAGAAATATTCAACCGGAACGGTCAATGCCTGAGCAGTTTGCAGCAGACGGCTGGCCCCAACGCGATTGGTGCCCTTCTCATATTTCTGAACCTGCTGAAAGCTGACACCCAACCGGTCGCCCAAATCTGTTTGGGACATCCCTTTGGCAACACGGGCTTCACGTACACGACGGCCAACAAAAACATCCGTAGGATGTGGCATGGTAATCTCCTGATTTATTGATGAGAATTGCCACTGATCACAACTGTGTTCATGCATGGCAATACCCATACAGCAACACACAGGATCGAATATCGATCGGTTATAAGTGGCGATGTTGAAGCCGATACATGTTCGGCGCTGCCAGAAAGTATAGGGCGTTTGGCCAGTTGATCATTTCATCACAAGGATATGAAAACGAACAACCGATTTCCTTATACACGGCAGAAGTGCATTAAACATACCGTTATTCGGGAAATCTGCAATAAAAATCGCACCACTTATTCAAAAAAAATCAATCCACCTATGATTGACCCGCCAAAGGCAGAAAATGGCCCCCGTTTCGCCCTGTTTTGGGTCAAATCACACACCCATTTTAATTTGATCATTGTTCCCCTACACTGCAATGCAGTATAACCCGCACGCATAGACAATTTGCCGGGGGGACGCCTGGGCCATTTTCCGACCCAAAAGGGTTGAAAAAGCGTGATTGCCCGCCTCCCACCCGTTTCTTTCTTTAAAGGGAGAGTTCATCACCATGACAATGACCGGCCACGACAGCCTGAAAACGCGCCGCAGCCTTACTGTCGGCAAGAAAAAATATGATTATTACGCGCTGGACGCGGCTAAGGATCAAATCGGAGATGTCAGCACGCTGCCTTTTTCACTGAAGGTTCTGCTGGAAAACCTGCTTCGATTCGAAGATGCGCGCAGCGTAACCGTGGATGACATCAAGGCGATGGCTGCATGGTTGAAAACGAAATCGTCCGATCGTGAAATCGCCTATCGCCCTGCACGGGTGCTGATGCAGGATTTCACCGGCGTGCCAGCGGTTGTTGATTTGGCTGCGATGCGGGACGCCATGGTGAAAATGGGGGGCGATCCTCAGAAAATTAACCCGCTATCGCCCTGTGATCTGGTAATCGACCATTCCGTCATGGTGGATTATTTCGGCGGTCCGGATGCATTCAAGAAAAATGTGGATCTTGAGTTTGAGCGCAATGGGGAACGCTATGAATTCCTGCGCTGGGGCCAGACCGCATTTGATAACTTCCGCGTTGTGCCCCCCGGCACAGGCATTTGCCACCAGGTGAACGTCGAATACCTGGCCCGCGGTGTCTGGTCTTCTACAGAGAAAACCGGCAGCGCCGAAATTGCCTATCCCGATACATTGGTTGGCACCGACAGCCATACGACCATGGTCAATGGCCTGGGCGTGCTGGGCTGGGGTGTTGGCGGGATTGAAGCAGAAGCCGCCATGCTGGGACAGCCCGTTACGATGCTGATCCCGGAAGTAATCGGCTTTAAGCTGAC
Source organism: Hwanghaeella sp. LZ110 (assembly GCF_048892525.1). Taxonomy (NCBI): domain Bacteria; kingdom Pseudomonadati; phylum Pseudomonadota; class Alphaproteobacteria; order Rhodospirillales; family Aestuariispiraceae; genus Hwanghaeella; species Hwanghaeella sp. LZ110. The sequence goes on along the minus strand of NZ_JBLZHT010000002.1, from coordinate 475,112 downwards.
CGGCCGCCTGAAAGAAGGCATGACCGCCACCGATCTGGTTCTGACCGTCACCCAGATGCTGCGCAAAAAGGGCGTGGTTGGGAAATTCGTAGAATTCTATGGCGACGGGCTGGACAGCCTGACCCTGGCCGACCGTGCGACCATCGCCAATATGGCCCCGGAATATGGGGCAACCTGCGGGATTTTCCCGATCGACGCCGAAACCATCCGCTATCTGACGTTCTCTGGTCGCGACGCCGATGAAATCGCCCTGACCGAAGCCTATGCACGCGCTCAGGGCATGTGGCGGGAAGCAGGCTCTGTTGAGCCGGTCTTCACCGACACGCTGTCTCTGGACCTGGATCTTGTTGAACCCTCATTGGCTGGCCCCAAACGCCCACAGGATCGTGTCACCCTGTCCAAGATGCCGGAAAATATCGAAGGTGTCTTTAAAGAGCGCGGTCATTCCGACAATGCCACCGCCGTTGCCGGCGAAGAGTATAAGCTGCAGGACGGGTCCGTCGTGATTGCAGCGATCACATCCTGCACCAATACCTCCAACCCCGCCGTGCTGGTCGCAGCCGGTCTGGTCGCCCGCAAGGCGCGTCAAAAGGGCCTGTCGGTTAAGCCATGGGTCAAAACCTCCCTGGCGCCCGGGTCCCAGGTTGTGACCGATTACCTGGAAAAGGCCGGGTTGCAAGCCGATTTGGACGCGCTGGGCTTTGATCTGGTGGGCTATGGCTGCACCACCTGTATCGGGAATTCCGGTCCGCTGCCTGAAGCCATTTCAGATGCAATTGATGAAGGCGATCTGGTCACAGCCGCCGTTCTGTCCGGCAACCGGAACTTCGAAGGCCGTGTCAGCCCGCAAACCCGTGCGAACTATCTGGCCTCCCCGCCCCTGGTTGTTGCCTATGCACTGGCCGGAAATGTGAAAATCAATGTCGCCAGCGATCCCCTGGGAGAAGACAGCGACGGCAACTCGGTCTATCTGAAAGATATCTGGCCGACCAATCACGAAATCCTGGAAACCGTTCAGCAATGCCTAACCCCGGCCATGTTCCAAAGCCGCTATGGCAATGTCTTCCAAGGCACGCCGCAATGGCAGGCAATCGACGTCACAGGCGGCGAAACCTATGAATGGAATGATGGGTCAACCTATGTTCAGCACCCGCCCTATTTTGTCGATATGGCCCCTGAACCGTCAGACCCGGTTGAGATCAAGGGCGCGCGTCCGCTGTTAATCCTGGGCGACTCCGTCACCACGGACCACATCTCACCAGCAGGCTCTTTCAAACCCGATACGCCCGCAGGCCAGTATCTGACGGAACGTCAGGTCCGCCCGAAAGACTTCAATTCCTATGGCTCTCGCCGGGGCAATCACGAAGTGATGATGCGCGGCACCTTCGCCAATATCCGCATTCGCAATGCCATGGTCGATGGCGTCGAAGGCGGCTTCACCCGTTTCATGCCGTCTGGCGAGCAGATGTCGGTTTATGATGCGGCGATGAAGTACAAGGAAGACGGCACCCCACTGGTTATTTTCGGGGGCAAGGAATACGGCACCGGATCATCACGCGACTGGGCGGCAAAGGGCACCAATCTGTTGGGTGTGAAGGCTGTGATCGTGGAAAGCTTTGAACGCATCCACCGCTCCAATCTGGTTGGCATGGGCGTTCTTCCGTTACAGTTCAAGGAAGGCACCAATTGGCAATCTCTGAAGCTGGATGGGTCAGAAACCTTCGATTTGATCGATATCGACGCCAATCTGAAGCCCCGCCAGGATGTTACCCTGGTTATCCACCGCAAGGATGGTGCCAGCGAGAAAGTCGCCCTGACCTGCCGCATCGATACAGCGGGCGAGATCGACTATTATCGCCATGGCGGTGTGCTGCAATATGTGCTGCGCAACCTGCTTGCCGAGGGCAATGCTGCTTAAGGACAGAATTCAGTATGATCGTAAAGCGGGGGCGCGCCGGTTGGCGCGCCCCTCAGTATTGTGGCAATCCCGCGCCGAACGCCTGGCCAATCCAGTTTTACTGAACGATAAGCCAGTCAAAATAGCCTTCTTCACCCATCGCAACACAGACTTCCACAACATCTGGATCAAGAAGACGGCCTTTTTCCTCCTTGATGATATCAAGGGCGGTTCTAAGGCCACGACCGGGTCGATAGGGACGGTGGGACGTGATGGATTCCAGGCTATCGGCAACTGCCACAATGCGCGATTCCAATGAGATTTCTGTCCCCACCAGACCATCCGGATACCCACTTCCATCCCATCTTTCGTGATGATGCAGAATGATATCCTGAATAACTGGCGGGAGAATTTCGCCAGCAACGATATCGCAGCCCATGGCGCTGTGGGTTTTGATCAGGTCGTATTCCTGGGGCGTCAACGCACCCGGCTTGCTGAGAATGTCGGAGGGGATATCCAATTTTCCAATATCATGGATACGCGCGCCCAATTCCAAATTTTTTAGCTGGGGACCCTGCATACCCATCTGGCGACCGATTGATACGGCCAGGGTGGCGACGCGGTTTTGATGTTCCGATGTATACGGATCCCGGTGCGATTGCGCCTTGCTCAAGACATTCACGATCTCAAATTCTGCGCGACGCAGATGCGCCTGCATCTGCGCTTCCCTATCGACGATGTCATCTTGGGGGGATACTTTCTGCACTGACCCGACGATGCAGTCGACGCTGCCGTCTTCCATCAGTTCCGGCGTTAACGAGATATCGCCGGTAACATACGATCCGTCGGCACAGACGAATCTGGCTAATGCCTGGCAGGGTTCAATTGGACCATCGTAGAAGATACAGTACAGCGGATCATCGGGCTCACGGCTCTGGGGCGACAGCACAGATTGCAAAGACTGCGTGGCCATATTTTCCGCCGAATAGCCAAGCATTTGGGCAAAACTGGAATTCACCCTCAGAAAATTTCCTTTTATGTCCAGATAGAATAATCCAATTGTCGCCGCCTCAAAGCTGGAACTCAACCGGTTTGCAGCAATACGCAGTGCATCCCCCTCATGACGCAGGGAACAATTTCTGCCGATCCGTTTGGTTATTTCTGACAACAATTTCTGCTCTGCGGGGATAAAGCTGGGATGTGTCTTGTTTGGTGAGGATTCCGCGTAAAAAACGTCCATCCGTCCGATAAGTCTGTCCTTACAATGAATAACGGACGATATCATCCAGGGTGACGGTTTGAAATTGGGGGATAGATAGGTGACGTCGCAACAATCAATGCGTATGCTGGCTTTCTTGGGATGCCGTAAGCCTTTTGGAATCATCGTAACGATTTCGGTCATAATCTCAGAAAATGGCCGCTCACAATCATTCAAGGCTTCAGACACTTCATAAAGACAATTAAGAATCTTTGCATGTTTCAATATAGCTTTTATGGCTGGAGTGTTTTGTTTACCGTCCGTATGAAGGGCAATATCGATCATTCTGACCAAACTGGGATCGATTTTTTGGGGGGATTTTACAACCTGCGTCATCATGGTACCCGTTTAAAAACATGCTTAACTATTCCAAATGGACGTTTGAAGTCTGTCACATAGAAGTTAATAAGACGCTAACACTTTTTCTTCCTCGCAGTGCGGTTGAATTCCTTTATAAACTTGGGAAATATCATGCAAATTTTGACCGTCCATCACCTGACCAGTTATCGATATGACCGACCGGTGCGATTTGGCGAACACGCCCTGATCATGCGCCCCCGCGACAGCCACGACCTGCGCATGATAGAGGCGTCTTTGTCCGTCTATCCGGCATCAGAGTTTCGCTGGACCCATGATGTGTTTGGCAATTCCATCGCGCGTGTTAATTTCCTGGAGGAGGCGGATCATCTGGATATCGAAAGCACAATTAAAATAGAACATTACGGACTGTCCTATCCTGATTTTTCCACTCTTGATTCCTTCGCAACGACACTGCCCTTCCCGTATAAAACGGACGAAATCGCAGATTTGGGGCGCTGCACGGAACGTCATTATCCAGACCCGGATCACAAGCTGACCGAATGGGCGCGGCAATTTCTGGTAAACAGCACGGACCCAACCAGCGCGCCCAATACGGCAGAGACGCTGTTGGCCATGAATCAGGCAATCAGCAATACCTTTACCTATGAAACCCGCGACGCCCATGGCACCCAGACGCCCATGGAGACGATGGAACGGGGCACCGGCACATGTCGCGATTTCGCCCTCTTCTTTATGGAGGCGGTGCGGTCTTTTGGCCTGGGGGCGCGTTTCGTGTCGGGATATCTGTACGACCCTGCCATGGATGCCGCCTTTAAGGACCCGAATCTACCGGAAGGGGCCCATCTGCGCGGTGCCGGTGCGACCCATGCCTGGGTTCAGGTTTATCTGCCTGGCGCCGGATGGGTTGAATATGATCCGACCAATGGCATCGCCGGGGGTGCAAACCTGATCCGTGTGGCAGTGACCCGCGATCCGTCTCAGGCCTTGCCCGTTACAGGGTCGTTCTATGGCCCTGCGGAGGCATTTCAGTCTCTGTCAATTTCCGTCCAGGTTACATCAGGCTGATCCGGTCCGATGCGCGCCATCAACCAGCAGTCACCCAGATGTGATTCGAGCGGATTGCCGTTCCGGCCTATCGTCCTGCCATGACACATGATCGACGCCATTTTCTGAAACGCAGCCTGATTGCCCTGTCCCTTATCACGGCAGGCACTATGGCAGGGTTCAGCAATTCCACTGATGCAGCAGATGCGACACCCTTGGTCGTGGTTGAGTTGTTTACCAGTCAGGGCTGCAGTTCCTGCCCCCCAGCAGAAGCCTTTCTGAAAGACCTGACCAAACGGGATGACGTTCTGGCCCTGGAGTTTCATGTCGATTATTGGGATTATATCGGCTGGAAGGATCCGTTTGCGGACCCGGCCTTTACCGCGCGTCAGCGGCACTACAACACCCTGCTGGGATCGGCCTATAATTATACCCCGCAAATGGTGATCGATGGGACTGCCCATGAAGTCGGATCGCGCCGCAGCGCCGTAGAAGCCAGAATTGAATCGGCTGCCATGAAGCGGCAGATGCGGGAAATGGGGTCAAACCCGCCGCAGATGACCGTAACCCCCACAGCCGGGGGCGGCGCACAGATAACGCTGGATGGGATGCCACAAGACGCGGAATCCTATCAAGTATTGTTGATTGGATTTGATGCCCCGCATGAAACCGAAGTGCTGCGAGGAGAAAACTCCGGCAAAAACCTGGTCAATGCCCGCGTGGTTCGGTCCATTGAAACCCTGTCATCCAACTGGCAGGGAGGCCCGGCAAACCTGACTTTGACACCGGATCAGATGAAGGGGACGGGCGGATGTGCGATCCTTATACAAAGCGCCAAGACAGGCGCAATCGCGGCGGCAACCACACTTGATTACTGATCGGAATGCCCCGGCCCTTTTGGGCGAACCCCATCCCCGGTCGGGATTTCTTCCGTCCCCAATGCATCGGCCAGGCGCGTTGTCGCACTGCCAGGCGACAGGGGCTTGGGCTGTGACGCGGCGGGGCGCCAACCATGCAGGAAAATCACATCAAACCGCGCCGTGATGCGCCCGTCCGGTCCCCCAAACCGTGCCGCATAAAGCTCTGCCGCGCGCATGAAGACACTGCGCCGTGTGCTATGCTTCAGACGCTCCAGAACCGCATTCGCCTCTCCCATCGCGCGCAGATCCGCCATCAGTTGGAAAGGATCGGCATAGCTGACATCAATCCGGTCCATATCCGCAACCGGCAGGGCAAAGCCGGCCCGTTGCAAGAGACCCGCCGCATCCCGCAGATCCACCATAGGGGATATACGCGGCGAGACGCCGCCCATTTCCGCAAGCTCCGCCTCCATAAGGCATTGACGCAGTTCCGTTAAGGTTTCCCCCCCGAAAATCACCCCCTGAAACAATCCATCCGGCTTTAGCGCCCTATTGATCTGAACCAGAGAACCGGGAAGATCATTCACCCAATGCAGCGCCAGACAGGATGTGATCAGATCAAAAGTCTCATCCTGCAGGGGCAGAAGATCCTCATCGGCCACAAAACTGGGATAGCCCCGCCCGGCCCCCTGTGCGGCATAGACCGGGGAGCGATCACACAGCATGATCCGACCGACCCTGCCACTGGTACGCAGCGTGTCGGCAAGCATCCCATCGCGCGACCCCAGGTCCAGGGCAAACTCAAAGGTCCGCGCAACATCCTCCAACCGCTCAACCAATCGATCGGCGATTTCCCGGAACAGAAAATCATGATCCCCTGCCCGCAGTGCCGCACGGTCCCGTCGATGACGCAAAACCGCGCGATCAAAAACTATCTGAGTGTCACCGGACACAATGGCTCACTTTCTCATTCCACAATTGGATCAAAGTCTTTCCCTACCCCGTCGCATGCTTTTACAGTAGGAAAACAGCATTCAAGATAAAGGGTTCCCGGTGTCAGTCAAAACCATCGATGTACACAGTCTTCACGCCGCCTTGTGCCGCGGGCAGGAAATTGCCCTGATCGATCCCAGAGAGCAAGGCTGCTTTGGCGCCCGCCATATCCTGCGTGCGGTCAATATGCCCCGCAGCCGGTTTGAACTTCTCTACCGCCGCATGATCCCCCGCCAGTCCGTACCGATCGTTCTGTGCGATGCAGGCGAAGGATTGGTCACAGGTGTCGCAGACATACTCGCCTTCGCGGGATGGACTGATATTTCCATTCTGGACGGCGGTGTTGATGCGTGGGAAGCGGCAGGATTTCCCCTGTTTTCAGGCGTGAACGTTCCGTCAAAAGCATTCGGAGAATATATCGAGGCGAAATTTGGGACGCCGCATGTTTCCGCTGAAACCCTGAACCAGATGCAGCGATCCGGGGATGATCTGGTCATTCTGGACAGCCGACCTTTCACCGAATTCAATTCCTTATCCATACCGGGGGGAATTGATATGCCGGGCGCGGAACTGGTTCATCGTGTCAAAACCGTCGCGCCCAATCCAACAACGACCATTGTTGTAAATTGCGCCGGGCGAACTCGCTCTATCATTGGCGCACAATCCCTCATCAATGCAGGGATCCCCAATCCGGTTGTGGCGCTGGAGAATGGCACAATGGGATGGATGCTGGCCGGGCTGGAATGCGCCCGTGGCAACACGAACCTGGCCCCTGAACCAGATGCGGCAGGGAATGATTGGGCACGGTCCGCCGCGCACAAAGTAGGGGCACATTTCGGTGTAGAAAGGCTGGATTGGGATGCGATCAACGCATGGCGCACAGAAGTCGATCGTACAACCTATCTGTTGGATGTACGCACGATAGAGGAATTTGAGGCAGGGCATATACCCGGTTCCCATCATGCGCCGGGCGGGCAACTGGTCCAGGCAACGGATGAATATGTTGGCATTCTGAACAGCCGCCTTGTGCTGATTGACGACACCGAAACCCGCGCCCTTATGACGGCCGCCTGGCTGCGCCAGATGGGCTGGCAGGATGTCACCGTTTTGAAAGGAGGGATTGGGTCTCGTGGCACGGAAACAGGGTCCATTGAGGAATCTGTATTCGAATTGGGCCTGATGCCGGTTTCCGAGATCGCCGCTCAGGATGCGATGAAACTGACGGATGCCGTTATGATTGATTTTTCGTCCAGTCTGAGCCATCGCAAGGGGCATCCGCAGGGGGCCCGATTTGCCATCCGCGCCAGAGCCATGGAGGATTTGAAATCCGTCTTGTGCAGCCGATTGCTGGTATTCACCGCCCGGGACCCCCGCATCGCAACTTTGGCCGCACAGGATATGATGCGCGCCGGCGTCCATCGAGTCCGTGTTCTGACCGGGGGCACAATTGCCTGGGAACAAGCGGGCGGCCCGATGGGTTCGGGCATTGAGGATGCTTTTTCAGCAGAAGATGATGTCTTACATAAACCCTATGAAATTACCGTCGATAAGACAGCCATGCAACGCTACATCGATTGGGAACTTGCCCTGGTTCCTCAAGTACGGCGGGAAGGCACGTTGACATTCCCCGATTTCCCAATCCCTTCCGGCGCAATCGCCACAGGCCAAAATGCGGATTGAAACCTTCCCCGGTGTCGCAACCGCCCTGCCTGCGCAAATACTGCATGCCGCATTGAATTTCGTATTGCCGCCCCGTTGCGCAAGCTGCGGGGTTCAAACCGGTTCGACCGGCGGGTTGTGCACGGAATGTTGGACTCAGGCGCGCTTTATCGCCGCGCCGCAATGCTGCCAATGCGGCTATCCATTTGAACTTGATTTCGGCGTTGGTGTTCGCTGTGGTGCGTGCCTGTCACGTCCCCCCTATTTTGACCGGGCCCGCGCTGCTGTCGCTTATGACGACCGGATCGCCCAGATCGTTATTGCCTTCAAACATGGGGATCGAACTGATCTTGCCCCAGGATTGGCCGCATGGATGCGTCGGGCAGGTGGCGAATTGTTGCAGGAGGCAGATATAATCGCCACGGTACCATTGCACCGCCGTCGACTCTTTTCGCGGCGCTATAATCAATCCAGCCTTCTGGGACAGCCCTTGGCCCGTGCGGCTGGCATTCCGTTTATTGGCGATCTGGTCATTCGCCAGCGGGAAACGGACTCTCAAGGTCATCTGTCCCCGTCCGCCCGTCGTCGCAATGTCGAAGGTGCTTTTCGTGTTGCCGCCCAACATAAGGACACGCTGAAAGATAAACGTGTCCTGTTGATCGATGATGTTCTGACCACCGGGGCCACCGTGAATGCAATCGCCAGACGGTTGAAACGGGAGGGGGCACGCACCGTGGATGTCCTGACCTTAACGCGGGTTGTACGGGAAACCAGCGTTTCGTAACTGTACGCGTACGGAATATTCGATCCGTTGATTTAACGATTCTTCTCTGCGTGGCGGGCGTTCTGGAATGCCGTCATGTGAAATTCCGCCTGGCCGGGCGCATATAACGCCTCACTGGCAATGGGACAGGCCCGTCGGGCCCGGCACCCTTTTTCCAGACAATCCGTCCCTTCTGGCGTATCAATATGCGCTGCACAACGGGCAACATCATAGCCGCTGGTCGAAAATGCCCTGACGGGACATGTCGTCAGGCAGGGCTGATCACCACAGGTATCGCAGGGATTGCCCGCCACCATGCGTGCCGGGACGGGTATCGCATCATGCAGACAGATTGCGGCACGATAGGCATGCCACAATCCATAATGCGGATGAATCAGCATGCCAATCGGGGAGGGAAAAACACTGTCAGCCTTTTGCGCCCATTTCTGAAAGGGGAAATAGGGGGGGCCGTCCGATGGATACACCGCCCATCCGGAGGCAGAGGCTGCGATGCGGTTCACCTCCCGCCGGGTCCAGGCATCCAGTGGATTGGGTTCTGAGCGACGCCCGGCCTGAAAATGCGCCCAGAATTCCGGACCCGCATTACCAACAAGGATAACCGTTCGGCAAGTCGGCGGCGCGTCATCTTCTGTTTGGGGATGAAACCCGCCCCGGGCCAGCAACCCAACCTTCAACAGGCGCTCCGCCAGCAGGGCATAGGTCACGATTCACCCTTTCCAGACGAGCCTGGACGCCAGTCAGGCGGGGCCATTTCAAAGCTTCCAAACTGAAAGGCCGGGGCAACGGTGCATCCGACCAATGTCCAATGTCCCAGACTTTCCGCAGTTTGCCAGTGATTGGCGGGCACAACGACCTGCGGACGCTGTCCCACCAACAAATCCGGTCCCAGTCGATGCGCAATGACATCCTGACCATTTGGTGAAATCGTCAGGGCGAGCGGCCCACCTGCATACCAATGCCAGACCTCATCCGCATCGGTGACGCGGTGCCAGGCGGAACAGTCTCCGGCTTCCAGCAGGTAATAGATTGCGGTGGAATACCCCCTCTCTCCGTCCGGGGTGGTATGGCGATAGGTTTCACTATACCAACCGCCTTCCGGGTGACGGGATAATCCCAGTTTCGCAATGATATCCTGCGCCGTCAGTTCCGCCATGACCGCCCTGTCAGCCTTTCGGGATGGTCGATTGCATGGAGGGGCGCTGCATCAGCGTATCGTACCAGTCGACCAATGCCGGACCATGATGCCGCCAGGCCGCTTCAGGGATCCGCAAATCAAGATAGCCAAGCGCTGTGCCGACCGAAATCATCCCCAGGTTCAAATCCCCCTGCAGCGTGTCGATTTCCTTATCCAACAGAACACAGCTCTTCTGGATCGCCGCCCATTGGCGATCAATATACCAATCCTTGGGCAGCGGCGTATCCAGCTTGCCATCGCGCATTACCTGGCTGCGCAGGTTCAACGCTGCATCGGTCATGCCCTGACCAATGGCATGCAGGCGCAGAACCTGATCGCGCATTTTGCCGGCTTCCGGAATAAGGCGCGGTCCGGTCCCGATCCGGTCCAGGTGATCACAGATTACGAAACTGTCGAACAGACCCGTTCCATCCTCCAGCACCAGACAGGGGATCTTGTTTAGGGGATTGATCTCACGGAATTCCATCTCATAGACATTGATCCGGTCAATCTCAATCTGATCCCCAAGACCCTTTTCCTGTACAACAACTGCACATTTCCGGGCATAAGGGGAGGCATCACTGTAAAATAACTTCATGTAAGCATCCTTTAGATAGGTCCTGTCAGGGACACTGTGTTGCAAAACCTAGAAATGATCCTTTCGGGACCGCACCTCTGCGAAAACCTCTTCGGCGGATGCGCTCCCCAGACCAAGATTGCGGGCCAGGACCGGATCATCGGCCCGAAGGAAGGGGTTGGTGTGCTTTTCGATCCCCAGGATAGAGGGGACCGTCGGCTTGCCCCGGGCCCGGGTCGCGTCAATTTCCTCTGCCCGGGCAATCAATGCGGCATTGTCGCCATCCACCGACAGCGCAAACTTCGCATTGGCCTGAGTATATTCATGGGCGCAATAAACCCGCGTTTCATCAGGCAGAGCCTTCAGCTTGCCAAGGCTTTTCCACATCTGGGCGGGCGTGCCTTCAAACAGGCGCCCACAGCCCAGGGCAAACAAGGTATCCCCACAAAACAGCGCATCATCCGCCGCAAACCAATAGGCGATATGCCCCCGTGTATGACCCGGCACGTCGAACACCGTTGCCTCTGCCTGTCCAAAGGTATAGCGGTCCCCGTCCCCAACTTGGGTCTGAATGCCGGGGATGCGATCCTTGTCTGCCCGCGGACCAACGATGTGACAGCCGGTCGCAGCCTGAATTTCCAGATTGCCGCCGACATGATCCCCATGGTGATGGGTGTTTAGAATATGTGTGATGGTCCACCCCAAACGCCGTGCTTCCGCCAGCACGGGCGCAGCAACAGCAGGGTCGACAACAGCGGTGGCACCGGATTGGGTTTCCCGAACCAGATAGACGTAGTTATCATTCAAAACCGGTATTTGGCGGATATCCAGCATTCATCCTCTCTTCCTGATCTTCCTATTTCAGATAGAGTTTCATGGCCCCGATGGGAAGGCAAGAGCCGGTGATATCTTAGAATTTATTGATGGCTGCCCCTGGCTACACAAACTGATATAGTGACCACCATGTGGAGCGACGTCGTTGATTTTAACCAATTCTATCGCAGCCGCCTGGGCAAGGCGGCGCGGGGGATCGTGCAAGCTGAAATCCGGGCGCACTGGCCCGATGTAAAGGGGATGAGCGTTGTTGGACTGGGCTATGCCACCCCGTATTTGAAACAATTTGACGGCGAAGCATCCCGCCTGTTGGCTATTATGCCCGCCCATCAGGGTGTCACCCATTGGCCACGCGGCAAACCCAATCGCGTCGCCCTGGCGGAAGAGACCTCCCTGCCCTTCGATGATATGTCGATAGATCGATTGCTGCTGGTACATGCTGTTGAAAACAGTGAGCATCTGCGCGCAATGATGCGGGAATGCTGGCGCGTTCTGTCTGGACAAGGCCATTTATTGGCCGTTGTCCCGTCGCGTCGCGGAATATGGTCCCGCACAGAGCGCACCCCGTTTGGTCATGGAAAACCCTATAGCAAGGCACAGATGGAACGCTTGCTGGCCGATACTTTGTTTGAACCGATTTCAATCACCCGGGCCCTGTATATGCCGCCCAGCGATTGGAACCCGATCCTGAAGGCCGGTCCTAGCTTTGAGAAGGTCGGGCGTCGCTGGGCACCAAGGCTGGGCGGGGCTCTTTTTGTAGAGGCGCATAAGCAGGTCTATGCCGCAACGCCCGCCCATCGAGTGCCGTTCCGGCGTCGATTAATGCCCGTACCGGCCATTGCTGCCCCCTCAGCCTCCCGCCAGGAAGGTTAGAACAATATTATTCCGAAACTGCGGCCGGTTTTGTCGCCTGCCAGTTTGACAGAACGCCACGCGCGTCCTGCTTGCCCTTGGACAGGATGGCGCCAGCCTGTTGCGTTGGCGCGGTCAGTTCAATGACATAGCCATTGGGATCGCGAAAATAGATGGATTCTATGAAACCATGATCCGCGATGCCGCGCGTCTCCCGCCCCTGGGCCTTTCCCAATTCGAACATCTCAAGCAATGTCTGACGATCAACCAGCAAGGCGATATGCAGGTCGAAGTCATGCTGATCCTTGAAATCAAAGGGGGAGGAAGGAACCTCGAAAAACGCCAGGCACGACCCGTCCTGCATTTGATAAAAACTGTGCAGAACCCTTGTTTCCCGTCCGGTTTTCGTCTGAACAATTTCAAACGCATGAACCAATGGCAGCCCCAGAAAGCCTTCATAGAACATGCGCGTCTCTTCTGAATCGCGACATCGATATGCGTTGTGATGCAGCCCGTGTATCATCGCCTTCTCCCCTTTCCGATGCGTGCTTGTCCACATCTTGTGACCGGTATCCTACCTTTTCACCGGTCGCATCGCACGCAAATCATCCGGATTGAAATGCATCACGGATCCATAAACCTCCAGGGCCAGGCATTGAAAGACCTCTTTATTGGGGACCTGAAGCGGAAACATTCCAAATTCTTCCTGCACAAGGATTTCACTGCCATCTGCAATGGGAATACCCGTTTGCCCGTAAACTGGCGACCCGGTCTCTATCATCAGAGCATAGGCCTGTTCCCACACCCCGGGTTCCTGAGAGGCCGGGCTCATTTCGTGCAGCCAACGCCCCGTGAAATCAAACCGGGACATTTCGACAACTTTTGTGCCGACCAATCGATAATAGACCTGATGCGTTTTGCGATTGATTTCGCTGATCACGATGTTGGGCAGATAGCGCGTGAGCTCCCAGGGTACGATAGAGTCCCGCAATGGCCAGTCTGTGCCCTGTTTTCGTGCAGTCCAATAGTGCAAAACTGCATGAATCTTCTCAGATACAACGAAACTGGGATCATTGGACAATGACAAGAGTACACTCCTGATCGTAGTCTATTCAGCACGCCTTTCCGACAGGAAGTACGGCACGGGCACATTTACCTGAAACTGGTTTATTCTTCATTAACACGCCAATTGGCAAAGATCGTTAAGTTTTCATATTCCAGGAATGTCCCTGGCTTGACTTGTCCCAGGGAATAATAACGACCATCCGTAAAGAGTGACAGATAGGTCGATGCAACATTGTTGAAAATCAATTCAGTGATAGGACCGGGATTTGCCCCCAGGGGATAGCCGTCTTTAGACAGGGTTTCCGTCATGCGTCTTTCATCCAGAATCTCGGAGGGAAAGAATTCGATTTTCGTTTGAAATTGGACAAGATTTTGATCCGGCCAATAATACGGCATCTCAACAGGGCTCGATTGCCGCGACCCATCCTTCTTTTCCACAACGGCGCGAAAGCAACCGCCCCGTCGAATAGCCTCGACCAGAACGGCAACATCATCGCCACGCTTAAAGTCCCAGATTTCGTGCATATCAGCGCAAAACTTAAAGTCATAGACAGTATAGTCCGTCGCACTGGAGATATTCCCATGCAAGGATTCGACGCCGGCCAGTGCCGTGTTCAGATCATAACTGCTCAATACCCCATAGATGCCATAAGAGGTATAAAAGAACCCTGCCTGTTGCACCAATCCACCCCCATGGGTGTGGGTCACATGCTGCTTCTGGGTGATCCCAACCAGTGTCTGGTCGCGCTGAAAAACATGGGGAAGCTGAAAGTTTTCCTCATAGACCCTGTCTTCAGTCAGGGTTTCGTTGGACGAATCCGGGACCAGATACAGCGCGACGCTCTCACCATTGGAGATATCAAATTCAGGGGGGTGATGCGTCATTATCCCTACTTTCGTTGAACATTCTTAATTGTATCGTGATTCCGGTAACTCACACAATCCGAGGCCTATTTGCTGAATTTCATGCTGTACAAATATGACAGTATACATAATTCTCATTTCTGGAATAATTTCTCTTTTGTGGAAAATCAGTGACAACACCTCTTTCGAACCGATTAGCGGATCATTTAAAGAAACTGCGCCTGGATCGGGAATGGTCCCTGGATCAATTAGCGACACGTTGCGGCGTCAGCCGGGCCACCTTGTCGCGGGTTGAAAATGCTGAGGTCAGCCCGACCGCAGAGGTACTTGGCAAGCTGTGTACTGCCTTTGCCTTACCCCTATCGCGCCTTCTTGCCCAGGTTGAGGAGACTTTCACGCCCCTGTGCCGCCGGGGGGATCAACCCGTCTGGACGGAGGGAATGATCGGCTATGAACGGCGCGTGATCTCTCCTGCCGCACCACCGCTTAGGGCCGAAATCGTGGAATGCACACTGCGCGCCGATACGGAAATCGCCTATGCCGCCCCGCCTGTGCCAGGGCTGGAACACCATCTTTTGCTGCAAAAAGGCGTTTTGGATATCTGGATCGACGACGATCCGTATCACCTGACCCCCGGGGATTGCCTGCGTTATCACCTATTTGGTGCCAGCCGCTTCAAAACACCCAGAAACACCGGTGCAACTTACTTGCTCGTCCTATTGTGAGGATACGATGACCCCCATCACCATTGCCACAGTCAGTAACGAGGATCTGGACGACAGCCTGGACGGTCTGGCTGAGGTGCTGCATGCAACCGTCCTGGCAGGGGGCAGCGTTAATTTCATCCTGCCCTTCTCCATGACAGACAGCCGTCAGTTCTGGCAGCATAAAATGTTCCCCATCATCCGTTCCGGGGGGCGGCTGTTGCTGATCGCCACAATGCAGGGGCGGATTGTCGGCACGGGGCAATTGCTGTTGGACATGCCCCCGAACCAGGTCCATCGCTGCGAAATCTCAAAGCTTCTGGTGCATCCGGAATTCCGGAAACGCGGCATCGCGCGTCGCCTGATGACCGATCTGGAAGGCCACGCCACCCGATTGGGACGCCGTCTGATCACCCTGGACACCCGCACAGGCGACGCCGCAGAACCGCTATATCTCAGCCTGGATTACAAAATAGCCGGCACCATCCCCAATTTCTGCCGCGCCACAGACAGCGACCGAATGGATGCGACAACCTATATGTATAAAGATATCTGACATAGGTCTTACCTGCGTAGCGGATTTGATATTCTCAAAGCACCATGTTTTTTGGACCGGGGCTGTTTTCACCACAATCGCGGTGCAAAACGAACCGATTATGTCTGGCTACTGGAGAAAATCCGTGTTCGGCTCCGCAAGCCTATCAGTAACTCATTTTGGAATTCTGTCGGGTGCTGAATTTCGCTTGTGACACTACCAAGCGTCCGGACGAATGTGCGATCTCTGAGCGGGATTGCGACAATACCAGGAAGGGTGCAGGCCTGTGCGGCACCCTCAGGCACCACCGCCACGCCCAGATTCTGCCGTATCATCTGAAACCCGGTCACCAATTGCCGCACTTCGGCAATTGTGTTGGGCTCCACACCACTTCGCTGTGAGAGGACCGTAAGCCAGTCATGCGACGTAGTGCCAGAGGGAAAGCGGATCATCGGTTGCGCCAGGATTTCTTCATCGGTCAGATCAACATTGGTCGCCAGCGGGTTTTCTTCCGACATGACGACACAGGCGAAATCCTGATGCAGTGCCTCAAATTTTAAACCCGGCGAAGCGATGAAGACGCTGGTGATCGCAAAGTCGATATCACCCTGGCGCACCAGGTCCAGGCTCTCCTCATTATCGATTTCAGAAATGTCCAGGATGTGCTTGGGGAACCTGGCCCGCATCGCCTGAAATGTCGGTGCAATGAAAAGTGCGGCGAAAGACGCAGGGCTGGCGATACGCAGGATTTGTTCTGTCCCCTGACCCAGGGAGGCCAACTGGTCCAGTATCGCCCCATTGCTTGATAACAATCGTCGAAAGGCGGGCAGCAACGCCGCCCCGCCAGATGAAAGGCGCAGCCCTTGCGTGTCGCGCACCATCAATGTCGTTTCAAGCTGCGCCTCCAATTGTTGGACATGTTGCGAAATGGCCGGTTGGGTCAAGCCAAGCGCCTTCGCAGCCAGAGAAAATGAGCGGAATTCTGCTACGGCCAACAGGCTGCGCACCCGCCGTACAGAAATTTCTTCGCGCCTTGACCCATCTATAAGCATTCTTCGCCTGCCATAACAAAACGTTATTTTTCGATAATTATATAATGGATTAATAAGAAACCCCGCAAGAACGAAAGGAACCAAGAATGCCGTCCCATGACCCCGCCCTCACTAAAATCTATGCCCGCAGAAACCACAGCTGTTATGGCATGGGGCTGGGGATTATCATTCTGGATGATGTCTATCCTGGATTTCCGGGCGATGTCCGCAATGCCAGCGCCCATGGCTATCCAATCCAATATGAAATCGCCGAAGGGGTGGATATCAAGAAGCTGGTCCGGGGGGAGCATAAGGGCGACCTGTTAGCGCCGGTCCTGGCCGCCGCGCGAAAGCTGGAACGCATGGGCTGTCGCGCTATTGCGGCAGAATGCGGATATTTCGCCTGGTTCCAGCAAGAAATTGCCAATGCAGTATCGGTGCCGGTCTTTGCATCCAGCCTGTTACAGGTGCCCCTGGCCCAGACATTGATTGGCGCAAACAAGGTGGTCGGACTTCTGGTCGCCGAAGGGGACCATTTACAGGATCGGCACTTAACGTCGGTCGGTATTCGCCTGCAGTCGAATTATGTCGTTCATGGCGCAAAGGATGATGGCAAATGCCCACAGTTCGACAGTCTGTGGACGAAAGACCTGCGGCCGGAAACACCGACAGCAGAATATCAGAAGGCCGAACTGGACATTGTTGCCGTCGCAAAGAACTTCGCCACCAGCCATCCCTCCATGGGGGCAATGGTTCTGGAATGTACAGGCTTTCAACCCTTTGCCCGCGCGATTCAAAGAGAGATCGACATGCCGGTATTCAGTTGGTCAACATTGCTGGACTATGCCTATTCCATTGCCGTCCATCGTGATTTCTATGGGCATGTGTAACGCGGGTCACCCTGACAGAAAATGTGCCTGATACCGGGTCAGGACATGCCCGCATCCTTGGCCGCCACCGCATGGTCTTGCAATTGCTTGATCAGCGGTCCAGGCAGGCGCAGGGCATCGCCCAAGCGTTCCATATAGCGGCTTTCCTCCGGCGTATCGATGTCAATGGCAAGGGCAGAGGCCAGATACAATTCCGCCGCCTGTGGCTCATCCTGGGCCAGTCGCGCGATGGCGATAGGGTCACTGTCTTGACCCAACTGATCGAACAGGAAGCTCTTTTCATCCGTGCCCAGGGCTGCGGCATCGATCTGTTCACGGATGCGGCTATTCTCAACATCGTCAATATGCTGGTCGGCCTTGGCGGCACTGATCATCGCCTGGATCAAGGCCAGACGCATGTCATTCCCCTGTGCATCCCTGCTGTGGGCGGGATCAAAGCCGCTGTCCGAAGGGAGGGCCGGGATATCATGCATATCAGCCGGCCTGTTGGATTGATTGGCCTTGTAATTCTGCCAGGCCTTGAACGCCAGGCCACCGACGACGGCCATGCCACCATAGGTCAGAACCGTGCCGCCGACCTTGCGGGCCTTTTTGCTGCCCAGCATCAGGGCGACCAGCCCCCCCGCTGCCGCACCACCCGCCAGCCCGCCTGGAAAGCTTTTCAATGCCCCGCCAATCTGCTGGCTCATCTGCTGACCCATCGGCTGGCCCGCCTGTTGACCCGCCTGCTGACCCGCCTGCTGACCCATCGACGGCGTATTGGATGCGCCCGATCCCAGAAAACTTTCGACCAATTTATTGATATCCATAAGTCCGCACGTCTTCCTGATAATTTTCCCAAAATTCTCCGTTTCTGAGATGGGGTCAGAAAGCCCAAAATCAATCGCAAATCGGGAGATATCCCTGCAATCTATAGGCGCGTTCAATGGAGGAATGAAAGATTTCTCGGTATGACTGAGCCGTGACTGAACAAACGGGGCAGCCGGTTCCATGAGAACCGCGTGACGGCGACCCCCTCCTCACAAGTCACCATCATTCAATACTACAATAGTATAGAACGTTATTTTTTATATTACATCTAAAATAAAATATTTTTACTTGTCTTTTGATGGCGCATACTTCGAAATTTTGTATGGAAGAGAAACTTTACTTCGGATTGCATCATCTGAATAGACATAACCAATTCCACGCCGTTGCGGGCTTCCAAGATTATCACCACTTCCGGCCTTTGTATTCCACCAGAAGTAAAACCAATTTGCTGAATCTCCTCCTTTTACATCTCCGTTCTTTGGGTGGGCATGCTCACTGAGCCACAAGCTGTATTTGCCGTCATCAAGTTTTTGAGCCGCATCTTTCGCGTCTTGAAGCCGATTAAAAAATCGCAAGAATCTTGGAGAGTCGGTTTCCGACTGGCGGTCTATTTCCAGGCAAAAGCGCCCATACCTAGGTAATTCTCCAGGCAATCTTTCGCGAAACGCTAGATACACAAAATACTCATGTTCGTTTTTCTCTGCAGACTTTCCGCCAAAGCTAGCAATGGTTCTTTCATAAACTGAGTAAGATCCCGCCTTGCGACTTGCATGTTTTCTCAAATCTTCTCTTGTAAGTTCTTGTAGCGCAGCTTCTATTTGATGTGCCTTCTTTGCTGAAAATCCTTCTGCCAAGACAACAAGATGTGGCATTAAAATTGAGCGATAAGCGCTTCGACGCGCCTTTAGGTTCATCGTAATCCCAATTGTAAAAGAACAAACCCTAGGCGCCTCAAGGATTAATTCGACTGTATCCCAACAGCGATCAACCATCTTTTGTGTAGATTTATCCAGTGCCATATCTTTGTTACTTTAGTTCCATAGGGTCATCGCAAAATAGACCCAACGACCAGTAAATCCTATTAATAAATTCACAACATAGAATCAAACACCCGGACAAAAAGGGCGGCACCCATCGGCACCGCCCTTTCAGTATCGCCACATGTGCGGCACACCCTAAACCGCTTACTTCCGGTTCTGGCGATTGTCGATCAGGCTGTCGACGACGCCGGGATCGGCCAGGGTGGAGGTGTCGCCCAGATTGGAGAAATCGTCTTCGGCGATTTTGCGCAGGATACGGCGCATGATTTTGCCGGATCTGGTCTTGGGCAGGCCTGGTGCCCATTGCAGCCAATCGGGGCTGGCGATCGGGCCGATATCCTTGCGGACCCAGGCGACCAGTTCTTTCTTCAACTCATCACTGGGTTCTTCCCCACTGTTCAGGGTGACATAGGCATAGATGCCCTGACCCTTCACATCATGGGGTGCGCCGACCACGGCGGCCTCTGCGACCTTGGAATGGGCGACCAGAGAGCTTTCGACCTCTGCCGTGCCCATGCGTCCCCCTAACCGATTGAAATTGCCTCTGGACCAGCGGGAAACCCTTGGCCCTCAAGGCTCTCTATACGCGCTTCCAGGCGCCCCTGAGAGCCGTTAGCGCTCTGCGGCACACTCGGGCCGCAACACCGCCGGAAACCTCCTTGGCGGCCCTCTACCGGCGTCCTATCAACATCATAGTTGATTTGATCGAAGGAGGCGAGAATGGCGACGATACGAAGGCTCAGAGGACGCTGGCAAGCACAGGTGCGACGCCGTGGTCTGCCACCCCGGGCGAAGTCTTTTGATCTTAAGTCTGATGCGGAGCGTTGGGCGAGAAACCTCGAATCTCAACTCGATAGAGGGGCCTTTGGGATCGATACGCGCAAAGCAGAGCAAACGACCGTCCGGGAGCTTTTGGCACGTTACAAGGCAGAGATAACGCCGCAGAAGCGGGGGGCCATTCCAGAGGCGGTCAAGATCAATGGAATGATGAAAAGCGATATTGCTCACTACACGCTGGCAACGCTGACGAGCGAGGTAGTCGCGCAGTATCGCGACATGAGGCTCCTCACTGTAACGCCCGGAACAATCAATCGAGACTTGAGCATTCTCTCCCATGCCATTGAGATAGCACGCCGGGAGTGGGGCATTCACGTCTTGGAGAACCCCGTTCGGCAGATACGGCGCCCAAGCGCCGCGAAGGGGCGTCAGAGGCGTTTGGAGGGGAATGAGGAGGCTTTGCTGCTAGAAGCCGCCAGAGCCTCACGCAATCGCTATATAGAGCTATTGATAATCTTCGCGATAGAGACTGGCATGCGACGCGGGGAAATGCTCTCCCTGCGCTGGTCTTCGATCAATACCGAGTGTCGCTATGCGCATCTTGATATTACCAAGAATGGCGACCCGCGTGACGTGCCTCTTTCTCGTCGCGCGTTAGCAGTGCTTCAAAGTGTGAAAGAACTTCAAAGGTCAAAAGAGTTCGACAAAGACACAAATGACTCTTTTGTTTTTGATCTCACAAGGAATGCAGCACGCAAGGCATGGGTTCGCACAGTGGAACGCGCCGGAATTGAAGGGCTGACCTTTCATGATCTTCGACATGAAGCAACCAGTCGCATGTTTGAACGGGGCCTCGATGCAATGGAGGTGTCTTCCATCTCCGGACATCGTTCGTTCAAGATGCTCCGGCGCTATACCCATCTTCGGGCCGAGGGGTTGGCTGAGCGGCTTGGATAAAAATTCTCGAATTTAGAAAGATGCCTCTTTAACTGAACAGACACGATGCCTTTATTGTCTTTATGATAACGCTTAAAGATCAAAAAAAGTAAGCAGAACATGAAAGAGATCACGCCAATTTTAAAAGCAAAACCACCGAAAAAGTATCACTTAAGCAGCCCGAAACGACGTGGGTCTATCCGTCGAAACCTCGCGGCTATCAACGGTTTTGCATGTGCAGTTCGACTCGGAGAATGGTCATCTACAGTATATAAGAGCAACAAGCCCTTCCCCCTCTTTTATACAGACACCCGCTTCTACAATAGCTACCAAGCACGCTACGCAAATGAGCAGCCAACAGCATGGGAGACATTAGGACATTATGAGCAAATGCTGGTGTTCGCTTACGGCATCATAACGCTACCCGGCCCAAGGAACTGGTGGCTGTTTACCAGTCACCTTGATGAACTAAAGCTTGATAGGTTGCGCGATGAGGAATCGCCACCGACTTTTTTAGGGAATGAATTGCGCAGAACTTTCCAGCGTCGTGGCTTAGAAGTTGACTATGTGATTAAGCTCGAGAAAGACCTCCGCCATCACAAACCTCACGTTCATGGGCTCATTCGTGTTCAAAGCGATGATCGGGATTTCGTTCGAAAATCTCTGAATGTGGCTATGGGAGAATGGGTCGATCAAAAAGGTAAATCCTTTCAGACTGATGTTCGCAACAATGGCGGGAAGAGAGCTGCATGGGCACGCTATATGACCAAATACCCAGCCACCACACGTCGCTTCTTGGCGGAGGAAGATATCCAGACCCGACAGGTGATTTCCGCATCCAATGCAGTCAGAACCCACTCTCGGGCGCTCTGGGATGAGGTTCATAAGTTCGCGAAGCTTGAGGCGAGACGGAAATCAGCCTGAAAAGAATTTTGAACTGAACATGCGGCGGCTGATTTGCCGGGAGAGATTGTTCGCATTTCAACGATTTGCATTTTAAGCGTCTCAGGGCTTCATCGATGATTTATGCGCGCCCTAAAGCGAAATCGAACCCAAAGCGCCTCTGTGAGCTTTCACGGCGCTTATAGACACATGCTAAACCCCAGCATTTCCCGCAGCACGCAATCAACCTTCCAGATGCCAATCGCTATTCTCTTGCGGCTCTTGGAGACAGACAGAGATGGCATCAGGAATTAGCACAATATTCAGCGCCGGATTAACGACATCCCGTCACCCATTAACCCATCCGGACAGATCGAGACATATGGCAATCTTCATTGTTGACTGAGTAGCCCTGTTTCGCATCTCTTGCCGAGTGGTTCGATATGTCCCGGATGGTTTGGATTGAGGCGCCGCCCTGTGATCTTCCCTGCCATAAGCGCCTCAGGTCTTTACTGATGAATCTTATGCGCCGTAAGCCCCCACCCAAGCACGATCGCCTTCAAGGCGCACGAGTGGGCTTCTGTGCCGATCACAAGGCCCTTTCAACACTCGATCATAAGTGTTTCGATATGATAACTCCCAATGTTAGATCACCTTTGAGGACGTTCAATGCGAAAGTGGATTTTAGCAAGTTCAGCAGTGCTTGCGATCGCCATTGGGGCCAGTGTTGCTTATTTTGCCAACAACCCTCGCGATATGAAACGGCTCCAAGCTAGGTTCGAAGCATCGCTGGGTATTGTTGATCCCCTCGTTCAACGCTGCATCGACAAGATACGCCCGACCCTACAAAGGCGGGAGAGTTTTGAGTTGCTTGAGGGGCATCGCTACATGTTTGATGGGGAGGAATCGATTGAGGCACTGTTTCAGGCTCAGCTTCTTGAGGGCGGTGAGCCTTTAGAGGGGGTGGTGTTTTGCAGTTTCAACCCTCTTGGGGGTGACGAGTATGAATTGATGAGCGCCAAGATTGCGGGGGATGCTTACGCTGTCGTCCGGCGCACCCCAGCTTTTGATTTCAGTGATCAGTTTGGCGTCGTAACCATCTTAAAGCATCCGAGGTTCGACTCACTGAATAAGTGATGTCAGTATTATAAAGGCTGGATTATTGGCGGCTGCCGGATTTTTTGGGGATTGGGTTTGGTGTGATGCGGTTAGGGAGCCGAGGTTATCTTCCATTTTAATCGGGAGGTTTGTGATTTGCGTTCGAGATCAAGATCGCAGGAAAGCCCGATCTGATCATTGACTTTCCTGGTCATCGTGGGACCACCAACATGATTAATCAATCAGAGCAACGCGGATTGGAAATCATCACTGTGGATGACACCGGCGGCTTCTGATAGGGATTTAACTCTCGGCGCCAGAAAGCTTCACTGGTGAATCCTAGCTGATTTTCGCACGCCTACAACAGAATCACACCCAAAGCGCACCAGTGAGCTTTTCTGTCGCCCACAGAGCCACCTCAGACACCAGTGCCCCGCATCAATCAGATATCCCCATCCGAATGCCAGTCCCTCCTTGCTCCATATCAGATCGCCACATCAAACCATAAAGTAAAGAGTGATCCCATATGAATAGGCTCGTTAAAATTAGAAAACTTGCCATTTTTTCAATCTCTCTTCAATTGAGCATAAACTTATCCTTGTCTGCCCAATTAGAATTTGCAAAATTTAACCTATAGGGGTGTTCAAAAAAAACAGCACCATTAGGGAGATCGGCTTTTTGATAGGGGAGAATACAAATGAACATTTTCGCATTTCTCTTAACCTACATAATTTTCATGATTCCAACGTATCTCATTCGTTTTGCAGCGTTTAGTGCGGCGGTCCAGTCAACGAATTCTGAGCAAGATATAAGTAATATCGGCAATGCGGCTAGCTTAATGATGATTGCTTGTTTTTTGATCTTAGCGTTGATCGCGTTTTTTCGAGGACGCCGAATTGAAAAGCCTTGGCTTGCTGCATTTCCAATTGTAGCTGGGGTATTCGATGTGGTCCTGTTTTTCATACCAGTGGTTCCAACCGCTATGCATATACTCACCATAGTGCTTGGGTGTATCAGTAAGCCGAATAGCGAGACGATAAAGCCTACCAGCGAATCTTGATGACTAGCTTATCGACGAGACTGAAATCACTTATGCTGAGAATCGCCGGAAAGCGCAGGATACACCAGGATTATGAGGCGTTGAAGTGATACTCTGACTCCCCGAAATTAAGTGAGAAGTGAGCATACGGGTGCAATTCGGTAGTAAATTTTTTGATGCACTATTTTTTTCCAAGTATAGTGTTGTTATGGACAAAATAACATATGGATCGAAGGTTATGAATGCTTTGCGAAGGATATTGGTGGTTTCATTGTTGGCCGTATTTTCATGGTCAACCGCATCTCATGGTGAAACCGTCACCACTACCGATGGACGAACAATCATTTTGAACGAAGATGGCACTTATGCGATTGAGGCTGATAACACATTAGAAAGTGAAAAATACCTGTCTATTGGAGAGCCATTATTTGAGCATCATGTGAGCATATACAAACAAAAATCAGTCAGGTTCATTCCAAAGGTAAAAAATATCACTGATGATATCGTAGCTGGCGTTCGGTTTTCAGCTTCTTTCCAAGATGCATTCGGAGAAGAAGTTTTCAGATTTGACGGCGATTTAAGTGAGCGTATTCAGGCAGGAAAAACCTCAAAAGCTGATGTCTTCTACGTATTCGAGGACAATCAATTTATTTCGGGTGAGCCATACGATAAGCTCTTGCCTATGGTGAGCGGGAACACAGGAAAGGTCGTTACTATTATCACTGGGATAGCTTTTGACAACGGCGAAGTGTTAAAGTTCTGAACTCTAAATTAGTTCGAAACAACGTTAGAAAACCAAATTGCAAATTAAAAGATCCGTCGAAAGCTACTTAACAGCATTTTCCGACTCCAAACATTGACATGGGTTGCATTCTAGCGCCTCAGAGCTTCATTGGTGAATCTTGACTGCTTTTCGCACCCCCCAACAGCAGAATCACGTTCAAAGCGCACCAGTGGGCTTCTCTGTCGCTTACAGGGCTACTTCAGACACCAGTGCCCCGCATCAATCAGATATCCTCATCCGGATGCCAGTCCCTCCTTGCTCCGATTCAACCGATCGCCTTTCTTGGCTCTCTCACTAACCTCAAAGGAGAGAACAATGCCCATGAAAAGATCCATACTCGCAGCCGCCATCACAATTGGTCTGGCTGCATCAGCCAACACAGCCAGCGCGATGAATCAAAGCGATGCGCTGGAAAACATCGCGTCAGTCATGGCAGCGCAGGAGGTGTGTGGCTTTACGGTCAATCAGGACATCTTGCAGATCGCAGTTCAGTCGACCTTTGGCTCAGTAGATAGCGTCGCTCCCGGGGGAGAGCATTGGCCCGAGATGCGGACCAATATGTCCCGGATCCAGATGCTAACCGACACCGAGAGCGGACGGGCTTCATTCTGCGCCAGAGTGCGCTCGGACCTATCTGCCTTCTTCGACTAGCACTCCGCAACCACGACGCCATTAAAGAAGCGAGCAGCCCCCCATATCTGGGTGGGCTGCTTTTGCTTTGAATACCAAAGCAATTATTTGTCCTCATCCTCGGCACCTCTGAACTGCTTTTTATAAGGTATCTTAAAACTGTCAGCGTGCGTATATCACAATCTCAAAAGTCCACGCCGTTTTCGATTGATTTGAAGGTTGATTTTTCTGCCGGATCAACCAACCAGAATCAGCTTAATTCGTTGTATTCTGGCGCACAGATAACTCAGTCGTATTAATTTAATTAATACAATCTATGTTTGTAATTTGGTGCTTTTTTAGGACTATTTAACTAACCCTGAAAAAAATATTTCCCATTAATAACAGCATAATAACCCTAAAACAGGCCTAAAAATGCCCTACGGAAGAAATAGCATCTCGCTATGATGTTATTGGATCGATCAAAACGCGTCCGCGTGATGAGGACGATCCTGAATACCAACAGCAGTGAAAGGAAGTAGAATCATGGACACTACCGCAAGACTCCAGCTGTCGAAAATAAGTCTCATAACGAGCGTGGAAGAAAAGGGCAGAGAATGGGCCAGAAACCAAGCTACATTCTCCCAGCTATCCCGCCTAATGAGTCTCGAGGAATGCGATATTCCGCTCACGTTCGACTATTTTGCGCGACTCTTCAAAGAGCCGGGACCAGATAGTCCTGAAGTATCAGGAAGTGTCTATGATCTCATCGGCTATGACTATGATGAAGACACGCTCGATGCACTCTCACGAGCCGCTGCTCGCGGAGCGCTAAGCGTTTTCATAGAGGCATGCGCTGCCTGATCTTCAATGCTTCGAGGGCGCTTCGAAAAGTCACGATGCGCCCTCAAGCATCCTTTTAACATAACCGCCTGCCCCAGAAATCATATCGTGCCTGGCATTTAACACCCGAACTTAGAGAATCTGAAACACTTTCGTGACGATCTTGCTCTCCATATTCAGGAGCATCACGAGATAATTCAGGAGCATCACGAGATACAACGTGAAGGTAAGACGAAGTCCTAGAGATTGGCGGCATCAGATGAGGGGGATGGTGCCAACGCTCTGGCTGCTTGAATGGACATCCTTATACAGGGCCAATACCAATTACCCGACAATACCGACAATTCCAGCGTTGGGAGACAGGCGCTTTAAGACAAAAAATTCTGCCCAATAGAATAGGTTTCCGGGAAAGAGCCCAAACGCTGCATAGGTCAGGATGCTATTTCACGGCGGATTTCCGCATACCCTCGAATGCGTCGGCGGTGTGCCGGTCTATTGCCGGGGTCAAATGCCCTTTTCTACTCAGTATAAGGTTTGAGGCTCATGCAGCACCTCGTGAGAAATTTTTCGCCCTTGAAATTTTGAGACAAGCTATGAAAGTAAGAGCTTAACGAATGAATTAAGGCATAATCGCCGCCCCAAAAAAAACACGGCGCCCGAGAGCGCCGTGTCATTTTGTGGTCTTAAACCTTGTTAACGGAAAGACCGTGTTTCAAAGCCAGCTACAGCTTGTATTTGATTGATCTCATCATTTCATGCCATCGTCAAGTAGAAAAGGTAAATTATAACACTTAGAGGGGGTGAGCATGGCATGGCGGTTGGGCATTGATATTGGCACAAATTCAATTGGTATGGCGGTTCTGGATGACTACACGAGCGATAGCCGACGAGACCCCAGAGTGGAATTGGGCGTTCGCATCTTCAGTGACGGGCGCGACCCCAAAGATAGAGAATCGCTTGCAGCAAAGCGCAGAATTCCAAGAGGGATGCGACGAAATCGCGATAGAGCCCACAATCGAAACGAGCGATATCTTAAAGAACTGCGCCAATTCGACCTTATGCCGGATCCTGACCAATTGTCGAAGGAGAACTATGAGCAACTTCGACAAAGCCTTGGCAACCTTGATCCCTATATCCTGAGAACACGCGCCTTGGATGAGGCACTGGAACCTTTTGAGATAGGTCGCGCACTGTTTCAATTGAAGCGCCGGGGCTTTAAATCCAATCGTAAGACCGATGGCGCAGACAGTGACACAGGAAAAATCAAATCTGCATCGGAAGCCACCAAAGCCCTTTTGGCAAAATCAGATTGCCGAACATTTGGCGAGTGGTTAGGTCGCCCAAGGATTGAGGTCATCCAGCAAAATCAGGAAAGAGCCAAGGGGGATCGGATGCCGCTGCCGCAGACTCGCGTGCGACTGCGCGGCAAAGGAGCTCATGCGCATTATGAATTCTATCCCACCCGCGACCTGATCCTGAACGAATTCGATCAGATCTGGGCATCCCAAAAACGTTGGCATTCAGATATCCTGACAGATGAAGCCTACAGTCTAATAAGGGAAACGCTAGCCTTCCAGCATCCCCTGAAACCGCAACCAGTGGGGCGATGCACACTTGATCCGGAACAAGAACGCGCACCGAAAGCGCTGCCCAGTGTTCAAAGACTCCGCATGCTGCAAGAAGTTAATCACCTAACGCTGCAAGCTCCGGGAGAAGCGGCATTAGCGATTACAAAGGATCAGCGCGACATCATACTGTCAGGATTGGAAAAGTCGGCAAAACGGACTTTCGATCAATTGCGAAAGGCACTGAAACTACCCAGCGAAATCAAGTTTAATTTGGAAAGCGAAAGTCGAAGTCACTTAGATGGTGACAAAACTGCGGCGGAACTAGCGGCGAAAGGGACCTGGGGACCGTCCTGGCACGACTTGCCACTTGCGACCCAAGATAGTGTGGTCGAAAGACTATTGGCGGCAGAAAATGAGGAAAATCTAATCCAATGGCTTAAGAATGAATTCAATCTGACGGATGAGATCGCGCAAAAAGTTGCTCGCAAGCGTCTGCCTGCCGGTCACGGTGCCTTCTGCCGAGAAGTCACACAACGTTTACTGCCTCATCTGGAAGCCGATGTCATATCCTATGACAAAGCCGTCGCCGCTGCGGGGTATGACAGCCATTCGGACCTTGCCGGAGACGAAAGATTTCAAAACGGTCTTCCCTACTATGGGAAAATTCTGACCCGACATGTTGCTTTCGGTAGTGGCGTCGCCTCTGATTCAGATGAGGTTCGCTATGGCAAGATTGCCAATCCCACAGTGCATGTCGCCTTAAATCAGGTGCGTCATGTGGTAAATGATCTGATTGCTCGTCACGGGCCGCCATCTGAAATCATCGTTGAATTGGCGAGGGATCTGCCCCTTTCAGCAATCCGACAGAAAGAAGATGATAAAAAGCGCCGCAACAACCAGTTAGAAAACGAAAAAAGGAGCGTCGAACTGAAACGCTTTGGTCAGTCGGACAACTATGAGAATCGGCTGCGCCTGAGATTGTGGGAGGAATTGAACCCTTCTGACCCACTGGACCGGCGATGTGTTTATACTGGCACCCAGATTTCCATCGACACACTGTTCTCTGACCGCGTTGAAATCGATCATATCCTGCCATTTTCCCGCACTTTGGATGACAGTATCGGCAATAAGACGCTGGTTACACGGCAAGCAAACCGAGAGAAGGGACGTTGGACCCCATATGAAGCCTTCGCTCACAATCCAACAGGTTATTCCTGGGCTGAGATCACTCAACGCATCAGTAATATGCCCAAATCCAAACAAAAGCGCTTCGCACCGGATGCTATGGAACGTTACGACAATGAGGAGCGTGACTTTCTGGCTCGGCAATTGGTCGATACGCAATACATGGCGCGGATCGTCACCGCCTATCTGAAAGCAACAGGGGCCGATGTCTGGGTGTCACCCGGAAAGCTTACCGCCGATCTGCGCTGGGCTCTCGGCCTGAATGACATTCTGCCCGGACACAATCGCGTAGAAGGAGGAGAGGCCCCAAAGAATCGCAACGATCATCGACATCATGCGGTCGATGCGCTGGTCATTGCCCTAACGGATAGAAGCTTATTGCAAAGAGCCGCAACCCTTGCTGCCCATCAGGAAGATATTGCCTCCACCCGTCTGCTGCCGAAACTCGATCCACCCTGGCCTACATTCCGGGATGACGTGCGCCAGGCGTTGGAGCGACTGATCGTATCGCATAAGCCGGACCATGGCGTGCAGGGCGCGCTGCACAACGAAACCGCCTATGGCTTGGTTCAGAGTCCAGCAGAAGCAAAGCAAAAGCCAATCGTTGTCCACCGCGTCCCCTTAGACAGCATCAGCAAACGGGCGGATATGGAAAGCATAAGGGATGAGACCCTGCGCGACCATCTCCTGCTGCGCACCGATGGTATTGCCGATGGCAAAGACTTGTCAGAGGCCCTGCGACAGATCGGGGAAGAAATGACCCCCCCGGTTCGACGCGTGCGCATCTGTGAAGCGTTGTCGGTCATTCCATTAACTGATGAAAACGGTAAGCCCTATAAGGCCTATAAGGGAGACGCCAATTACTGCTATGACATCTTTCTGGATGAGAAGGCGAAATGGACCGGGTCCATTATCTCCAGATTTGAAGCCAATCAGAAAAGTTTCAATCCGAAATCGCGCTTCACGCCCGATGGAAAGCCGCTGCTTCTGAGATTGCGGATAAATGACATGTTGGAACTCGACGGAGACAATGGGCGACGCATTATGCGGGTCGTCAAAATGTCTACCGGTCAAATAGTTTTAGCCGAACACCATGAGGCAGGCAGTTTGAAAGCAAGGGACTCTGACAAGGAGGATTCCTTTAAATATCTGACCGTCGCCCCGTCGCGCTTGCAGCAACTTAATGCTGTCATGCTAGTTCTAACACCGTCCGGCCAAATCAAATACAGGGGACTACTGTCATGATCGGTCGCGTGATTGAGGTCGCCACCGACGGCGCCCATCTCTCCGTTGACCGTGGTTTCATGACGGTCAGTCATCAGAAAGAGACGCTAGGCCGAGTTGCCATTGCAGATATTTCAGCCTTGATCGTCCGGGGTTATGGCGCCACCATTTCATTAAATCTCGCTTCCCGTCTATCGCAGTCCGGCATTCCAACGGTCTTGTGCGATTCGAATCAATCACCCAGCACTCTGCTATGGCCGATAAAAGGCCATTTTGAACAGGGCCGACGGATGCAAGCGCAGGCGGAGGCGTCCCGCCCCCTGAGGAAGCGCCTGTGGCGTGACATTGTGGTGGCCAAGATATCAGCACAGGCCTATGTGCTGAAAGCTGTCCAAGAATCGCCAGAACGTCTGAAACAATATGCCCGCTCTGTGAAATCCGGAGATCCAGACAATATCGAAGGACAGGCCGCGCGATACTATTGGCCCCGGTTGTTCGGTGAAACCTTCAGACGCAACCGATCCGAGGGAGGGCAAAACGCGGCGTTGAATTATGGCTATACCGTGCTGCGGGCTGCAACCGCCCGATCAATATTAGCGGCAGGTTTACATCCCTCTCTCTCCGTCCATCATAAAAGTCGGGGAGATGCGCTACGCCTAGCCGATGACCTTATGGAACCGTTTCGCCCCTATATCGACCTCACCGTCCACCGAATGCTGGAACCGGACACCGAGGAACTGACCCGGGACATGAAGGCAAAGCTGGCCGCAGTTCTGACATTGGATTTGGAGGGCCCGCGCGGTGCAAGGCCTTTGCAATCCTGCCTGGACGCTCTGGTTGTGTCTTTGGCACAAATCTATACCGGGGAGCAAAAGTCACTAGAAATTCCGGCACCTCCGTTCGGGCTCGATGCATCAGGCTCATGACATATCTCAGTGGATATCGTATCATGTGGGTAATGGTTCTATTCGATCTGCCGGTCACGGAAATAGAAGAACGACGCGCCTATACAAGGTTCCGGAATTTCCTTCTGGATGAAGGATTTGAGCAGGCTCAATATTCGGTTTACGTGCGCTTCACATCGGGAAAGGAAGCTGTGGAACGACTTTTAAAGGTCGTCGAGCCGAATGTGCCACCCGGTGGAAAGGTCGACATTCTGCAATTTACGGACAAACAGTATGAAAACATCGTCAGCTATCGGGGTAAGTCAAAATCAAGCCCCAAGAATCCCGACCAATTTGTTCTTTTTTAACTGGAATTCCGCAGGCTTTCTTGAAACGACGCGTGGGGTAAATTCCTTTATTTCAGGAACTTACCCCACGTCCGAGTGTAGCTGACTTCGAAACACGGTCCAACCGCAACGGCATCGCGAGAGACCCCGGACTGAATTATAGTGTAGCTGACTTCGAAACACGGTCCAACCGCAACAATTCAAAATGACGTTTGCGATAGGTATTCAGTGTAGCTGACTTCGAAACACGGTCCAACCGCAACAAACCATAGGGCCTTTCGGCATAGGACAGCAGTGTAGCTGACTTCGAAACACGGTCCAACCGCAACTGGCGCGAACCTCAGTGGCGCGAACCTCCAGTGTAGCTGACTTCGAAACACGGTCCAACCGCAACGTAATGTCCTGTATGTCCTGGTTGGCTGAGAGTGTAGCTGACTTCGAAACACGGTCCAACCGCAACTCTGCTCCGGTAATCTCGTTCTGCACCTTGAGTGTAGCTGACTTCGAAACACGGTCCAACCGCAACTCCGTTGTGAAGGTCGTTGAATAGGTTCCGAGTGTAGCTGACTTCGAAACACGGTCCAACCGCAACGAAGACCTGGAAACCGTCTGAAGTTGCGGTAGTGTAGCTGACTTCGAAACACGGTCCAACCGCAACATGCCTTCGGCAATGGCAAGATCCGCCGCCAGTGTAGCTGACTTCGAAACACGGTCCAACCGCAACGCAACAAGTTGGGGTTCAACCATCACTTGGAGTGTAGCTGACTTCGAAACACGGTCCAACCGCAACTGTTAGACCGGACGGCGGCTTTTATCCCTTTAGTGTAGCTGACTTCGAAACACGGTCCAACCGCAACAGTGTCATGGACAGCCCGTGCTTCGTGGTGAGTGTAGCTGACTTCGAAACACGGTCCAACCGCAACCCGCCGCCAGGTCAGCAAGGCCTCAACCCTAGTGTAGCTGACTTCGAAACACGGTCCAACCGCAACGCGCCATAGCCGATAGACCCCGGCCCATAGAGTGTAGCTGACTTCGAAACACGGTCCAACCGCAACTCGTCAGGGTCGGGCCGCGCGACATGGCGCAGTGTAGCTGACTTCGAAACACGGTCCAACCGCAACCTTCCACATCGACAGGACCCGCAGGCGCGCAGTGTAGCTGACTTCGAAACACGGTCCAACCGCAACAGTTCATCAGCCGCACCGCGTTGTAGCATTAGTGTAGCTGACTTCGAAACACGGTCCAACCGCAACATGTGGGGTTATTGGGTATCGTCGGACGGGAGTGTAGCTGACTTCGAAACACGGTCCAACCGCAACAGCCACGATCCGGGTCATAGATCCCTTGCGAGTGTAGCTGACTTCGAAACACGGCCCAACCGCAACGTGCCTCTTTGATGTTGTCGGCAGTAATGCAGTGTAGCTGACTTCGAAACACGGTCCAACCGCAACGTGTTCCGTCGCCATACAGGCGGTTGGCGTAGTGTAGCTGACTTCGAAACACGGTCCAACCGCAACTCGTGCATTCGCAACCAGCCACAGCCACGCAGTGTAGCTGACTTCGAAACACGGTCCAACCGCAACAGTCTTCGCCCGAATGAAAGATTGCAGTTAATGTTGCCAACTCAAAAAATCAGTCAAAAAGTAAGCGACTCAGCAAGCCTCGGACCGGTAAATGTGTCTCCGAGCTATGGCCAGGCATGTCCAATGGACGAATAGTAAATTTAGCAGTATGAGGAGTCTGTGACTGAGCAAACGGGGCAGCCGGATCCATGAGAACCGCGTGAGGGCGACCCCTTCCTCACCAGTCACCCGGACAAAAAGGGCGGCACCCATCGGCACCGCCCTTTCAGTTTCGCCACATGTGCGGCGCATCCAAATGTGCTTACTTCCGGTTCTGGCGATTGTCGATCAGGCTGTCGACGACGCCGGGATCGGCCAGGGTGGAGGTGTCGCCCACGAAGCCCTATTTTTGCTCAGTATAAGCGTAGTGGCTTGGAAGGTGATGTTTAAAAAAAGACAGCCCCATAAAGTTTCTGACGCAGGCTATTCCGTCTTGACCGGACGGGACGGAGGCGACGATCAGCAAATCAGGTCACCCAAGAATAAGGCAATCAAACCGTTCTTCGGCGCATTCGCTGGCCAAACCGCATGGGCATGGATTGGCGCGATACGCCAATCGGTCAAAATCTCCGCCACATCCCCCTTCTCAACGTCGTCGTCAGCAAGGAATCTCGGGATGCTGCCGACGCCTGCGCCTGCCCGGATCAGCCGGTAAAGAGCCTGCGCGTCACTGCAGTGAATCTGAGGATCCGGTTTGATTGTGATTGGCTGGCACCCCGGACAAGAAAACATCAAGGGCACGGAACGCGCCGGTGTCAGGCTCAACCAATCGAATTGCAGCAGATCCTTCGGCGACCTTGGAGGCGTCCGCCCGGCGAGATACTCGGTTGAGCCGACGATCACCCGGGGTGCCTCGAAAAGCAGCTGCGTGGTGGGGCTCTTTGTGGGTTTGGGGCCGATACGGATCGCGACATCGAAGCCTGCAGCGATCAAGTCGCGACGCGCATCCGAATAATCCAGAGTGAGCCTGACGAGAGGGAAGCGCCGCGCAAACCGCGCGATCCTTGCGGTAACCTCGGAGGCCGATAGCACCGATGCAATCATCACACGGAGTTCCCCGCTCGGGCTCGGTGCCAAGGACGACATGGCGGCCAACTCATTTTCCACGGCCTCGAGCAACTTTTGCGTCGCGGCGAGCAAACGCTCACCATCACGCGTTAGCGATAGCTGACGTGTCGAGCGGTAGAGCAAAGCCACCCCAAGGCTCGCTTCAAGCTGTGAGACATGATGACTGACAACGGAAGGGGAGAGGCGCAGATGCTGGGCGGCTCCCCGGAAGGATCCGTGATCGACCGTCTTAGCAAAGATAGCGAGCTGTCGAAGCCGGTCGATCATTATTAAAGAATCCAGAACAATGAAAAAGGTTTTAACTATCTTATGCGTTTCTATCGCAATGTCTATCTTGTTGCTCGGATGATGCATTGACGGTCTGCGCCTCGGCAAAGTGACGGTTCGATTGTTTCCGCATCGCCAATACCGGTTCATACTCACAGAGGAGATTAATTATGTGGAGAATTCGAAACTTGATCGCCGCCGCCTCGTTATGCGTCATTGGGTTCGCCCAGGCAGCCCAGGCGGACGACCTTGCAAGCGTGCAGACCTTCTATGACCTTCTGAGTAATCCTGGGTCCGAAGTCCACGTCACGGCGTTCAGAGACGTCACATCGGACGCCTGGGAAAGTGTCGGCGACTATTCGGGCAAGAACAAGCCGCGCGCAGCCTTCCTTGGCCAGATGGGTCATTTCGCCAAGCTTATCCCTGATCTCGATTGGGCTGTGCAGGCCATGCACCAGGATGGCGCCTTCGTCATCGTGCGTAGCCGTGCGACCGGAACCCCAACTGGACCGCTATTTGGTGTGGACGGCCAGGGGAGGAGCTTCGACATCATGACCATCGACATTCATGAAGTGCAGGACGACAAGATCATCCGCACTTATCATATCGAGGATTGGGCTAGTGCGCTCAGACAGCTAGCGGGCAAGTGAGCGATCGCAAAAGACGCCCAACACGGCTTTCTCGCCCCGCAATGTCTGAACACTACACCTGATAAACAAGCGCAACCAAGTGTCAACAGCCTGCGCCACGTTGCAGGCATTGGTGCACTTCGCAATAACCTTCCCGGCGCATAATCGAAAAGGCGGTGCCCATCAGCACCGCCTTTTCAAATTCCTAACACAGGACACACCCTAAACCGCTTACTTCCGGTTCTGGCGATTGTCGATCAGGCTGTCGACGACGCCGGGATCGGCCAGGGTGGAGGTGTCGCCCAGATTGGAGAAATCGTCTTCGGCGATTTTGCGCAGGATGCGGCGCATGATCTTGCCGGATCGGGTTTTTGGCAGGCCCGGCGCCCATTGCAGCCAATCGGGGCTGGCGATCGGGCCGATATCCTTGCGGACCCAGGCGACCAGTTCCTTCTTCAACTCGTCACTGGGCTCAACACCGCTATTCAGCGTAACATAGGCATAGATGCCCTGACCCTTCAGATCGTGGGGCGCGCCCACCACGGCGGCCTCTGCGACCTTGGAATGGGCGACCAGAGAGCTTTCGACCTCTGCCGTGCCCATGCGGTGGCCCGATACGTTGATCACGTCATCGACGCGACCGGTGATCCAGTAATAGCCATCCTCGTCCCGGCGACAGCCGTCACCAGTGAAATATTTCCCCTTATAGGTGGAGAAATAGGTCTGCATAAAGCGTTCATGATCGCCATAAACGGTGCGCATCTGGCCGGGCCAGCTTTGTGTGATGCACAGATTGCCCGATGTCGCACCGGATTGCGGATTGCCGTCATTATCGACGATTTCCGGTTCCACCCCAAAGAAAGGATTGGTTGCCGATCCAGGTTTCAGGTCGGTAGCGCCGGGCAAAGGCGTGATTAGGATGCCACCCGTTTCCGTCTGCCACCAGGTATCGACAATCGGGCAGCGACCCTTGCCAACAACGTCGTGATACCACAGCCAGGCTTCGGGATTGATCGGTTCCCCGACCGAGCCCAACAGGCGCAACGAGTCCAGTTTGCATTTCTCCACCGGGCCTTTGCCTTCCCGCATCAGGGCGCGGATCGCTGTTGGTGCTGTGTAGAAAGTATTGACCTGGTGCTTGTCACAGACCTGCCAGAAGCGCGAGGCGTCTGGATAATTCGGCACGCCTTCAAACATCAGCGTGATCGCCCCATTGGCCAGCGGGCCATAGACGATATAGCTGTGACCGGTGACCCAGCCGACATCCGCCGTGCACCAATAGACATCGCCTTCATGATAGTCGAAGACATATTCATGGGTCATGGAGGCATAGACCATATAGCCGCCGGTCGTGTGCAGCACGCCTTTGGGCTGGCCGGTGGACCCGGATGTATAGAGGATAAACAGCGGGTCTTCTGCGGACATTTCTGCGGGTTCACACTGGTCCGACACATCCTTGATCACGTCGTGGTACCAGACATCGCGCCCGTCGACCCAATCGATCTTGCCACCCGTGCGCTTCACAACGATGCAGGATTTCACCGATTTGCATTTTTCCAGCGCCTTGTCGGTATTGGCCTTTAACGGGATTTTCTTTGCCCCGCGCAGGCCTTCATCCGCGGTGATCACCATGACGCATTCGCTGTCATTGATGCGCCCCGCCAGTGCATCGGGGGAGAATCCGCCAAAGACGATGGAATGCACCGCACCGATGCGGGCACAGGCCAGCATGGCATAGGCGGCTTCGGGGATCATGGGCATATAGATACAGACGCGGTCGCCTTTCTTGACGCCCTGGTCCTTCATGGCATTGGCCAGACGGCAGACATGGCCGTGCAGTTGGCGATAGGTGATCGTCGCATCATCCTTGGGGTCGTCGCCTTCCCAGAGGATTGCGGTCTGATCGCCCCGGCTTTCCAGATGCCGGTCAATGCAATTGTAGGACGCATTCAACGTCCCGTCCTCGTACCATTTGATGGAGACATCCGGCACCATGAAGTTCACATTCTTCACCGTGCTATAGGGCTTGATCCAATCGATGCGCTTGCCATGTTCACCCCAGAAAGCCTCTGGGTCATTAATTGATTTGGCATACATCTCTTCATACTGCGCGCGATTGATCAGCGCATTATTGGCAATATCATCGGCGACTGGAAAAACATCGGTGCTCATCTGGGCATTCTCCCTTTGGATCATGGCCCCTCTGATCGGGGGCTTGTTGGTTCAAGTCCGGTCCATCAGGCCGAGACTGCAGATTTCCCTCTAACTTTGCCGGTTTAGACGCGGGTCTGCAACCGTGACTGCGGTATCAATTCATACAATGGTGCGAAAGCCGCCCCGTTGCGTCGTTTGACGCCGTTTCGGGACTCAGCGGGGTTGCATGCGCAAAGCACTGTCCAGGCGCACGCATTCGCCATTCATGACAGTATTTTCCACCATATGAAGCACCAGTGATGCATATTCCTGTGGTTTCCCAAATCGTCGCGGGAAAGGCAAGGTGGCCGTCAGGCTGTCTTGAACCTCTTGCGGCATGCCCAGCAGCATGGGTGTGCCAAACAGGCCAGGCGCGATTGCATTGACCCGAATACCACTGCGGGCAAATTCCCGCGCGGCGGGAAGCGTCAAACCAACCACCCCGGCCTTGGACGCGGCATAGGCGGCCTGACCGATCTGGCCTTCATAAGCGGCGATGGACGCAGTATTGATGATGATACCACGCTCCCCATCCTCATTGGGCTCCCGCTGGGCCATATCCGCAGCAGCAAGGCGCAGAATATTGAAGGTCCCGATCAGATTGATGTCGATCACCTTGCGAAACACATCCAGATCCATTGGCCCATCGCGCCCAACAATCTTTGCCGCCGGGGCAACGCCAGCGCAACTGACCGCAATGGCGCACAGACCGTGCCGTTCACGCGCGGTGGCGAAAGCAGCGGCCACTTCCTCCGCACTGGTGACATCGCAGGCTATCGCCAATCCATCAATGTCTTTCGCGACGGCGTTCAGTTTATCCGCGTCGCGATCCAGCAAGGCCACTTTTGCGCCGTTTGCTGCCAGTGCGCGGGCAGTCGCCTCGCCCAAGCCAGAGGCCGCCCCTGTTACCAAGGCGGCTAAGCCGTCGATTTGCATCGGTCTGCTCCTTTTTATTGTCTAGAAGTCGAGATCTGCATAATGCTTTGGAGGGGGCGCACCAGGAATGTGATCCCCCAGGATCGGGCGGAAGGCCGGGCGCGACTTAATGCGGGCATACCAGTCCTTTGCTTCTGGATGATCGTTCCAGGGCACATCACCGATATAATCGACACAGGATAAATGTGCCGCAGCGGTCAGGTCGGCCAGGGTCAGTTCCTCCCCCGCCAGCCAGGTCCGTCGCTCTGCCAGCCAACCAATATAACCCAGATGGGTGTGAATGTTCCGACCCCCGGCACGCACCGCGGAAGAACTGGGTTCCCCCATCCCAAGAAAGCGCTTCATGATCTTTTCTTCGACCAGATTGATGCCGACTTCCTGGTGGAATTTGATATCGAACCAGTCGATCAGTCGCCGGACCTCAGCCCGCATCACAGCGCCGGTGCCGATCAATGGCTGGTCACCATACATTTCGTCCAGATATTCGCAGATCGGCTGGGAACCACAGACCCGGTTCCCGTCTTCATCAACCAGTACAGGGACTTCCCCCGTTGGATTGATGGCCAGAAACGCCTCGTCCCGGTCCCAGGTTTTCTGAATCCGGGTTTCAAACGGCAATTGCTTTTCCCCCAGCATCAGCCGGACTTTACGACAATGGGGCGAGAGCCAGAGGTGATAGAGAAGCATCATGACCCTTCGCATATAGCGCCGGATAAGCGGTGCCGCAATGCGCTTTCGTATTAAAGCCTGTAAACGCGTGCCGCCGTATCATGAAAAAGCGCGCGACGCTCCGCTTTTGACCAGTCTTGCGTCAACAATTTGAAACTGTTCCAGATCGTATTATAGCCGCAACTGACGCTATCAACAGGGAAATTCGATTCGAACATGCACCGGTCGACACCAAACAATTCTATTGTTGTTTCATAGTAACGACGGGTTGCCTGCATCAGGGTCAGGCTGGTGGGCGGGCGGGGCTGCTTGTGCCAATCAAAGCCGTTTTCCGGCATGGCGATACCCCCCAGCTTCGCCATTACATTGGGGCAGGACGCCAATTCGGTGATATCGGCTTTCCATTGGGTGAAAACCTGATCCCCACGCCCTGCATAGGCCCCGACCCCCAATGGAACCCCAAAATGATCCAGAATGATGGTCAGGTCCGGAAACTGGCGGGCCAGATCCGTCACTTCATGGATTTGTGGATGGAAGCACCAGATATCCAGGCTCAAGCCCCGGGCCGCGACCTCTGCGACACCGGCGCGATACCGCGCATCCATCAACAATTCCGGGCCGGGTTTGGTGCGCACGTCGGGCAGGGCCGGATCTGAATCCCAGGCAACACCATGGCGGATACCCTTGAACCGCCCGCCCGCCGCGGCGATATGGGCATCCAGCGCTGGCGCGACTGCACCCCCCAGGGTCAGGTCCACGGCCCCAACGATCCCGGCTGCAATCCGACACGGACCATAGTCACCAGATGCCGCCATGGCGGCGATACCATTGACGAATTCTGTTTCTCCAACCGGGCGCATGACCGCTGGCCCATCAGCCCGATACATCGTTGCGGCCTCGATAAAAACCGTGCTGGTGATAGTGTGCCCGGCGCTGACATCCCGGTGAATCTCGTCAAAGCCATAGCGCGGGCTGATCCGATGGGGCTGGTTCAGCCACAGGTGATGATGGGGATCACAAATCTCCATTTCCGGTTCCAGCGCGTCTTCTGCACCGGAAGCCAGCCATGCATCATTCTTGGCCATATGAATTCCCCCTCAATTTAACCTATTGAGCGCCCGCACCGCGAAGGCCGCGATTGGTGATCATCATCGTGATTGAGGAAATGACCCCCAGACTGGCAAACCCGATAACCAACGGCAGAACAGTCCCGTCGAAGGCTTGTCCAACCACAATTCCGAAGACCAATGAAATCAGGGTGGTCAACGCCCCGACCACGGCAGAGCCTGTCCCGGCGATATGCCCCAATGGCTCCATCGCCAGGGCATTCAGGTTCCCGAACAACAATCCAATACAGAAAAAGCTGGTCATGCCCCACAGCATGAATGCCCAAAGCGGCGGATGTCCCGCCAGCACGATGTCGACAATGAGGAAACCGAGCGACAGACCTGTCAGGGTGAAAACCGCCGCAAATGACAGAAACCGCATCCCAAACCGCATCACAATGCGGGCGTTCACGACCGACGATGCCCCAATCGAAAGGGCCAGAATTCCAAAGAACAGCGGAAACAAATCCCCCAGGTTAAAAACATCCTGAAATATCTGCTGGGCACTGTTCAGATAGCCGACAAAGGCACCAAAAATGAAGCCTGCGGAGATCGTGTAGCCCAAGGCATGTCGGTTGCAGACTGTTTCTTTTACCGCCGAACCAATGCGTGCCAGGGACAGGGGCATCCGGTCACTATCGGCCAGGGTTTCTGGCAGTCGGAACATCATCCAGACGGCACAGATAAGACCTAACGCCATCAACAACAGAAAAATCGCGCGCCAATCGGCAACGAACAGCACCGCCTGCCCAATCGCGGGTGCCAAGGCGGGCACGATGATAAACACTGCCATCACAAAGGACATGATCCGCGCCATGCCGCGCCCGGCATACCGATCCCGAACCACCGCGATCGTCACCGTGCGTGGTCCCGCAGCACCCAACCCCTGCAATACGCGACCCAACAGCATGGTTTCATAATTCCAGGATACCAGGGACAGAATGCAGCCCACACCAAATATGGCAATCCCTGCCAGGATCATCGACTTTCGACCCAGAGAGTCAGACAGCGGGCCATAGAAAAACTGACCCACGGCAAAACCCAGAAAGAACAGCGATATGACCAATTGTGTATCATTGGCTTCCACCACACCCAATTCCTGACCAATGGCGGGTAAGGCGGGCAACATTGC
This sequence comes from Hwanghaeella sp. LZ110, assembly GCF_048892525.1. Classification (NCBI taxonomy): domain Bacteria; kingdom Pseudomonadati; phylum Pseudomonadota; class Alphaproteobacteria; order Rhodospirillales; family Aestuariispiraceae; genus Hwanghaeella; species Hwanghaeella sp. LZ110. The sequence continues at coordinate 434,122 of NZ_JBLZHT010000002.1, read as the reverse complement.
ATCGATGGTCAGGGCGACCATTGAAATCTGCAGAGCGATCAGGGCAATAAATTCAGGAAGGGATTGATCCCGGCCTTTTTTCCAGAAATTCATCCAACTTTCCTTCGCTTAACGTCTTTTAAAATTTCCTGTGCGGCATTGCGCCCCGGAATACCGCTGACGCCGCCGCCGGGATGGGCACCGGACCCACACAGGTAGACACCGGGAACCGGCATGCGATGGTCGGCATGGCCGGGTGCCGGGCGCAGGGCAAAAATCTGATCCAGATGCAGGGTTCCGTGGAAAATATCGCCCCCGACCATATTCAATTTACGCTCAATATCCAGTGGGCTGTTGATCTGACGCCCGACAATGGCTTGGCGGAAATTGGGACTGTGGGCCGCGACCGTGTCGATGATGTGATCGGCGACCTCTTCCCGGACATCATCCCAACTGCGCCCATCTGGCAGATGACGCCGGAAATGCTGACAGAACAGGCTCATCACATGTCCCCCCGGCGGGGCCAGGCTGTCATCCATCAGCGTTGGAATGCACATTGATACGACGGGGGCCTTGGACCAGCCCTGCATGCGGGCATCATCATAGGCGGCGCGGATATAATCCAAAGACGGGGCGATATCGATGGTATTCTTCATCGCGGTCAACCCGTTTTCATCATGATCGACCGTATCGAATTTCGGCAATTCGCTCAGCGCAACATTCATGCGGAAGGTCGCACTCTCACTGCGCCAGCCCGCCACACGCTTGGCAAACCGGTCCGGTGTCAGGGCCGGATCAATCAACTGACCAAACAGGATCTGCGGATGACAATTGGCCGCGACGACCGGGGCATGAAGTGCGGTTCCATCCTCCAGAACAACGCCTTTCGCGACCCCCTTATCCAGGATCACCTCTGAAACGGCCGCATTGGTCCGGATATCAACACCCTGACTGCGGCAATAGCGCGCCATCGCCTGGGTGATCGCCCCCATGCCGCCCTTGGCATAGGCCCAGGCGCCGGTGCGCCCATCCACCTGACCAAAGATATGGTGCAACAGGACATAGGCCGACCCCTGGGCATAGGGATCAACAAAATTCCCGATGATGCCTTCAAACCCATACAGGCCCTTGATCGGATCACTTTCAAACCAGCGGTCCAGAAAATCGCCAATCGACATGGTCATCAGTTCCGCAAGGTCGGCCTGACGGTCTGCGGGCAATTTGCGCAGAACATTCGCCTGCCCCAATACTTTCCATAGATCCGACAACCCGCCACCAAAATTGGGGGGCACCTGAGTGGCGATCACGCGAATGGCGTCGCCCAAAGATTCCAGCAAATCTTCAAATTCGGGATAGGCCGCAGCATCTGCCGCGGAAAACCGCGCCAGAGCCTGCTGGGCCGATGCGGGATCCCGGGGCAGATACAGGTGATCGCCAGGCAGGATAGACAAACTGCCCCCCGGACGCTGCAGCAATTCCAGGCCATGCTGAAACAGGTCCAGGTCCCGGATCACCTGCTGATCCAGCAAGCTTACCAGATAAGAAAAGACAGAATTGCGGAAGCCGGGATGAAATTCCTCCGTCAGGGCCGCGCCACCGATCACGTCGCGCCGCTCCAGTACCGTCACCTTCAACCCGCCCCGCGCCAGATACCCTGCGCAAGACAGGCCATTATGCCCCGCCCCAATAACAATCGCATCGGTCCTGTTCTCAGATGTGCTCATAATCATCACCTCACGTCTTACACGGTGTTGCATTAAGCACGGCTAAAGCATCAACAGTTGCCTGGAGGATAGCCCTATTCATGAAAATTCTCTCAAACCTGCGAGCCAAATTTGGACCTGTGCTATATGCAAGCCATAGGAAATAGCTGACGGGGTGCCGATTGGCGAGGTCGAAATTTGCTAACGACAAAACTATCAAAAGCCTGATAACAATGTTGATGGAATAATACGAAGGCGATATCTTTTGAGAGAATTTTACCGTTTTCGCCAAATACTTGTTATATCAAAAAATATTTCACGAAATAATATTAAAAGATGACATACTTAGAAAATTCTCATGAAAAAAACTATCGAACAGACATTGAAGGTCTACGCGGCTTATCCGTTTTATTCGTGATTTTATTTCATTATGATATTGGGTTTTTTAGTGGTGGTTTTGTTGGTGTTGATATTTTCTTTGTAATCAGTGGATTTCTAATAACGGGAATTATAACTAAAAATGTTCATAATAAGTCATTTAACATTGTTGAATTTTATCTGCGCCGAGCCCGACGTTTGCTGCCAAGTTATTTGATTGTATTATTTGGAAGTTTTCTGCTTGCAGCCATCTATTTTTCACCTCTGCATTTTGAACGCTTCAGTGAAGCGTCTTTGTATGCATTGGTTTTTGCATCAAATATCTTTTATATTGGAGAGGTTGGGTATTTTGATTTAGGTGCCCAACTAAAACCACTTCTACATACGTGGTCTCTTGGGGTGGAGTGGCAGTTCTACTTGATTTGGCCAATAACATTATTTTTCTTCTTTAAGTTTAAGAAGTTTATTGGCCCTCTTTTTTTAGTTCTCATATTCTTATCGAGTATTCTTGGGGCTGTGGCGTTTGATACAAGTCTGTCCAGCTACTATGTCCCAGTTTTCCGGTTCTATGAATTTATGATTGGCGCCTTAGCTTACGCCGTAAGTCGGAAAACAATAGAAGACACTCTGATAAACACAACATTATTGGTCTTTGGTTTGGGACTAATTCTAGTAAGTGTTTTCTTTTTTAAAACTACTATGCCATTTCCGTCAGGCTATGGATTATTACCAAGTGTCGGCGCTGCTCTGGTAATTCATAGTTGCCCAAAATGTCCGCCCATCGTCAGAAAAATGTTTGAGAACAAGGTAATCGTGAGTATCGGAACAATCAGCTATCCGCTTTATCTGGTGCATTGGCCGGTTCTGGTGTTTTTTCAATATGCAACATTCAGCCCTGTTTCACCTTTAGAAAAAACCGTTCTTATCAGTGCCAGCTTTGTAATGGCTTTTATACTATCGAAGTTTGTTGACATACCGATAAGAAACCAAATTAAAGTTGTCGGGTCGCGCCTGCAATTCAATCAATTTCGCCTAAAACTAATAACAATATTGGGTTCATTTGTTTTCTTTGCTGTGTTTCCCGCTCTCGCATATAGCGCTTCTTATACAAATGGTTGGGGGTGGCGCTTCTCATCAACGTATTCGGATAGAATAAAGCGCCAGCTTGAGGATGGAGCCTTAGCGAATGAGGCGTTTTTTGAAACCCACAACAAACTTCCTGTCGATGCAGAATCAAGTAACAAGAAAAGCGTTCTGATTGTTGGTGATAGTCACAGTAAAGACCTATTTAACGCACTTTCACAAAACAGAGACCTATTTCAGAATGATTACGTCTTTTACACATTTAATCTAAGTATCCATTGCCATATGCCTGAATCTGTTCGCCAATCCCTAGCCTCTCGTTTGGTTCATGGAATAACGACAAGCACGATATCTGAGAGCTGCAAGGCACAAAAGGTGGAACTGCTGAACTTAAAATACGCACAGGAAGCAGATATAATCATCGTGGCCTCCCGTTGGCATTCTTCGAATCTTGAATATCTCGATCCAACGGTTAAGTTTTTTAAGGCCTTCCCGAACGCAGATATCATCTTATGGGGAGCACTGGAACTCCCTATTGACCCCGTGACGCTTCTGACGACCAAAGGCCCAACACAAAAAGTTGCAAGAATGTTGTATAATCTTGGTCAAGAAGAGCGCATCCGACTGAATGAGACTTTAAGTAACGCAGCGCGTCGCTGGGACATACGATATTATGATGTCCTATCAACAATATGCCGAGATACAGTTAAGGAATGTATGGTTTTTGACTCATCGGGAACCGCCCTATTTATGGACGATAACCATTGGACCTTCGAAGGACAAAAGTACTTCGGCTCCACCCTCTCTCCACTGCTTGAAAATGTAAATTAAGGGTACGTTTAAAGTGAAATCCTGACTCTGCCTGCAGGCACCTCGCTGAAATAGTTCTAATTAGAACTTGTTTGCCTTCCCCTTGAAAGCTGAATGGCGCGCGCCAAACTTCCCTTAAGACACTTTGCGATCAAGGACCCAAAATGCCCGACGGCGAGAACAGTTTGCTGGTAGAGGTTTGCGCGTCCTTAAAGGAAGTCGACAAGGCTGCCTGGGATGCCTGCGCCGGGGCGGAAAACCCCTTTGTTTCTTATGACTTCCTTTCCAGCCTGGAAGAAAGCGGATCGGTCCGGGCGGAAACCGGTTGGCTGCCCCAGCACCTTCTGCTGCGCGATTCCGCAGGGTGCTTGCTGGCAGCTATGCCGCTGTATCTAAAGGGTCATTCACAGGGGGAATATATATTCGATCATTCCTGGGCGCATGCCTATGAAAGCGCAGGCGGTCAGTATTACCCCAAGCTTCTGTCCGCTGTGCCCTTTACCCCCGTGCCAGGGCCGCGCCTGTTGACAGCCGCCGCACCAGATCCGGCTGCTGCGACCCAATATCTGATCAGTGCCATGGCACAATTGGTGGAGCGGCACAGCGTCTCCAGCCTGCATGTGAATTTCGTCACCGAGCCGCAAGCAGAAACCCTGGAAGATGCCGGTTTCCTGATCCGCCACGGTCACCAGTTCCATTGGCACAATGACGGCTATACATCCTTTGAGCACTTTCTGGAGGCGTTTTCGTCCCGTAAACGCAAGGCCGTGCGCAAGGAACGCCGCGCCCTGGCCGAAGCAGGCCTGACCGCCAAAGCCCTGACGGGGGATTCGATCACCCCTGAACTATGGGATGCATTTTATGAGTTCTATACCGATACCTATGACCGGAAATGGGGGGGCGCCTATCTGACGCGGGATTTCTTTGATCTGCTGCATGCGCGCATGCGCGACCGCGTGGTCCTGATGCTGGCATTTGATGCCGACGATATCCCGATTGCAGGGGCCCTGAACCTGCTGGGCAGTGATGCGATTTTCGGGCGCAATTGGGGCTGTCTGGAAACCTATAAATTCCTGCATTTCGAGCTGTGTTATTACATGGCCATTGATTATGCGATCACCCATGGGCTGAGGCGCGTCGAAGCAGGCACCCAAGGAGAGCATAAAGTCCAGCGTGGCTATCTGCCCGTCACCACCTATTCCGCCCATCTGCTGCCCAATGAGGGCTTCCGCAGCGCGGTTAATCAATTCCTGAATAAAGAACGCCTGTATGAGGCGCGGTTGCGGGCAGAACTGGCGGAAGGCAGCCCATATAAGAAGGAGGGTTGAGGCCCAACCCATCCCTTTTAACCTTCTGCTGACCGTCGCCTGAAGTGCCATTCTGCAAAAAAGCAAAAAAATAAATTTTTTTCGCAGGCTGTGACACCCATCACAGCCAGACGGGCCCGGACGGCCTATTGTAAGGGTGTAAGGCGGCGGGTCCAAAAGGCGATGCCGCTTCGGAAGTTCCGGAGAACCGAGGCCAAAATCCTGCCCCTCCCATCCGGTTTCGGTTCAACGGTTACGGCGGCGACGAGACTATCTCGTCGCCGTTTCGTATTTCAGGCCTGTTTATCACCAAGCAAACAATCACCAGGAGATAGGCGCAGTCCCCGCAAGAAATCCCCCCCAGAAACCGGGCTTCGGCCCGGCCGTTGAAGATGCAGCAATTTCAGCGCACCTGTGCCACAGGCAACAACCGCGTCGGGGTCAAGGATGGTTCCAGCCGGGGCTTGCCTATCCGGAAAAGCCGGTAGCGCTTGCAGCAACTTGATGCGCTCCCCGCCATAGTCGAAGAAACAGCCCGGCCAGGGTGTCAGGGCGCGGACCCGGCGGTCCAAATCCGCTGCATTCTGGGTCCAATCGATAAACCCTTCCGATTTTTGGAGCTTATCAGCATAGGTCACACCGACATCAGGCTGTGGCTTGGGCGTGATCTGACCACTGGCACGACTGTCCAGGGCCTCAACGATCAAACGAGCCCCCAGTGCCGCCAGATCATCATGCAAATTCTGGGCAGTGCTGCGATGATAAATCGGCATTGGTTCTTCCAGCAGGACCGGGCCGGTATCCAGCCCCTCGTCCATCTGCATGATGGAAATACCGGTTTCGTCGTCTCCGGCCAGGATTGCCCGCTGGATCGGCGCGGCCCCCCGCCAGCGCGGCAGCAAAGAAGCGTGAATGTTCAAACAGCCCAATCGAGGCGCATCCAGAATTGTCTTAGGCAGAATTAACCCATACGCAACGACGATTGCCGCATCCAGGGCAAGATCCTTGAACGCCGCCTGGGCCTCTTGCGTTTTCAAACTGCTGGGATGGCGCACCGGAATGCCCATTTTCAAGGCCGCCTGATGCACAGGGCTGGGCGTTTCCTTCTTCCCCCGATGGGCGGGGCGGGGCGGCTGGGTATACACAGCCTCAATCTCATGTCCGGCCCGTTTTATGGCATCCAGGGCGGGTACAGCGAATCCCGGTGTCCCCATAAAGGCAACGCGCAGCTTCGTCATCTTTGGTTCCTGACAGGGTTCTGGCCTTAATGCGGCGCAGCGCTGGATGGGGCGGAACTACTCCGCCGCGACGTCCGGGCGGGGCTTCCCACGCATCAGTTTTTGCAGCTTGCGCATGATCATGCCCCGTTTCAACGAGGATATATGATCCACAAAGACCACACCATCCAAATGGTCGATTTCATGCTGAATACAGGTCGCCAGCAGGCCGTCTGCGTCAAGCGTCTGTTCCGCGCCCGTTTCATCCAGATATTTTACCGTCACCCGGGCTGGGCGCTTCACATCGGCATATTGTTCCGGAAAACTGAGGCAGCCTTCCTCATAGCTGGCCAAGTCGTCGGATGCCGCAATGATTTCCGGATTGATGATTTTCATCGGCTGCGGCGTTTCCCCACGCCCGGCACAATCCACCACCAGCATCCGTTTGGCTAAACCAATCTGGGGCGCAGCCAGACCAATACCCGGCGCGTCATACATGGTCTCCAGCATATCATCCAGCACACGCCGGATATGCCCGTCCACCGCCTCAACCGGGGTGCACTTTTTCTTCAGCACAGGATGCGGTGCCACCAAGATCGGCAGGATCGCCATGTCTCATTCTTCCATTACATTTCAGCACAAATCTAGAACTTTAGGTAATCTGCAAACCTGCCGGGGTCAAGGGGGTGCCGGGTGGACTGTCTTGGCATTACCCCGCCAGATCAAGGATAACCGGCACATGGTCTGACGGTTTTTCCCAGTCGCGGGCGTCGCTTAGGACCTGCATAGCGGTGACCTGATCGGCCAGCGGGGGTGTGGCCCAGGCGTGGTCCAGGCGGCGGCCTTTATTGGCAGCGCGCCAGTCCTTGGACCGGTAACTCCACCAAGTATATAACTTTTCCTCATCCGGCACGAATTTGCGCATGCAATCGATCCAGCCGAAGGCGGTCTGGGCCGCATTGAATTTTTCGACCTCAATCGGCGTGTGGCTGACGATTTTCAGCAATTGCTTATGGGACCAGACATCATGTTCCAGGGGCGCGATGTTCAGATCGCCCATCACCATGATCTTGTCGGTTGCCTTCCGGTTCTGACCGAACCAAACGGCCATTTCGTCAACAAAATCCAGCTTATGGCCGAATTTATCATTGATCGCCCGATCCGGCTCGTCCCCGCCAGCGGGGACATAGAGGGAATGTACCTCAACCCCGTTGGGCAGGGTCGCATAGATATGGCGACCATCCGCCTTACCGGTCCAGGTGTGGGATCCAATATCCTTCAAGGGGTGTTTGGAGAGGATGCAGACCCCGTTATAGCCCTTGATCCCATTGATCGCGATATGGGGATAGCCCAGTGCCTGAACATCCTTGAACGGGAACTGGTCGTCATGAACCTTGGTTTCCTGCAAGCAGATGACGTCGGGCGAAACCTGTTGGGCCAGCTTTTCCACGATGGGCATGCGCAGGCGGACAGAGTTGATATTCCAGGTCACAATACGCATCGGGTCTCTCTTTCAAACTGTAAGGATATCGGGTGAATTTTATCGGGATTGGGCGCGCTGACGGGCAGCATCGCCAAAGGCCCGGAACATGGCCTTGCTCAACGGCCATTTCAGGGCGGTCGGATGTTCCGGATGCCACTGAACCGCCAACAGGAACCCTTTGGAGCCTGGCAGGCTGACCGATTCAATGATGCCATCATCGCTGACCGCTTCTACAAACAGGCCATCGGCAAGCCGGTCGATCGCCTGAGCATGCAGCGAATTGACCATCACCTGCCCGGTCGCGCCATTCAGCCCCGCCAGCATGCCGCCGGGCTGAACATCAATCGGGTGGGCCACGTCATACTGGTCCTGGACAGGCAGGTCCTTGCGCGCACGATGATCCCGCTTGCCGGGCAATTCATGGACATGCTGGTGCAGGGTTCCCCCCAGGGCGACATTCAATTCCTGCTGACCCCGGCAGACCGCAAACAACGGCAGCCCAGCCTCTATCGCCTTGCGTATCAGCGGCAGGGTCACGCCATCCCGATTGGGGTCGCGCTTGGTGTCGGCCCGAAAGGCCGGGCCTCCATAGTTCTGAGGTTCGACATTCGATGGACTGCCCGACAGGAACAGACCGTCCAGGCGCGCCACCAGAACGTCCAGGTCCAAGGCCCCCGGCAGGGCTGGAATAGCCACAGGGATCGCCTCTGACGCCGATGCCACCGCATCGAAGTATTTATGGCCAACATGATGATACACGCTGCCTGCTTCGTTCTGCGACATACAGGCGGAAACGCCAATCAAGGGTACTGACATCAAGAATCCTCATATACAGGAGGGGATGGTACGTTATAGGCGGTAACGCAGGTGTGACTGCGCCGCCATTGGCGTGTCTTGCCCCGGCGGCGTGTTCGACACAGATTATGGCTTATGGAAACCGTGACCGAAACCCTGTTGGCATATAAATCCGTCATTGTGGCGGGGTGGGTTATTCTGTTCTTCATCATGGAACGGCTACGCCCGGCCGCGATCGTGCCCCTGGATGCGAAGGGGAAGGCCGGGCGGCTGTTCAGCAATGGCGGCCTGTTTGGCACCAATGTTATCCTATCGATATTCATTGTCGTTCCAATCAGCGTCTGGGCGACGACAACAGGACCCGACTGGCGCAGTGCCTACGCCCCCTGGTGGGACGGGATTGGCGGCCTGCTGGCAGATTTGCTGATTCTGGATATGTTGATTTACTTCTGGCACCGCGCGAATCACGAATTCCCGCTGTTGTGGCGCTTTCATGAGGTGCATCACCTGGATGCGACCCTGGACAGCACAACCGCCTTTCGCTTTCATTGGGGTGAAGTGCTGCTGTCGGCCTTAGCCAGGGCCGTGATCGTCATCAGCCTTGATATTCCGCTGGAGAGCATTCTGGTATTTGAAACTCAGGTTCTACTGGCAGCGATTTTCGCCCATTCCAATGTCAAACTGTCGCCCGGGCTTGAGAAGGCTTTGGGTTGGATTGTGATTACCCCTGCTATTCACTGGATTCATCATCATGCGATCCGACGGGACACGGATTCCAATTATGGCAATCTGTTCAGTTTCTGGGACCGGCTGTTTCGCACCTTTAACAAAACACCCCGCAGTCCGACAATGTCTATTGGCGTCGAGCGGGAGCCGGAAAAACCCTTCCTGCGATTGTTCATGCGCCCCTTTGAATCCAGATCGTAAAACAGCGATCCCAGCATTGAACCAGCGCCGATTCTGGCGCATGATTCAGGTCCCCAATCGCAATCTGTAAGTCTCTGGATTTGACTGATAACACCCCTCAAGATGATGATCCGGCCGGTCCATTGTTCAAATATCGGGCCCTGGTTCGGGATGAACAGCTAAAAGCTGATTCCTGCCAGGCCTTGGCGGCGGAAAAACTGCAAGGCCTGTTCAAAGCGCTGACCGACTATCGACCTTCGGACAATGCCGGGGGATGGAAGGCAAAGCTGGGCCTGGCGCGGCGACGGGAAGACCCGCCCCAGGGCTTGTATCTGTATGGCGGGGTCGGGCGCGGCAAATCCATGCTGATGGACCTGTTCTATAAAGAGGCAACGGTCCAGCGCAAACGTCGGGTCCATTTCCATGAATTTATGATTGAGGTCCATGGTGCCATCCATAATTGGCGCGAGGCGCAGAAGACACGCGACACGAAAGAGGATGATCCGCTGCCCAGAATTGCCGCACGCATTGCCGATGAGACCTGGCTGCTATGTTTTGATGAATTCCATGTGACCGACATCGCCGACGCGATGATTTTGGGACGATTGTTTGAGTCGCTGTTCCAGCGGGGTGTGGTCGTGGTGGCGACATCCAACTGGCCGCCAGACGAGTTGTATAAAGACGGGCTGCAACGCGAACAGTTCATCCCCTTTATCAAGCTGATGCACAAGAAACTGGATATCCTGCATCTGGAATCGCCAACCGATTACCGCTTGATCCGTTTGAAATCCCTGAAAACCTATCATGCCCCGCTGGGTGCCCCCGCGACGAAGGCGTTAAATCAGGCGTTCGACGAATTGACCGAGGGGGCGGCGGCAGAGGCCGATAGCTTTAAGGTCAAAGGCCGCACAATCGCTGTGCCGAAAGCGGCGCGCGGCGTTGCCATGGTGGTGTTTGATGACCTATGCGGTAAACCGCTGGGGGCGGAAGATTATCTGACACTGGCACGAAAGTACCACACGCTGATCCTGAACGGCGTCCCGCGCCTGACAGAGGATCGCCGCAATGAGGCTAAGCGCTTCATGACGCTGATCGATGCGCTTTACGAACATCACGTCAATTTGATCATGGCCGCAGATGCCGCCCCGAACGACTTATATCGGGAAGGCACCCATGCATTTGAATTTGAACGCGCCGTGTCCCGGCTGATGGAAATGCAATCGGGCGACTATCGCGAAATGCCACATCGTTCTGGAAACGGCGATCAGGAGTGAGGGATTTCCCGCCTGCCCTTAACAGGCGAGACGGCAGAACAGAGGCTCAGCCGCAAGATAAGGCACCGGATGAAAGATCGCTTCATTCCCGCGCAAGCGAGAATCCAGGGCGTAACGCTGTGATCTCACTATGCGGCCCTGGACCCCGGATCACGTCCGGGGTGACCGGTTTGTAAGAGGTTGATGGTATCGAGCACACCACTGCGCTCATACTAGTGTGGTGCGCGCGCATGAGCTCACACAGGATACTCTAACCACTTGTTTTTTAATCAAATACGTCATCATAAACGATTTCGTCTGTTTGGGATTTGCTCTAAGGAGAAACAGAACACTGTCCAAGAATGGGGATCAACGCACCGTCCTCAGCCGCCGCAGGTAGGACAGTCAGGGTCTTTAGGCACCTTGATTTTACGAAACGTCTGGTCCAACGCGTCAAACAGCAGCAATTGGCCCGACATGCTGGTGCCCAATCCTAACAGTTCCTTCAGGACCTCGGTTGCCTGCAGGCTGCCCATGACTCCCGCGACAGCACCGAAGATACCAACGGTATCGCACCGGGGCACCATGTCAGGGTCCGGCGGTTCCGGGAAAAGGCAGCGATAGCAGGGCCCGCCGTCATAGGCTTTGAAGGTCGATAATTGACCTTCGAACCGCACCAGGGCGGCGCTGACCAAGGGTTTCTTTAAGGAATAACAGGTATCGTTGCACAGATACCGGGCAGCGAAGTTATCGCTGCCATCGACGATTAAATCATAGTCTGCAAACAGCTCCGCCGCATTGTTGGCGGTCAACCGGGTGCGGTGTTCGATGATCGTAATATCGGGGTTAATCGTTTCCAGGCGTTCCGCCGCAGAGCGCGTTTTCGGGCGGCCAATATCATCAACGGAATGGATGATCTGGCGCTGCAGATTGGACAGATCGACCACATCATGATCAACAATGCCCAATGTGCCGATACCAGCCGCAGCCAGATACATCAGGACAGGGGCGCCAAGCCCGCCTGCCCCGACGACCAGAACCTTGGAGTCCAACAGCTTGATCTGGCCTTCCTCACCGACCTCTTCCAGAATGACGTGGCGGGCATAACGCTCTAATTCATCATCTGTCAGATCATCACGCATGGGGATGGATCAGTCCTTTGAAGACCCGCCGGCAGCAACCCTTGACTGTCTGGTTGGGGAGTCATTTTGCTCTTCATTGGTGTCTTCATCATCCTGAGACACCAAATCACGGCGAACCTCTGGACGGCGCAACAACTCATTGATCCGTCCCGCCTCGGCAAAGGTTTCGTCGGCCATGAAGCGCAGGCCGGGCGTATATTTCAACTGAACTTCCCGCGCGACCTGACCCCGCAGGAACGCGCCTGCGCGTTTCAGGGCCGATAGGACTTCATCAATGTTTTGGCCGCCCAAGGGCATGATATAGACAGTGGCCAGCTTCAGATCCGCCGCACAGCGCACTTCCGACACGGTGATCGGAATGCTGGTCAAGACCGGATCCCGAAGCTCACCCCGTGACAGAATACGCGACAGGGCATGACGAATCTGTTCGCCAACCCGCAATTGCCGCTGAGAGGGCTCTCGGTCGCTCATGCTATCGCCTCCTCTCCACTGTCTGCACCCAAATGGACTGGGTTAGAGTTTCCGCTTGATCGACTGAATATCAAAACATTCTACGATATCACCGACCTGCATGCCTTCGAAGTTTTCAAAGGCCATACCGCATTCGTACCCGCTCTTGACCTCTTTAACATCATCCTTGAAGCGTTTGAGCTGTTTCAGCGCGCCTTCATAGATCACGGTATCATCGCGCAACAAGCGCACTTTCGCGCCGCGACGGACTTCACCATCTGTGATCATGCACCCGGCGATCTTACCGGCCTTGGTGATGTTGAAGACTTCGCGGATCTCCGCATAGCCCAGGAATTCTTCGCGTTCTTCCGGTGCCAACATGCCCGACAGAACGGATTTCATATCATCAATCGCATCATAAATGATTGAATAATATCGAATATCAACGCCGTCCCGTTTGGCCAGATCCCGTGCCTGTGGGTTCGCCCGGACATTAAAGCCCAGGATCACACCCCCGGTAGACGCCGCCAACGTAACATCCGATTCCGTGATGCCACCAACGGCACCATGCAGAACGCGGACCTTAACCTCATCGGTTGCAAGACCTTCCAGGGCGGAAACCAAGGCTTCCAGAGACCCCTGCACGTCGGTCTTGACCACGATTGGCAGCTGTTCCGCCTCGCCCGCCTGAACCCGTTCGAACATTTGTTCCAACGTGCCCCGCCCGCTGATGGTAAACTGCTGTTCCCGTGCCTTGCGCTGGCGATAGCTGGCAATTTCACGCGCCTTGGACTCATCGGCCAGGACGATAAATTCATCGCCAGCCTGCGGCGTGCCTTGCAGGCCCAAAACCTCAACGGGAACCGATGGACCGGCTTCGGTCAACGCACGTCCTTTGTCATCCAGCAGGGCGCGCACCCGGCCCCATTCCTGGCCTGCGACAAAGATATCGCCAACCCGCAGGGTACCGTTCTGAACAAGAACCGTTGCAACGGAGCCACGACCGATTTCCAATTTGGCCTCGACCACCGCGCCGCGGGCTTCCGCTGCCGGATCGGCAGTCAATTCCATCACTTCGGCTTGCAGAAGAATGGTTTCTTCCAGCACATCCAGATTCAAGCGCTTGGTCGCCGAAACTTCGACGCAGATTACATCCCCGCCCATGTCTTCGGGCACAAGGCTGTGTTCCAAAAGCTGCTGTTTCGCCTTGTTTGGATTCGCGCCTTCTTTATCGATCTTGTTAATCGCCACGATAATCGGCACTTCCGCCGCTTTCGCGTGATTGATCGCCTCAATCGTCTGGGGGCGAATGCCATCATCGGCTGCGATCACCAGGACCACGATATCCGTCACCTGTGCGCCGCGTTGACGCATGGAGGTGAAGGCGGCGTGGCCAGGCGTATCCAGGAAGGTGATGCTGGCACCAGTCGTCATGGTTACCTGATAGGCCCCGATATGCTGGGTAATCCCACCGGCTTCCCCGGCGGCAACATCGGTTGCGCGCAAGGCATCCAACAGAGATGTTTTACCGTGATCCACATGCCCCATGATCGTGACGACCGGCGCACGCGGCAGGCCTGCTGCATCGCTTTTCTTGGGTTGGATCAGGATGTCTTCGACATCGGATTCCGACACACGCTTGGCGCGGTGCCCGAATTCGGACACGACCAGTTCTGCGGTATCGGCATCCAGAACTTCGTTAACCGTCGCCATAACGCCCATTTTCATAAGCGTCTTGATAACATCTGCTGCGCGCTCTGCCATACGGTTGGCCAGGTCACCAACAGAGATTGCTTCTGGAATGGTGACTTCGCGCAGAACCTTTTCACCCCGTGACAGGCGCTCCCGGTTTTGTTGCTTTTCACGCTCCCGGGCACGGCGCAGGGCCGCCATGGACCGACCGCGATTTTCGCCATCGTCTTCCAGGGCCTGCGTAACCGTCATCTTGCCACTGCGGCGGCGTTGTTCGCCGCTGCGCAGGCGCATTGTGCCCTTATTCTTCTTATCCTTGTCATCCGCAGGGGCTTGCGGTTCCAGTTTAGCACGCGCACGGGCGGCTGCGTCCGGTTTTTCGGATGGCGGAATAGGCAGATCAACCGCTGGCTCGACCGCAGTGTCTTCCGTTACAGAAGCCGGTGCCGGTTCGTCCGCGCTTTCAGCAGACTTGGCTTCAGCAGCCGCAGCATCGGTCTTTTCTTCTTCCGCCGCTGCAGCTTCTTCCTGCTTCAGGCGCTCTTCTTCCTCGCGGCGGGCGCGGGCTTCCGCTGCCTTACGCTCAATTTCCTCAATTTCCTGCTTGCGGCGTTCTTCATCACGCGCAGCGCCTTCCAGCGCCCGAATCCGGGCCTGCCGTTCGGCTTCTGACAAGCCGTCCAGCGGATTTTCCGAGACCAGCTTGTTCTTTTCCTGCGGGGCACGCGGTGCCGCAGCGCCCCCCTTCACGACCTTCATGTCGCCGGTGTCATTGCGCTCAAAGGACCGACGGCTCTTGGTTTCGACGATCACAGTCTTGGATCGGCCATGGCTAAAGCTCTGGCGTACCTGACCGCTTTCAACCGTCTTAGAGAGGCTCAGCTTTCCTGGTTTCCCAAGAGAGAGCTTGCCACCGCCTTTAGAAGTCCCATCACTCATTCATCGTCCTTTCCGGCAAGCCGACCCGTGTCGGGTGCCGTTTCTCTGAAACCTTTTAACCGCCCTGCCTCCATTTGGAAGCGACGGCTTAATCCGCCCCCGGATCCACCCTTAAGCAGCGCCGCATGAACAGCCGCGTCGCGCCCGAAGGCTTCTCCCATTTCCACCGCGTCAAGCACGGCAAAAACCGGCACATATGCCCGGGTTTCCGTTTCCCGAGCCAGGCCCGCTAATTTAGCGCGCCCATCCGCGGCCCCATCCCGGGCCTGTAACAACGCCGCGCAACGACCTGAATTCAGGGCTGCGCGGGTCTTTTCAAACCCACAGACCGCTTCACCAGCCCGACGCGCAAGAGACAATGTCTCAACACAACGCCGCGCCAACAAGGCCTCTATTTGCACGACCAAATCGACCGATGCAACGACCGGTGCCCGGGCCGCACGGGCAAACAGCTTACGATCCAGTGCTGTCTTAATGCTTTGCGCATCCGCGCTCAACCACAATCCACGTCCTGGCAGTTTCGCCGCCAGGTCTGGAACGACTGTACCGTCCGGACCCAACACGAATCGAATCAGCGCTTCCTTTGGATGCCGTTCACCCGAAACCAAACAGCGCCGGACCGGTTCTTTCCCCGCCCTGACAGATCCATCATCCACCGAAAGGTCCGGTATATCAGCCGCCAGCGCAGCGTTTGCCTGGGCAGACAGGTCTTTCTGGTCCGTCACCATCGGCGCCGTCCTCCGGACCGTCCTTAAGCCTCTTCCTCCGCAGCCTCCGCCGCAGCCTGTTCGGCCAGCATCTGGTCCAGTTCTTCCTGTGTCAGCCAGCCAACCTTCACACGCGCATTCATCACCATGACATTGGCTTCTGCCTCTGTCAGATCATCGCCGCGCAACAGACCATCGACCGGATCGGTCAACTCATCCGCTGCAAGTCCAGCAAAATCTTCAATCGTGCAGATTTTGTCTTCACCCAGCTTGATCAACTGTTTGTTGGTGAAGCCCGTGTAAGCAGCCAGATCATCGGTCACGCCCAGATTGCGACGATTTTCTTCCAGCAGACGATTCTGTTCATCCAGATAGGCGCTGGCACGATCTGACAGGGCTTCTGCGACTTCCTCGTCAAAGCCTTCAATGGTCGCCATTTCGTCAACCGGCACATAGGCTACTTCTTCAACCGAAGTAAAGCCTTCCGTGACCAGTAATTGGGCAATCATGTCATCAACGTCCAGGGCTTCCATGAACAATTCAGAGCGTTCGACGAATTCGCGCTGGCGCTTCTCCGATTCCTGCTCTTCGGTCATGATGTCGATATTCCAGCCCGTCAGCATGGACGCCAGGCGCACATTCTGACCCCGTCTGCCAATTGCCAGCGACAACTGCTCATCAGGCACCACGACTTCAATCGTGTTGGTGTCCGGGTCCATAACAACCTTGGTGACTTCCGCCGGGGCCAGGGCGTTCACGACAAAGGTCGGGTCTTCATCATTCCAGGGAATGATATCGATCTTTTCACCTTGCAATTCTGCTACAACGGCCTGAACGCGACTGCCGCGCATCCCGACACAGGCACCGACCGGGTCGATGGAGCCGTCATTGGACAGAACGGCGATTTTCGCACGACTGCCTGGATCGCGGGCGACCTTCTTGATTTCGATAATGCCGTCATAGATTTCCGGCACTTCCTGGGCAAACAACATCGCCATGAATTCAGGACGGGTCCGCGACAGGAAAATCTGCGGGCCCTTCTGTTCCTTGCGCACATCAAAGATATAGGCCCGCACCCGGTCCCCGCGTTTGAAATGTTCCCGCGGAATGATCTCATCCCGGCGCAGAACACCTTCAGCGCGACCCAGATCGATGGTCACATTGCCATATTCAACACGCTTGACCAGACCATTGACGATTTCGCCATTGCGGTCCTTGTATTCTTCATACTGGCGATCACGCTCTGCTTCGCGAACCTTCTGCACGATCACCTGTTTGGCGGTCTGTGCGGCGATGCGCCCGAAATCAATCGGGGGCAGGCGATCAATGATGAAATCACCAACAACGGCATCGGGCTTCTTGCGGCGCGCCCGATCAACGGTGGTTTGTTTCACCTCGTCTTCCACGGCATCGGGCTCTACGACCTCGATATAACGGGCCAGCACGATTTCGCCGGTCTTGCGATCAATCGTCGCCCGGATATCGTGTTCCATCCCGTATTTAGAGCGCCCAGCCTTCTGAATTGCCTGTTCCATGGCTTCCAGAACCAGGTCGCGCTCAATCCCTTTTTCCCGGGCAACGGCGTCGGCTACGGCCAACATATCGGTGCGCGTGATCGTGATGCCTTCCATCGTATTCGATCCTCTAAACTTTTGGTCAGTCGTTTAGGATGCGCAGGGGCCCTTACAGGGCGGATCCCTCCGCGGTTCCGGTTGTTCCAGCAGCCGCAGCGCGGCTCGCCTCAATCAGCGCGTCGGTCAGTACTAGCTTCGACTCGCGAATTTCTTCAAATGGCACTTCGAACGCGCCTGTGTCCGTCTCAATCTTAACCATCGTGCCGTTCAAGCCCCCCAGGATGCCGCGAAATCGGCGACGCCCATCGATCAGGGACTGTAACTCGACCTTTGCTTCAAACCCGGCATAGCGCTCAAAATCCTTGAGGCGGGTGAGCGGGCGGTCGATACCCGGAGAACTCACTTCCAGACTGTACGCCTGTTCAATGGGATCGTCCACATCCAGTAGCGCAGAAACCGCACGGCTGATATCCGCACAATCATCAACCGTGATCGCGGCCTCGTCCAAACGGTCGGCCATGATCTGCAGCGTGATCTGTTTCGTTCCCAAAACGCGCACGCGCACCAGCCCGTATCCCATATCGGTCAGGGCTGGTTCGATCATCGCTGCGATACGGTCTTCGATCGCCATTAACAGGTGCCTGTCTCTTCTCCGGCCGATGCCGGTTTTCCAACAAAAAAGGGCGGGCCGCAGCCCACCCCCATCCATCACTCTTGCAGTACAAGGCGATATAATGAAAGTTCAGTCGCAGGGTAATACGCCAATTGGGCCTGTCTATCAAGTCCGCAGTCACCAACCGGCCAGACCGGATCGTATCCTAATCCCGACGCTGAAATTGCAGGTAATGGGGACGTCCGGCCAGTGCCTTGGTTTCATATCGCGTTGGCGGTTGATCCTGGGGGCGATTTAACCAATCGCCGGGCCTTTGCGCGGTCCATATGAAATCCGAACTTGCACCAATATGCAGCAGCATCCATTCCAGGTAATCGGGATGATCCGTCGCGCATCGCAAATACCCGCCTGGCCGGATCACACGGGCCAATCGGGGCAGGTTGTCCGGTCCAATAAAGCGGCGCATCCGGTGACGCGCCTTGGGCCAGGGGTCCGGGAACAGAACAAACACTTGATCCAGACACCTATCCGGCAAAACATCCAACACATGACGGGCATCATCCGGGTAGACGCGAACAGTATTGACCTTGGCCTTATCCAGATCGCGAACCAGTTTCACAACACCATTGATGAAAGGTTCACACCCGATATAGCCAACCGTTGGATTGGCCTGGGCCTGGGCCACCAGATGCTCACCAGAGCCAAACCCGATTTCCATCTGCACAGAGTCAACCGAAGGGGTGAAAAGCTCTCTTGGATTCTTAGGCATTGCCTCAGGATCCAGCGCATAGACGGGCAGCCGCTGGTCCAGTATCCCCTGTTGCGAAGGTTTCAGGCTGCGCCCCTTTCGGCGGCCGAAAAACTTAAGCCTGGCTTCGTCCGATCGGGGGTCCATCACGTCAGTATCGCGTCACGATGCCTTAGGTCAGCGCCGATGTCAGCGCGTCCACGAGGTCCGTGCGTTCCCAGCTGAAATGGCCTTGTTCCGTCGGGATGCGACCAAAATGCCCATAGGCAGCGCTGGGGGCATAGATCGGATTGGCAAGTTTCAGATGTTCCCGAATACCGCGCGGGGACAGGTTCATCACTTCACTGACGGCCTTGACCAAACGATCTTCCGCAACGGTTCCGGTGCCATGGGTATCGACCAGCAGCGACAGCGGCTTTGAGACGCCAATCGCATAAGCGACCTGGATCGTGCATTTATCTGCCAGGCCAGCGGCAACAATGTTTTTGGCAACATAGCGCGCCGCATAGGCAGCCGAGCGGTCGACCTTCGTCGGGTCCTTGCCGGAAAAGGCCCCGCCGCCATGGGGGGCCGCACCGCCATAGGTATCGACGATGATCTTACGTCCCGTCAGACCGGCATCCCCATCCGGACCGCCAATGACGAAAATTCCCGTGGGATTGACATAGAATTCCGCTTCCGACGGGAACCATCCGGCGGGCAGGACTTTCTCAACATGCTCACGCACCAATTCACGGATCGCATGCTGTTCCATATCAGGGGTATGCTGAGTCGACACAACGACAGAGGAGACACCAACAGGTTTTCCATCTTCGTACTGAAGCGTCACCTGGCTCTTAGAATCGGGACCCAGGCCGCTATTGGGATCACTGTGTCGGAATTCTGCCAGACTTTTCAGAATGTCGTGGGAATATTGGATGGCGGCAGGCATCAGCACATCGGTTTCGCGGCGCGCATGCCCGAACATCAATCCCTGATCGCCGGCACCCTCGTCCTTGTTGCCGGCTGCGTCAACGCCAACAGCGATATCCTTGGACTGACCATGCAGGTAAATCTGCACCTCTGCATGGGCATGATGAAAGCCCTCCTGCTCATAGCCAATATCCTTTACGGCGGCACGGGCGACTTGCTCAATCTTTTCCTTATTCACCAGACCATCAGGGGAAACGACGCTTTCCGGCCCACGAACTTCGCCTGCGATCACAATCCGGTTGGTGGTCGTTAGGGTTTCACAGGCGACGCGCGCACCGGGATCAGCGGCAAGAAACAAATCCACCACTTCATCAGAAATCCGGTCACAGACCTTATCTGGGTGCCCTTCGGAAACTGATTCGCTGGTGAACAAGAACGAATTGGCCATGCTGAAATCCCCTTCGAATACTCGGCTGTCGTGAGGCGGCGCATCAGAAGACGGTGCGCGGTTCATGATCGTATGTGTCAACCCACAGGCGGCGCATACATTTTCACCGCCTAAACGCGCGGTTTGTTACGAGGGTTTTAAGATAAGGTCAAGAGGGTGCTTGGTCGCTGCCTTGGGCGGAACGGGAAACCTTCAGGATTCTTCGGTCGCATGGGCCATGGCGCGGCACAGATCAAATATCTTTTGGCGGATTTCAGGATCTTTGATTTTGTAATAGGCCCGAATGAGTTCCAGGGTTTCCCGACGCTTCATTGGATCTTCATCGATATAGGGCTCTGATGGCGCTTCCTCCAGACCGGCACGCAGACGGGGGGACTGGCCCGCCGTTTCTGTCGTCATGTCATCATAGAAGAACTGTATCGGCACATTCAAAACCCGCGACAGATCATAAAGTCGGCTGGCCCCAATGCGGTTCGTACCGCGTTCATATTTCTGTACCTGCTGAAAGGTCAGGCCAATCATCTCCCCCAGTCGTTCCTGACTGAGCCCAAGGAGCGTGCGCCGAAGACGGACCCGCCTGCCAACATGAATATCAACCGGATTGGGAACACCGGGACGCCCTGCTGGAATATTACCCATTGAGGATTTCCCCGAAGGCAGATCATCTATTGGAGTCTTCGCCATAAACCAAATTCCTATTCTGATCGGGCTTTCCAGAGACAGCATGCGTTGCGCGACGACTGCCCTGAAACCTATTCTGCCACATATCAACAATCACGATAACGTCGTGCATTCCAAGTCATACACGATCAAGTCGCAGAATTTCTAGGATAAATCAACGTCGGATAGCCATCATTCCAGCAATAGCAGAAATTGTGATCAAGAATAGCGCTATTATATTCCCATATGAAGCAAACAGCGTTTCAGCCAGGGGTGGCGGCAATCGGAAGTCCCGCACGCCGCTTGAATCAAGCCCGATTCGGGCCAGTTCCCGACCATATCCATCATAAGCAACGGACACCCCGGTGCTGGCCGATCGAACCAGTGGCAGACCTTCTTCGATGGCACGCAACCTTGTGTGTTGGACATGCTGATAAGGACCAGTGGAATGGCCATACCAGGCATCATTGGTGATGTTTAAAATCCATTCGGGGCGGTGGTTGCTGTCAATCACTTGGCCCGGGAAAATTATCTCGTAACAAATCAGGGGTGAGAAGGGTGGAAGGCCCGGCAGGGTGAGCGTCCGAGGCCCCGGGCCAGGAGAATAATCTACAGCCCCAATCGTGACTTTTCCAAAGGGAAGGTAGTCGCCCAATGGAACATATTCCCCAAACGGCACCAGATGCGCCTTATCGTATCGCGCCTTGACGTCCCCCTGATCGTTCAGGGCCAACAAAGCGTTATATAGGGTCAGCGGATCCTGCACCCGGCGCGGTGCGCCCGTTATCAGATACCCCCCGGTCGGCGCCGCGAAAGCGCCCGCAGCGGTTCTGAGATCCGGTGTTTCCTCAATAAAAAAGGCGGCCGAAGTTTCCGGCCAGATCACGGTGCTTACCCAATCGGGTCGATCAGCACTGCTGAGCCGCAGAAATGTCTGAAAATTGCGCAGGCGAAAATCCCGGCCCCATTTTTCCGTTTGGGGAATGTTGGCCTGAACCATGCGAAGACCCGGTAGCGCCGGGTCCGCCTGCTGTTGGGTTAAATCGGGCGCAAGGGACAGTCGGATTGTGCCGCCTGCGAAGACCAGAGCCGGAAGTGCGACGACAATGACCAGGCTGAAACGTCGCCTCGCGCGGCCCTGGGCATGCGCATTGTCTGTTCCTTCCGTCGCGATCATTGAAATCAGAAAACCTGACAGCAACACCAAAACACCCATGCCATAGACGCCAATCAGGGAAGCGGCCTGGCTGAGGGCCGGAACGCCGGACCACAGATACCCAAAAGTGTTCCAGGGAAAGCCGGTAAACAGAACACCGCGCAGCATGTCCATGCCTGCGAACCCGACCACCAGTAACAGGCACCGCCCCAGGCGTTGACCCGTGGCACGACCCGCCACTGAATCAACGATCAGCGTCGCCAGTCCATAGTACACTGCCATCACAAGCGGCAAACCGACCAGGGCGAAGGGAATCATCCACCATAGGTCTGTGGAAAAAACCAAAAGCGCGTTGGATATCCAATACCATCCGGCACAAAAATACCCAAATGCGAACCACCACCCAATACCAAAGGCCTGCCGTCGTCGCGTCACACCTTCCAGCATCCAAACTATGAATGGCAGCGTTAAAAAGGCGACGGGCCAGATATTAAAGGGCGGCAATGCAAGCGTCGTGATTGCCCCCGCCAGAAACAAAATTCCACGGCGACGCCAACCACCCCATGCATTCAACTGGCCCGGAAGAGACGCCAATCCACCCCATGTCATATCATGTTTCCCTTGATTGAATATGGGGGAACATTGGCCGATTCTGCTGTGATCAGCATCCTTATTTGCATATATGTTTTCACACAAAACTCCAGGGGCAACGCATCAGTCAGCGCGCCTTACGCCGTAGGCACAGTTCCGCCATCTATAACATACTCGGTCCCTGTAATGGAGGCTGATGGCATCGTCCGCCGTATTGTCCACCATCAGGTGCCGCCGAAAGTTGAATACTGTTTGACCGATTGGGGACAATCCTTGTGCCCGGCCCTGGATGCCTTACTGAAATGGGCAGAACAACGGTACGGTTAGACAAAAGCAGGCCAAGTATTTATTCACGCAATGAAAGTCGCAAACAGCATGGTCCCAGATTTCATATCAGGGGATCATGTCGAATGCTCCTGTCTTGAATATCCATAGAGTTTTCTAAAGGCCCGCCCCCCATGATCGTTCGCAAGAATCCTACATTCCTGACCCTGTTCCTGATTACAAAAGGGTCAATTGTTCCGAAAATAGCCCCTAAAATCGGGTTCTTCATGGCCCTGTCCGTCATCATCCTGGTGCTGGACCACACCGGGGTTCCGATCATCCATATCAACTTTCAAGCCGCCAGTATTTTCGGCCTGGCGCTGTCCCTGTTTCTGGGGTTTCGCAACAATGCCGCCTATGAGCGCTGGTGGGAGGCACGCATGTTATGGGGCCAGTTAATCGCAGATATCAGAAGCCTGGGACGGGAAACGATGACTTTTATGGGCGAAACTCAGGATCGCGCGGAACTGTTGAAGCTTGCCTGCGTTTTCCTGCATCTGCACCGCACCAATCTGCGCCGAACCGATCCCCCTGCGCAAGTGCAGGAATTTGCCGATCCGGCATTGATCCAATCCTTTAAAGATATGCGCAACCCGGCCTGCGGTCCTTTGAATGAAATGGCGAAACGGCTGCACCGGATTCATGCAAATGGAGGGATCAGCGACTTCGGCCTTCGCGTTCTGAGCCAACGACTGGGGGCCATTTCATTGGCCCAGGCGGGATGTGAGCGGATTTCCAGCACCCCCATGCCCTATGTCTATGTCCTGCTGATCTACCGCACGATCTTTCTGTATTGTATCCTGGTGCCGTTTGGATTGATTGAATCCGTAGGCTGGATGGCCCCGGTTTTTGCCGGGATTATCGCCTATGTCTTTTATGGGCTGGCTGCGGTGACAGACGAGTTGAAGCATCCCTTCACGAATTCCGTCAATGGGATCCCGCTGGACGCCATGTGCCGCACCGTCGAAATCTCCGTGGCAGAGGCCCTGAACACCCCGCCACCAATGCCCCTGGAGCCCAAGGATCATATCCTGACATGACTGTAAGGGGCTGCGCGAGTTACTCAGCCGCCTTAGCGGTCGTGTCAGCGGCGCGCTTTGCGTCGACACCGGGCGCTACGGCAGCGGGCCGATAGCGCAGGCGAACCCGTTTGATACGACGGGGGTCAGCTTCCAATACTTCGAATTCCAGCCCGGATTCCTCATGCGGGATCAATTCCCCCCGGATCGGTACGCGCCCTGCCAGCGTGAAAACCAACCCGCCCACGGTGTCGATATCTTCCTGACGCTCTTCATCTGTCAGGATCGGGCCCAACCGCTTTTCCAAATCCTCAATATCCAGACGGGCATCGGCGATCCAGGTGCCATCGGGCTTGTGTTCAATCTTGGGACCGCGATCAATATCGTGTTCGTCTTCAATTTCTCCGACGATTTCCTCGACCAAATCCTCAATCGTCACCAATCCGTCGATGCCGCCATATTCATCCACCACCAGGGCCATATGCAGCCGGTTCATGCGCATTTGCAGCAACAGATCCAGCACCCGCATCGATGGCGCGACAAACAGGACCTTGCGCATCACAGCACGGACGGAAAAGTTTTCCTTCGGCTCTGTCGTGGCCGCCAAGACATCCTTGATATGGACCATGCCCAGCACGTCATCCAGACTGTCGCGATGCACCGGATAACGGGAATGGGGCTGGCGCGACATGATCGCGACCAGTTCATCCAGCGACGTGTCCGCTGGGACAGAGACGATATCCGCCCGTGGAATCATCACGTCATAGGCGGTTTCTTCTCCGACATTTAGAATATTGTCGATCAGCGCCCGTTCATCCGAATCTATCGGGGTGGCGCGATCATCGTGCTGTTCCAACAGTTCTTCAAAACTGTCGCGAAGTTGCGATTCTCCGTTTCGGCCGAGAAGCGTGCGCAGAAAACCGCGCAGGCCACTCGGCTTTCTAGAACTGGGTTCGCCAGGGCCCTGATCACCGGTACTGGATGTGCCGGAGGATGAATGGTCTGCCATGATCTTTACCTTTTACGCCCTTACTTTGTTTCTGCGCCTTCGAGATAGGGATTTGCGATGCCAATGTCAGCCAAAATCTTTATCTCAAGCGATTCCATCTCTTCGGCCTCTTCCTCATTCTCATGATCAAAGCCCAGTAAATGCAGAACGCCATGAATTGTCAGATGGCTCAGGTGATGGGCGAATTGCTTCCCCTCTTCCCCCGCCTCCCGTGCACAAGTTTCCCGTGCCAGGACAACATCACCCAACATCAGGGGTTCACCTGGAATATCGGCATCGTCCCCAGACTCAAAAGACAGCACATTGGTCGGCTTGTCCTGACCACGATAGTCCCGGTTCAACTTCTGGACCGTTTCATCATCAGCCAGGGCAAGGGACAATTCCAGATCCCGGGTCGGGTTCATGGCGGCAAGCGCCGCCTGTGCGGCCGCCTGGGCTATGGATTCATCGGCTGGCGTCCAATCCCCTGCTAATATGGTGCATTGAATGTCCCAATTGGTAGACGTGGTCACGCCGGGTTGCCTCCTGCCTTGGCCGCATCACGGGCGTCATAGGCCTGAACGATCTTCGAGACCAGGGGATGGCGCACGACATCCGCAGAGGTGAACCGCGTCATGCCGATCCCCTTGATGCCGCTAAGGGTCTGCACCGCTTCGGCCAGTCCGGAAATCTGACCAGGGGGCAAATCAATCTGTGACAAGTCCCCGGTCACCACCATGCGGCTGTTTTCCCCCAGCCGCGTCAGGAACATCTTCATCTGCATCGCGGTGGTATTCTGCGCCTCATCCAACAAGACGAAGGCGTTTTTCAGCGTTCGCCCGCGCATGAAGGCCAAAGGCGCGACCTCAATCTCTCCATTCTCCAATTTCCGCGATACCTGATCGGCTGGCAGCGTATCATACAGCGCGTCATAGATCGGGCGCAGATAGGGATCGACCTTTTCCTTCATATCGCCCGGCAGAAAGCCCAGACGCTCCCCAGCCTCCACAGCAGGGCGCGACAGGATCATCTTTTCGACCTGCCCGGACAGCATCATGGAAACCGCCATACAGACCGCCAGATAAGTCTTCCCGGTTCCCGCAGGGCCAATCCCAAAAACCAGATCATTGCCCCGGATCAGATCGACATATTCTGCCTGCAACGGCGTGCGTGGCGAAATCTGGCGACGGCGGGTGCGGATGATCGGCTCCTGCTGGCCGAACAGATCCGTCGGCTGGCCCACCATGCGTAAGGCGGCATCAATATCTGCGTCCTCCAGCGATTCGCCGCTGCGCAATCGGCTATAAAGGCGATTTAGGCCTTCTTCCGCCAATGTAACCCCGTCTTTAGAGCCGGTCACCGCCACCTGATTACCGCGATTGATCAGCGTTATGCCCAACTGTGCTTCTATCCGAACCAAATTCTTATCATGCTCTCCAAACAATTCGGGTAGGAGGCGGTTGTCTTCGAATTCAATGACATGGGTGATGGTGCCCATATCTTCTGTCAGGATGGAGTTCAAGCGCAGACCCTTTCTTTGGGATCAATGGGCGGGGATTGCCCAACTTCAGCGGCTCCCGATTGAGATACAAACGAGTGGGATGGCAACAAGGCGGGATCGCCAGAAACCAACGACCCGAACAAACTATAAGCCTTAAGGTCCTGAATGTCGCAGTTTACAATATGACCGATTAGTGACCCGCCCCCAAAGATATGCACAGGCTGCAGATACGGTGATCGCCCGACCAGTTGCCCAGGGTCGCGGGCTGATTTTTCCATCAGCACAGGCATCGTCTTGCCGATACAGCCCCGGTTGAACGCTTCCTGTTGGGCATCCAGCAATTGCTGCAACGCCGTCAGCCGATCGGTCATGACCGGGTCGGGGACCGCATTTCCCATATCCGCCGCCGGCGTTCCGGGACGGGGTGAATATTTAAACGAGAAGTTGGCGGCGAAACCGATATCCGTCACCAGCTTCAGCGTTTCGGCAAAATCCGCATCGCTTTCACCGGGGAAACCGACAATGAAATCGGAACTGAAGGCCATATCCGGGCGCACATCCCGCAGGCGATCCACAACCTTGCGGAATACATCCACTTTATGCTTGCGGTTCATGGCCGCCAGAATGCGATCCGACCCACTTTGCACAGGCAGATGCAGGAAGGGCATCAGGGCGGGCACATCCCCATGCGCCGCGATCAGGTCATCATCCATATCCCGGGGGTGGCTGGTAGTATAGCGAATCCGGGCCAGGCCATCGATTTCCGCCAGGGCGCGGATCAATCGGGCCAAACCCCATTCACGCCCATCCGGTCCATCCCCGTGATAGGCATTCACATTCTGGCCCAGCAGCGTGATTTCCCGCACCCCTTTGGCCACCATCTGTTTGGCTTCGTTCAGAATGGCGATCGCAGACCGGGACTGTTCCGACCCACGGGTATAGGGAACAACGCAGAAGGTGCAGAACTTGTCACACCCTTCCTGAATGGTCAGAAAGGCAGAAATACCAGCCGGAATGCGTTCTTCGGGCAGGACATCATATTTATCTTCAATCGGGAAGTCCGTATCGACCTGACCCTTGCCCAGATTCTTGTCAGCCTCTGCCAGCATGGCTGGCAGGCGGTGATAGGTCTGGGGCCCGAAAACCATATCGACCTGGGGGGCGCGACGCAGAATTTCTGCGCCTTCGGCCTGGGCAACACAGCCGGCAACCGCCAGCATCATGCGCCCGCCGGTTTCTGCCATTCGGGCCTGTGCTTCGCGCAGGCGGCCCAGTTCCGAATAGACCTTTTCCGATGCCTTTTCGCGAATGTGACAGGTGTTCAGAATGACCAGATCAGCCCCTTCAACATCAGGGCTGACTTCAAATCCCATTGGCGCAAGTGTCTCCAGCATGCGTTCGCTGTCATACACGTTCATCTGACAGCCATAGGTCTTGATGTGGACCTTCCGCAATCGATCTTGCGACTGGCGTTCCGGGGTCTTCATTGAATTAGTGGCACCATGGGTCATCAACACGCTCGCTTCACAGTATGCGGGAAAATACAACAATCCCGCGCCTGATAGGACAGACAATGGGGTGCCGTCAATGCGGCATCACATACGCCAGACGCTGAAAACTGTGCGGTGATTCGGCACCAGGGGGCAGGATTGTTATTGCGGTGGACCGTCATATGCGCCCATCCAACGCCGCGTGCAATCGCGTGTGGAATGCCTGAACCGGAGAGGGCGGACAATTGCTAAGGACCATACTGCGAAATGCTTGCCAATTTCCTAACGTGTCACGGGATGCCTGATGCTCTTGCAGCCTACTGCAAGATTGTTTCAACTTCAAGGATCACGACGCAGCCTGGACGATTGGGCTGCTGGGCTGTGGCGCATTATGCAGCGCGGTTTGCAGCCCTTGCGTACAGGCCCGTTGCGTCGCCTGCGCCAATTCTTTACGCCCCCCGACATCGGCCATGCGCAGGGGTTCATGAAACACGACATCCACGCCAACCGTGCCCAGACCCAGCCATCCCATCAGATGGGGCACCAGTTCCATATCGCCAAACCAGGTATATAGCGGGCGCAAGGCGCGCCCCATGGGCATGCCATCCAATCGGTTATACGCAATGGAGACCGTCTGCACCTCGATCTGCCCGGTTTTCGGGAATTCGATGCTGGCGGATTGGAACAGCGCGCTCTTGAAGGGCAAAACACGACTGCCATCCGAACTTGTCCCCTCTGGAAACAGCACCAGACATCCGCCATCTTCGATGCGCTGTTTCATTTCGCTCAGATGCCGGTCCGCCTTACGCGGATCGCGTTCGATGAAAACCGTGCGCTGTTGAACCGCCAGCCAGCCAAATATCGGCCAGTCGCGGACCTCTGACTTCGATACGAAGGAACAGGGCAGCAAGGCACCCAGCACGACGATATCCAGATAGGATGCATGATTAGCAACGAACAGAACGGGGCGGTCCCGAATCGGTGTGCCGGTCACGCGCACGTCAATCGCGGCGATCCGCTGAGTCATTTTGTGCCATTGCATGGTGACAGCGGGTGTAACGCCCCGTTTCGCCAGAATACTGCGCAGGTTCAAAACTGCCAGCCACAGGGTCCACAATGCGATCCCTGTTGCGCGCAACCCCGCCAGAAAACGAGATGTCTTAAAAACACCGGGTTGGGGAATGGCGCGCGGTCGCCGATAGCGGCTGGGATCTGGCTTTTCAGGTCTCGCTTGAACTGCGCTCATCACTGCCACTTTCGCCTGTCTTGCGGACATAGTGTTTATAGTATCGATCGGTCACCAGATCGGTTTCGACCACGATGCAGACATCAATCGTATCAAATTGTGGATCAATCACGGCACCGTCGCCGATAAAGCCCCCCAGACGCAGATAGCCCTTGATCAGCGGTGGAACAGCGGCCAGGCCCTTGCGCTTTTCATAACTGTCTGCGGGCAAGCGATTCATTTCAACATACCGTTCCGGCAGGGCGACCGGGCGTTTTTCTATCGGGGCCAAATGGTTCTGATACAGATAGCTCAATGGCAGGGCAATGGCGTCTGGATCCACGCCGGAAAAACTGGCACAGCCAAACATCAGCGTAATGTCATAATGGAAGACATAGGCGGCAATGCCCCGCCACAACAGGTCCATGACATGGCGGGTGCGATAATTGATATCAACACAGGATCTGCCCAGTTCCAGAATTTCACCCGGCTGGTTTACAATCGCGCTGATATCATATTCATCAACGCTGTAGAACTGCCCATGGCGCGCCGCTGCCTCTCGCCGCACCAACCGATAGGTGCCAACAACAGATTCCGGACCGTCCCCAAGACTACGATCAACCACCAGCAGATGATCGGCGACGTCATCAAATGTATCCACATCCCGCTTGCTGCGTGCCGTCTCCGGACTGGGATGGGCCGTCATTTCTTCATAGAAGACCCGGTATCGAAGCGCTTGGGAGGCATCAACAAAACCAGGATCCCCATTGGCGAGCCGAATTCCAAGATTGTTGCTCGTCAACTGCGCTAACGACTCATTCAGTGAACTGGTACTTGTCACGATGGGCTCTTCTTCCCTGATCGGCCCAGGCGCACACCAAATAATTCAAGCCGATGATCAACCAGTTGATACCCCAATTCCTTGGCGACGGCTTCTTGCAAACGCTCAATCGCTTCATTGTGGAATTCGATCACTTTTCCCGTCTCAATATCAATCAAATGGTCGTGATGTTCATCGGGAACTTCTTCATAGCGTGCACGACCGTCCCCAAAGTCATGACGGGTCAGGATATCCGCCTCTTCCAAAAGGCGAACGGTGCGATACACGGTTGCGATGCTGATTTTTGAGTCAACTTCGGTTGCGCGTTGATGCAATTGTTCCACATCGGGGTGATCATTGCTTTCAGAAAGCACGCGGGCGATGACCCGGCGTTGCTCCGTCATCTTCAAGCCTTTTTCTGCGCAAAGATTTTCAATGCGAAGAGGGTCCGTCCCATCCATTACAGCGTTCCCTTCTATTCTGACAGTTGGCCGTACCAATTGCTGTTAAACAAACCCTACCTGTGCAGCCCCCAAGGATCAATTCTATATGATGCCAATTCCAGAATGAAACCCACAGCACAGCCCAATCAGCGTGATGATAGTGCATAACCAATCATGCAAAAAGAAACCCGCCCATCATCATTGTGATGATGCAGCGGGAATCGAAAACAGGCCGTTCTGCAAACTTATTTTTTACTGTTGCTGCGGGTTTGCCGTCCAAGGCCGATTTCCTTGGCCAGTTTGGAACGCTGTTTGGCATAGTTCGGGGCGACCATCGGATAATCTGCCGGCAGGCCCCAGCGTTCCCGGTATTCTTCCGGTGACATATCATAGGAGGTTTTCAGATGGCGTTTCAGCATCTTTAATTTTTTGCCATCTTCCAGGCAGACCAGATAATCTGGATGAATTGATTTCTTAACCGAAATTGCCGGAATTGGTTTATCCGCTTCGGGCTCTGGCCCTTTACCGACCTGCTCCAGCGTTCGATAGACCTGCTCAATCAATCCGGAAAGCTCAGAGGAGGGAACAGAGTTATTGGATACATGCGCCGCGACAATATCGGACGTCAATTGTAACAATTCAGAGGACCCAATATCTGTTTCAGAAGTTTCCGCCATGACTTTACCTTTCTTTTAGCAGCCTGATCACCCTGTATCGATCAAACTAATACCGAATCTCAAGTGACATTTACTAATCACACAACCAGCTTCATGCATTGATTATAGAATTATCATTCATCAAGCATGATTTTGGACTTAGCAAAAAAATATTGATTTTTGCAAGAGAAGAATCAAGTGCTTTAACTTTTAATTTATTTGCATGCCAGTATCTGAACCAGAAAAACTAAAACCCCTTTATCTTTATAGCCTTTTTTGCATAACAAGCGCATCGATAAATGTGCCATCACTTCTTCGATAGTATTTTTTCCGCAAGCCAACTTGCTTGAACGCCATATGAGAATACAACGCCAGGGCGGCAGGGTTATCTTTCCCGACCTCCAGAAACACCTGTTTTGCCCCATTCTCTTGCGCCCGGATCAAAGCGGTGCTCAGTAACGCCTTACCAATTCCTGCCTTGCGCCATTGCGGTGGCACCCCAATGGATAGTATTTCAGCTTCGTCCATGACAATTCTGGCCAGGATAAAGCCAACAGGATCGTCAGGATGATCCACTTTCGGCGGGACAGATTGCAGCGCGATCAGCCCCCAAGTCCCCGGAACGGACAACAATTCGCGTACAGAGGGTTCAGGCCAGGGATCATCAAAGGCTAGAGCATAAAGCGCCGCGATCACCCGGAAACCCTCTACCCCAATTGGCGTAATCCGAATGCCTTTTCTGGGCATGTCAGGGGGCTGACGGGTCATGGATAACACCTTTGGATGGAACAGAAACAGAAAATGACCCAGGTTCAGGTGAATGGCAAGTCGGCACTTGGCAGGCTTTCCCCTGACAGGACCGGTGGGATTTTAGCGGCATTGTCGGTGTGGCACTTTTTAAGATTGTGGCAATCGTGGTGCCATGCTTAGAACATATCGGGGGGCCATGCTGAAAATCAAAGCGGATTGATAACCGCATTTGGCAAGTAAATAGCTGGAGACACGTATGGTCGTTTGGAATTTCATTTGGGGTCACATGCCCCAGGCTTTGTGCCGATTGATCGGTCCGGTTTTACTTGTAATCCTGGCGGCTTCCGGCCCTGGCATGGTCCGGACCGCATCGGCGCAAGAGACTGTGACTTCTGCTGTTGTCCTGATGTATCACCGGTTTGGTGAGGATGATTATCCCAGCACCAGCGTCACGATGGAACAATTCGAAGCCCATGTCAGGGAACTGACATCCGGAAAATATACTGTGATGCCGCTCTCCAAGATTGTTGCGGCCCTGAAGGCCGGAACCACGCTGCCCGACCGTGCAATCGCCCTGACAATCGATGATGCCTATGCCTCAGTCTATGACAGGGCCTGGCCAATTCTGAAGCGCGAAGGAATACCCTTTACCCTGTTTGTCGCAACCGAACCCTTAGACCAGGGGTCATCGGATTTCATGACCTGGGACCAACTTGTGGAATTGCAGGAATCCGGCCTTGTCGAAATTGGCAGCCAGGCGGTGACCCACCCCCATATGCCCTTGAAATCCAATGCCAGGAACCGAGAAGAACTGACGCAATCTGCGAACCGCCTGCAGGAAAAAACCGGTATACGCCCGACCTTATTCGCCTATCCCTATGGAGAGGCCAGCCGTGATGTTATGACCCTGACACAGGAACAGGGATATAGCGCAGCCTTTGGGCAACATTCCGGGGTCGCCAATAGCACCAGCGATATGTTTTATCTGCCCCGTTTTCCGATCAATGTGAACTATGGCGGGGTTGAGCGTTTTACGCGGTTGGTGAACGCCTTGCCCCTGCCGGTATCCGGTCTGACGCCCAGCAACCCTACCCTGCCCACAGAAGGTTCGGGCAATCCGCCAGCCTTTGGCTTTACGGTGGAAGGCGTCTCAGAGAATTTGACGGACCTGAAATGCTATCACTCTGATGCCAGCCAGATTTCAGACTTCCAGCAATTGGGAAACCGGTTTGAAGTACGATTCGATGGCGCCTTTGCCCCGGGTCGCACCCGCATCAATTGCACCATGCTGGGACATTCCGGACGATGGCGGTGGTTCGGGATGCAGTACTACGTTCCGCCCGAATAAAGCCCGAATATATTAAGCCTGCGGGTTTCTCAGCTTTGCCTTATCCAGAGGGCGCAATTCATTCGCGGAAATGATCCCACGGATCAGTTCAATATATTCATGGCCCTTTTCGGAATAGGATTCCAGACCAGCCGCCAGGGCAACGCCATTCAAAGTGCTTCCCTCCCGGCGCATTTTGGCACGAATGTCGCGTAAACTGCGATAGGCCCGATGCGTATTCAGATTCTTGATATAGGCCGCGACCGCTTCCAGCGGGGTGTCGAAAACCTTAATCTTATGGGTCAGTCCATCCTTGCGCTGTTCCGGCACCAGTCCTTCAGCGCCCTCGCCCCACACCCATTGTCCGAACAAAGCATTGCCTTCACGGGCAAAGCGGGACGTTCCCCAGCCACTTTCCACAGCCGCCTGGGCCAGCGCCAGAGAGGGCGGAACCTCGTCCACGCGACGCAACAGCAAATCCCATTGACCGGCCTCAACCCGATACGACTCAAACTGTGCCGTCATCCATGCCGCATCATCTGCAGCGATGGATTTTCCTGTCATCTCCCGCTCCCGCAACGCCTGCAGGCGCTTGCGATCAACTGCAAGGCGTTCATTGGTGATCAACACCAACGGCAACAGCATTTTGAAGAAAACGGCCTTGCGACGGTCAATTTCCTGAATCTCTTCCAGATCGCCCGGAACAGAGACCGCAATGACCCGGGGCACAGTCATTGTCTGGGCGCGAATATCATCCAGACGATAATTAAGCGCCGTGAATTCCGATTCCAAGTCGGCGACCGTCATCGCATCCCCAGAAGGCGACAGGCGGCGGTTCGTTGCACGCGGCTGGGTCGTCGCGTCGTCTGTTTGATCCGTCGCGGTATCCAGGGGGGCATTCAAGTCTGTCGGCAACAAAGACAGCGAGACCCGCGCCGTGGGCCGTTCATCCCCCGACAGGCGGTCGCTGCGCAGATATCCCGTCAAAGACCCCTGATCGCTGAGGGTCGACATGGCCAGGATGACGCCAATACCCGCGGCGAATCCCATTGCGAAAAGCGCCGCCCGGTTGTCGGACCTGTTGGATCGCCCGCCCGTATTAGTGTCTATTGTTGTATCCACCATCTCGCATCCTCTGTTTTGCGTTTCCCGCACAACTGCGGACCACAAAAAGCACAAGCCCGATCATAAGCGATACATATCGCCCTTAATCAGGGTGCCAAGGTGTCATCATTGAGACAGTTTCAGGGCAATCCGAAAGGAACCCCGATGCCGTCAGCCAATCCCATCCAAACAGTCGGCGAAACCAATAATCAGGCGGTTGCGCGCACTTCTGTTACTTCGGGGATATAGTGCCGGAGCATATTTTCGATCCCCATCTTCAGGGTTGCGGTCGAGCTGGGGCAGCCCGCACATGCACCCCGCATGGTCAGAAAGACCACGCCCTGCTTAAAGCCGTGGAAGACAATGTCCCCCCCGTCTTGTGCAACGGCAGGACGCACCCGGGTTTCCAGAAGCTCGCGGATTTGACCGACAACGGCCTCATCTTCTGGATCATAGGTGGCTTCAGCCGTTGAGGACGCTGTAGCGGCATCAGCGGGTCCGGCACCTGCTGATAAAACATCCCGCCCAGCGGTAAAGTGTTGCATGATAACGCCCAAGACTGAAGGCTTCATCACGTACCATTCCCGGTCTTCCGTCTTGCTGACCGAAATGAAGTCATTGCCCAAAAAGACCGCCGCGACGCCCTCGATTTCAAACAAAGCGCTGGCCAGAGGGGAAACCCCTTCCGCCGCATCCTTATTGGGAAAGTCCAACGGATCGGCCTTGTCCAGGACCGCACGTCCCGGCAGAAACTTCAGCGTAGCCGGGTTTGGGGTCTGTTCCGTTTGAATAAACATCGCGTCTTTTGCCTCTCTCCGACTGTTGTTTCCAGATTGGAAATCACGCCGGCTAATTCTATCCATCCAGTGCACAGCATAGATGGCTTTTATTGACCTGACGTCAAGCCCTGGAGATCGCACCCCTGATCACGTCAGTTTTGCCACTTCCTCATCAGACAGCGATCCAGGCACGATGGTCAGGGGCACGCGCATGCTGGTTGCGCCCTGTTTCATCATATAATTTATGATGGGGCCAGGCCCTTCCGTATCGGTGCTGGCGGCCAGCACGACAATGGATATTGAGCGATCCTCGTCCAGCAGCTTCAGCAATTCTTCACCCCGTTTGCCCTCACGCACGATCAGAATGGGCATGGTGCCGGAAATTTCCTGCGCGCGGCTGGACAGGTCACTCAAGCGGGCTTCTGCCTCTTCACGACGCTCATGCTGAATCAATTCCCCGACACCCAGCCAATGGTGGAACTCAGCGGGTTCCTGAACATAGAGCAGCGCCACGCGACCCCCCGTGTTTTTTGCCCGCAAGCAGGCAAACCGCATGGCGACCTGCATTTCTTCGCTGTCATCGACAACAACCAGAAAGACCCGATGCCGATCATCCGGGAGGTCCTCAGGCGGCCTGGCACTGTCCGTGCTTTCCGTCATTTCATCCCCACTAGCCGTATTAATGCTGTTTCTTATGGCCAAAGCTTATCATTAGATTTGGGGAAGCCCTAAGAATTTTCCACCAGAAGGCGTCCCGCCAGATACAGCGACCCACAGATCAACAGATGGGCCCCTTGCTGGTGTTTTGCCAATCTTTCCGCCGCCTCCAAGGCGCTTCCGGCGGTGGACGGGTCGGGCAATCCCGCTTCTTTTGCCATTGCGCATAGTTCTGTGGCGGAAAAACTGTTTTCCTCCCCCGGGATGGTCACGGCCTGGAAACTGGCAATCAGCGGTGCGAAGGGCTGCAGGAAATCCACCGCCGCCTTGCTGTTCATCATACCGCAAATCACATGAACCGGGATGGATCGATCCCAACGGGCGATTTCATCGGCCAACGCAAGACCAGCAGCGGCATTGTGGCCGCCATCCAGCGTTACGGTCCAGTCGGGCAAGGCGCGCTTCAACGGGCCCTGTGTCAAGGTTTGCAGCCGGGCGGGCCATTCGATCTGGCGCAATCCCTCGCGAATCGCCTGATCCGGAAGATCGAACCCCTGATCCCGCAGGACCAGGGCGGCGGCGACGGCGGTG
The DNA here is from genome assembly GCF_048892525.1 of Hwanghaeella sp. LZ110. Taxonomy (NCBI): domain Bacteria; kingdom Pseudomonadati; phylum Pseudomonadota; class Alphaproteobacteria; order Rhodospirillales; family Aestuariispiraceae; genus Hwanghaeella; species Hwanghaeella sp. LZ110. The sequence goes on along the minus strand of NZ_JBLZHT010000002.1, from coordinate 397,902 downwards.
GCTGTATTGGCCTGTTGATGGGCACCAGGCAGGTTCGGGCGCGGCAACTGGCCAGACCAGGCCGCGCTGTCAAACCGATAGCCGCCATCCGGGCCTTCGGCGACGGACCATTCCAGCCCATGCCGCAGCAAGGGGGCCCCCACCTGTTGTGCATAATCGGTCAGAACCTGCTGCGCGACCGGGTCCTGGGGACCAATGACCGATGGGGTTCCAGATTTCTGTATCGCCGCCTTTTCCCCCGCAATGGCTGCCAGGCTGTCGCCCAGAAACTGGATATGATCCATAGAGATCGGGGTGATTATCGTGGCGGCCGGGTGGTCGACGACATTGGTAGAATCCAGCCTTCCCCCCAGGCCCGTTTCCAGCAACAACAGATCCCCCGGTGTTTCCGAAAATGCCTTAAAGGCGGCACAGGTCGTGATCTCAAAAAAAGTGATCGGGCGGCCTTCATTGACGGTTTCACAGTCGCTCAGCAAGGCCTGCAATGCCTCTTCATCAATCAGTCGCCCTGCAAGGCGTATCCGCTCATGAAACCGCGACAGATGGGGGGATGTATAGACATGCACGCGGTAGCCTGCGGCCTGTGCAATGGCACGCAAGGTCGCGATGGTCGATCCCTTGCCATTGGTGCCCGCCACATGCACGACGGGTGGCAGTCGGTCCTGGGGGCGCCCCAACCGATCCAGTAGGTCCTGGGTACGCCCCAAGGACAAATCAATCACCTTGGGGTGCAACTGCATCAGGCGCGACAATATCTCGTCGCTGCCCTGCGCGCCGACATCAGACAGAGAGGTTTGTTCAGGGGCGATCATGGAGAACGCAACGCCTTTTCAAATGAACGGGTGCGAAGCCTGTCAGGTCTTGGCGACAGACTTTCCAGCCGGGTTTGCTGTTTGATCGGTTGGCTGAGACGCGTCAGGCGTTGGAATATCCAAATCCTGGCCCGTGCCCGACGTCGCTTTATCCGCAGCTTTTCCATTGCCTGTGTCGATGGTGCGCCCCGCCATCAGCAACGTGATCAGCCCATGCAGGGTTTCACGCTGTTTCGCACGCGGCACGACCAGATCGACCATGCCATGATCCAGCAAATATTCCGCCGTTTGGAAGCCTTCGGGCAGGGTTTCCCGCACCGTCTGTTCGATCACGCGCCGCCCTGCGAACCCGATGCGCGCGCCCGGTTCCGCCATGTGGATATCGCCCAGCATCGCGAAACTGGCAGACACGCCGCCCGTCGTCGGGTCGGTCAACATGACGATATAGGGCAATCCCGCCTCTTTCACCTCTTCCACCGCAATGGTCGTGCGGGGAAGCTGCATCAAGGACAGGAACCCTTCCTGCATCCGCGCCCCACCAGAGGAAGGAATCGCAATCAACGGGGCCTTTTGCATCACGGCCAGACGGGCCGCAGCCAGCATGCCCTCACCCACCGCCATGCCCATGGACCCGCCCATGAAGTCAAAATTGAACGCAGCAACGACGACCTTCTGACCCAGCAGTTTCCCGTGGGCAACAACGATGGCATCCCCGCCATCGGTTTTCGCCTGGGCATCCTTCAAACGGTCTGTATAGCGCTTTTTATCACGGAATTTCAGCGGGTCGATCTTCACCCGGGGCAGTTGGATGCGGGTATAGTCCGCATCATCAAACAGATGATCCAGCCGCTTGGTCAGGGGCAGGCGCAGGTGATAGCCGCAATGCTGACAGACATGCAGATGGCTTTCCAAATCCCGATGAAAGATCATCTGTCCGCAGCTTGGACATTTATGCCATAGATTATCTGGCACATCGGATTCACCCACCAGTGCCTTGATCTTCGGTTTCACCCAATTGGTAAGCCAGTTCATGAACCGGTTAGCCCCTCTGATCCTGATTGTGTTGGTCTAACGTTAGCTTCGCACGCCATCGGCCAGTGCGGCAACATAGTCTAGCACGGCCTGGGCGCACCCTGGCAAGGGAGCCCCTTGATCATCCAGATTCGCCTTAACCTGTTCGATAATCGCAGACCCGATGACCGCCGCATCGGCTGCCCGCGAAATTTCACGGGCCTGCTCTGGGCTGCGAATGCCAAAGCCCACGACAATCGGCAGGTCCGTGTGCCGTCTGATCCGCGCCACGGCACCTCGCACCGGATCGGCCTGAATCTCCTTTGTCCCGGTGATCCCCAGGATCGACACGTAATAGACAAAACCAGATGTGTTTTGCAGAACCTTTGGCAGGCGTTTGTCATCGGTCGTGGGCGTCGCCAGTCGGATGAAATTCACCCCGGCCTGCAGGGCTGGAATGCACAATTCAACATCTTCTTCCGGCGGCAGATCGACCACGATCAAACCATCAATCCCCGCAGCGATGGCATCCTGTAGGAACCGATCCACGCCATAGGAATAGATCGGGTTGTAATAGCCCATCAGCACCAGCGGTGTTTCAGGATGTCTGGCCCGGAATGCAGTCGCCATCGTCAGGGTCTTCTTCATCGTCTGACCATTATGCAGGGCGCGCAGGCCCGCTGCCTGAATTGCCGGTCCGTCGGCCATCGGGTCGGTGAAGGGCATACCGATTTCAACGATATCCGCCCCTGCATCCGGCAGGCCCAGCAGAATTTCCAACCCGGTTTCGTAATTCGGATCGCCTGCGGTGACATAGGTAACCAGTCCGCCGCGCCCTTCCGCCTTCAGCGCCGCAAATCGCGCCGCAATGCGCCCTGAATCCGGCGCAATCGCCACTGCCGCCTCAGTCACTGCCGCCTCACTCACAGCTTCACCCCTAACAGATTGGCGATGGTGGTGACGTCCTTGTCCCCCCGACCGCATAAATTCATCACGATGATATGATCTTTCGGCAGGTCAGGCGCGATCCGCATGACATGGGCCAGGGCATGAGACGGCTCCAGCGCGGGGATGATCCCCTCCATCTTGCAACAGAACTGAAATGCCTCAACCGCGTCCATATCGGTGGCCGACGCATAGGTCACACGGCCTGTATCCTTCAGCCAGGAATGTTCTGGCCCGATGCCCGGATAATCCAGCCCGGCAGAGATTGAATAAGGTTCGACCACCTGACCATCGTCATCCTGGATCAGATACATGCGATTGCCATGCAGGACGCCTGGGCGCCCGCCGGTCAACGACGCAGCATGTTCTCCCGTCTCAATCCCCTTCCCAGCGGCTTCAACGCCGATGATATTGACGGATTTGTCGTCCAGGAACGGATGGAACAGACCCATCGCATTCGACCCACCCCCGATACAGGCGACCAGTGTGTCGGGCAGACGGCCTTCCGCTTCCATCATCTGTTCTTTGGTTTCATTGCCAATCACGGATTGGAAATCGCGCACCATGGCGGGATAAGGATGGGGTCCGGCCACCGTCCCGATGATGTAGAACGTATCTTCGACATTCGCGACCCAATCGCGCATCGCCTCGTTCAAGGCATCCTTCAAGGTCTTCGATCCGCTTTCCACCGCCTCGACCTCGGCACCCAGCAGTTTCATGCGAAAGACATTGGGGGATTGGCGGGCCACATCAACAGACCCCATATAAACCTTGCAAGGCATATCAAACAGCGCACAGGCCGTTGCGGTCGCAACACCGTGCTGGCCCGCGCCGGTTTCGGCAATGATGCGGGTCTTGCCCATGCGGCGCGCCAGCAGGATCTGGCCCATCACATTGTTAATCTTGTGACTGCCGGTATGGTTCAACTCATCGCGCTTGAAATAAATTTTCGCGCCGCCCAGATGCTCGGTCATGCGCTTGGCAAAATACAGCGGGCTGGGCCGACCGACATAATGCTTTGCATAATAGTCGATTTCCGCCTGAAAGCTTGGATCCGCCTTGGCATCTTCATAGGCTTGCTGGACCTGAAGGATCAGCGGCATCAAGGTCTCCGCGACGAAGCGCCCGCCATAAAGACCAAAACGCCCGCTTTCATCCGGACCGGTGCGATAGGAATTTAACTGTTGCATGGGTATCAGACCTTAACTGTTCCGTGACCCCCCACGGCCCGCAATCGGGTATTTTGTGCGAGGTCGGTTCTAAACCAGCAGCGGGGGCCTGTCCATACGGTGGATAAAGTGTGCGGATAACAAGTGCTGCGCTTGACCAAATCAGATGAGCCCGCCCGACAGCAATAATGGCAAAAACGAAAAAGCTCGCCAGAACGGCGAGCTTTCCCTAATCTATCGACGATGAGGGAAGGCAAGTTGCCCGCGAACCCCAAAGTCTCCTTACACTTTATGTGTAAGTATTTATCAGTAATGTCAATTGAAAATTAGGGACCTATGCTTGCCCTGCCAGCCGCCCATTCTGAAAGTCTTCCACGGCCTGGATCAGTTCATCGCGGGTGTTCATGACAAAGGGGCCATAGCGGGCGACGGGCTCGTTGATCGGCGTGCCTTCACCATAAAACAGGGCTGCGCCGTCAGGGCCTGCGGTGACCTCTACCGTGCCACTGCCGCCCAGTTGCGCCAGGGACGGTGCGATGACGGCACTGTCCTTGCCCTGATCGGACGAGCCGGTGACTTGGCCTTCATAGACACAGAAGAAAGCATTCCGGCCCGGTGGCGTGTCAATTGATATCTTTGCGCCCGGTTGAGCATTAATGCGCAACAGGCGGATCGCGGTTGCTGTTTTGGCCGGGCCGGTTACATCTCGATACGTGCCCGCAATGACATGTACGGACAAACCGTCACCTTCCACCGTTGGAATCTTGTCCGCGGTCAGATCCTGATAGCCTGCCGGTGTCATCTTATCGGCAGCAGGCAGATTGACCCATAGTTGAAAGCCGCGCATCCGGCCTTCGATCTGTTCGGGCATTTCCGAATGAATGATGCCGCGCCCGGCGGTCATCCATTGCACATCGCCCGGGCCGATGATCCCAGCACCGCCTGTCGAATCCTGGTGACGCAGCCGACCGTCCAGCATCACGGTGACGGTTTCAAAGCCACGATGGGGATGGTCCGGGAACCCGCCGACATAGGCGTTGGGATCATTGTTATCGAAACGGTCCAGCATCAAAAAAGGATCGATCATGTCGCATTGCTGTGTCCCGATCATACGGGTCAGGCGCACGCCGTCACCATCGGATGTTTCCAGTCCTTTTAGCACCTTCCCGATATACATCGCGCCACTCCATCCTCGTTGTTTCGTTACCTCTATATAATACTGCGCGACACAGGGTTAATCGGCCTCCTGGGAAACAGTCTGATCGTAATTTTCACCAATGGACAGGGCCAGAATGCGCGACATTTGCACGCCACTGAGGCCGGATTGCTTGCGCCAGATGTTGAATTGCGCCTGAATTTTTGCCAAATCGCCTTTGGATGTCGGCATATCGGCAACATCAATACCCGCATCCCGGATCGCCGCCACAACATCGCGAGATAACACAAAAGCGTCCCAACCGACCATGCGCAAGAGGTACTGTCCAGTGGCACCCCCCAGGCGGGATCCCCGCTTTGACAGGAACGCCATCAGACCAACCTGATCCTCCTGAGGCCAGGCCGCCAGGAATGCGCCAAAACTGCCATGTTCTGCAGCGATATCCTGCACAAACAGGGCGTTGGCATGAACCGCCCTGATCTTTTGCGCGTGGCGCACGATGCGGGTGTCACTGGCCAGATCATGCCAGAATTCATCGGGCTGAAAGCATAGAGGACCCGGCTGAAACTCCAAAAACGCCGCTTCAAATCCCGGCCATTTATGATCGATAATCCGCCAGACAAAGCCCGACCGAAAGATACATTTCGCCATCGCGGCCAGGATGCGGTCATCACCCAGCATTTTCAATTCAGACGGATCCGGGGCGCGGGAAACCAAGCGGGCCAGAGCTTCCTCTCCTCCCTTCCGTTCGGCTGCGCGTTTATGAATTTTTGCGAAAGATTTTATCGCCATGACCCATCATCCGATTTGAGAACAGAGAATACATCCAAAAAGCAAACCCCGAAAAGCACTTGCGGCATGCCCCTTGCTGCATCGCGAAACCGTCATACGCCGGTCACCAGAAGTCCATGGTTTCGTCATGCAACGGAAACAGCACCTTCACCAGATCGTCAAGCATTGCGGGTATGCCAGTTCGCATCGGTCAACCATGCCGGTACGACCGCTCTTTACACATTTCAAAAATGACCGAAAGAAGGAATGACTCTATGTCCGTGACTCGCCGTTCCCTGCTGAAAAGCTCTGCCGCCGCGACCGCCGTGGCGATTGCTGCGCCTGCCATCCTGCGCGCCCATGACGCCCTGGCCTCCTCCGGGCAGGTCGATGTCTATGCCTGGGGTGACTATATCAAAGAAAACATGATCCAGAAATTCGAAGGCGACACCGGTATCAAAGTGAACCTGTCGACCTATGGCTCCAACGACGAAGCCGAAAACAAGCTGCGCGCCGCCGGTGGCAAAGGGTTTGACGTGATCTTCCCGTCCATCACCAACGGCCCGAACTATTATCCAGACAGCCTGTTGGCTCCGCTGGATGAAAGCAAGGTCAAGATGGATAACATCATCCCGTCGATGGTCCGTGACTCCTTCAATCTGGGTGCCACCTATCGCGGCAAGCGCTATCTGCTGCCCTTCGACTGGGGCACGGAAGCCATTACCTTCAATTCCGAAAAGATGCCGATGAGCGATGCCGAAGTTTCCTTCGGCTCCCTGTGGGTTCCTGAAGCAAAAGGTGCATCCGCCTTCCGTCAGAAATCTGTGATCATGGGCGTTGCGATCTATTTGGACGCAACCGGTGAAGTCCCGTCCAACCGTGCAATGGACATCTATAAATCTGAAGAAGATGCCCGCCGCGTTTGGGATGCCTGCACCAAATTCATCCTGGCGCATAAGGAAAACATCGCCGCGTTCTGGAACAATGCCACCGAAGCAACCTCTGCCTTCACCGATTCCGGCGCCTTGATCGGTCAGACCTGGGATACGACCGGCCTGTTGCTGAACCGTGAAGATGCAAAATGGAAATACCGCATGCCGAAAGAAGGCGGCATCACCTGGATGGATTCCATGGGCGTGACCTCCGGAGCAGCCAATACGGACCAGGCCTATGCCTTCATCAACGCCATGCTGGAACCGGAAATGGCCGGCATGTTCGCCATGAACACCGGGTATAATTCTGCTGTGAAAAGTGCTGCGGACTTTGCCGGTGATGAATACCAGAAGCAATTCAACGAAGTTTACACAGATGCCGCCCTGGCAAATCTGTGGTGGTGGCAGGCTGACACCCCATACTTCGCATCCCTGCGTCAGGAATATGTAGAGAAGATCACCAACTCCTAACGCGTCCTATTCGGGGTCCGGGCGATATTTTAACGCCTGGACCCCACTTTCTTTCGTTACTTTTTCAGAATTGGGGGGCTTTTATGCGCGGGAAAGATGTTCGTCTGGAAGATGTTGTGATGCGTTTTGGAAGCTTCACAGCCGTCCAGCAAACCAATTTAACAATCGAAGCCGGTGAGTTTTTTTCTATTCTAGGGCCATCAGGATGTGGGAAGACCACGATCCTGCGCATGGTTTCGGGGTTCATTGATCCCAGCGAAGGCCGGGTGCTGATCGGCGGGGAACAGATGAATGGCCTGGGGCCTGCGAAACGCCCCACAGCCCTGATTTTCCAGAATCTGGCCCTGTTTCCCCTGATGACCAATTGGGAGAATGTTGCCTTTGGTTTGGAAGCCCGGGGTGTTGCAAAGGCCAAGCGTCGCGACCGCGCCTATGAACTGATGGCGCTGGTTGGTCTGCAGGGGCATGAAGAAAAAACCCCCAACGAATTGTCTGGCGGCCAGAAGCAACGCGTCGCCATCGCCCGCGCCCTGGCCGTGGAACCGGCCGTTCTGTTGCTGGACGAGCCATTGTCAGCGCTGGATTTAAAACTGCGCCAGTATATGCGCGCCGAATTGAAGGAAATTCAGCGCAAAACCGGCGTTACCTTCATCTTCATTACCCATGATCAAGGCGAAGCCCTAACCATGTCCGACCGGATTGCGGTGATGAAGGCCGGAGTGGTGGAACAGGTTGATACCGTCGATAATCTCTACGCCCATCCCCGGACGCCCTTCGTGGCGACCTTCGTTGGCGAAAACAACGTCCTTGAGGGCAAGATTTCGGACCTCCAAGACGGATATGCCGTCGTTGAAACCCAGCAGGGTGCAATTCGCGGTATCAATCAGGACAAGGCAACTGTTGGCGACAAGGCCATGGTATTCGTCAGGCCAGAGCGCACAAAACTGCTGAACGGAGCGGCCCTGGACAATACCTTCGAAGTGGATTTTGAGCGCCGCGATCTGGAAGGTGCCTTCGTCAATCTGTTTTTTAAGACCAACACAGGCTCCATCATCGTCCATGAAGCCAATCTGGGTCAGCACAAAGAGCTGGAAGGCCGCGCGAAGATCGGGTTCAACGCATCGGACGCCATCGTCATGCGATCGGGGGAATTGAGCGATGAATAGCCTGATCCGCAGCTACGGGAAGGGTCTGACCGGCATTTTCATAACCCTAACGGCGTTCTGGCTGTTGCTGCTGATTATCCTGCCGCAGGCCTTCATGCTGGACCAATCGCTGTGGTCGATCGACAAAGACGACCAGTTGGGTATGAAGATCGACCGCGCCTATTCTGATCTGGGTCTGCTGGAATATGATGTCCAACAGGCCACCGGCGATACCAAACCCGCCGTCCAGGCGAAGATTGACGCCCTGAAAGAAGAAATCTCAACGCTGGAGTCTCAGGAAACCGATCCGCCCAGAGAGTATGGGTTGCAAAATTATACCCGCATGTCCTCCCTGCATTTCTCAATCTTCGTGAAAAGCATTGTCTATGCCCTGGCAGTCACAGTTCTGGCCTTTGCGGTCTGTTATCCAGTTGCCTTTACCATCGCCAAGCTGGCGACCCCCCAGCGCGCCGCGCTGTTGATGCTGGGGCTGATTATTCCCTATGCGATCAACGAATTGCTGCGGGTTTATGCCTGGCTGATGATCCTGGATTATCAGGGGGTGATCAACAGCCTGCTGGCCTGGATGGGGGTTGTCAGTTTTGCCGACAAGACCTGGGTCCCATTCCTGGAATATCCAGGCTCTGTCTTTGTCGCCCTGATTTATGCCTATGTCCTGTTTATGATTTTCCCGATCTACAACACCGTCGATACGTTGGATAAAAACCAGTTAGAGGCGGCGCAGGATCTGGGCGGGTCGGTGTTCCTGACCCATTGGCGGGTGGTTCTGCCCCATGCCAAGCCCGGTATCGCCGTAGGGTGCATCATGACCTTCATGCTGTCTGTTGGCTCCTATTCCGTGCCGCAAATCATGACGCGGGGGAAATCGGGCGACTGGTTCTCGCAATTGATCTATCGACAATTCTTCGAAACCCAGAACTGGAATGTGGGCGCAGCCTATGCGTTCAGTCTGGTTCTTGTCTGCCTCGCCTTCATCCTGATCATGATGAAGGTGTTCAAGGTCGGCATTCGCGACATTTCGAAATAGGGGACGATGGGATGAGCACGCAATCCAATGGACCCGGACTGTCGGGCCTGATTTTGAAAATTTATATCGGGGTGTTCTTTGTCTATCTCTTTGCCCCGCTTTTGGTGATGTCACTGGCCGCCTTTAATTCCTATGAATATCCGTCTGTGACGCAATGGCGCGGCTGGACCCTGCACTGGTTCGGAGAATTGGCGCAGGATGATCGCATTCTGCAAGGGATCGTGAATTCTGTGCTGGTCGCCGTGGGCGTTGTGGGGCTGTCCCTGCCGCTGGGCCTGTCAGGGGCGCTGATCCTGACACGCCTGCAAAGCCGCTATACCAATGTGCTGTATGCGGTGTTGGTCTCTCCGCTGCTGATTCCCGGCATTATTCTGGGGATTTCCACCCTGATCTTCTGGGGGCGGGTCGATGTGCCAGGCGGATTGTTCCTGACGGTCCTGGCGCAGACCAGCTTTATCGCCTCCTATTCCATGCTGCTGTTCATGGCTAGGCTTCAGCGGCAGGATCGGGTTCTGGAAGAAGCGGCCCTGGATCTGGGCGCATCCAGCTTTTTCATGTTCCGTCGGATCACCGTCCCTTTTCTGGCCCCCACCCTGATTACCGGGGCTGTTATTGGCTTTCTGCAATCGATTGAAAACTATAACACGACCATATTCGCCATTGGCGGAGACTGGACATTGGTAACAGAGATAGGCTCGCGCTTCCGTTTTGGCCTGTCACCGGTTATCAATGTGATCGGGGTTCTTTTCGTGGTCCTGACCGTCATCGCCGCGACGCTCTATACGATCCAGAAAGAACGGGAAAAACAACGCCGCGCCGCCTTGGGATAAACAGACCCGCTGTGAGCATCGACATCACCTTCCGTTGCCCGCCTGAATGGCAGGACGTGCTGCCCCGACCCATTTCAGGGCGGCAGGGGTTGCCCGACTGGCTGAAAACCATGCCATCTGAGGCCCACAGCGCGCTGCTGGGTCAGGACGTGCGGACGGTGAAGCAATGCCCGCCCTTTCTGGATGCGATGGGCGGCGGCTGGATGATGCCGCTGTTATGTGATGTCACGGTACAGGACGGGCTCACCTTTTCCTGGGATTTGGACCTGCCGGTCAGCCGCCTGGATCGATTGACCCGTGCGCCGCTCTCCTGGCATCCCTCCGCCCAGTTGGATGGGGTACCCTTTGCTGAGCCGGGGATGGCCGCTCTGAAATTCAACTCTGCCTGGACGGTTGAGGTACCAAAAGGCTGGTCGGTGCTGTTTACGCATCCGGTCAATCGACTGGACCTGCCCTTCCAGACCTTAACCGGATTGGTCGATTGCGACGCCTTCAATACTGGCTTCGTGCATTTCCCGGCCCTGTGGCAGGATCGGGATTGGACCGGGACCCTACCAAAAGGCACCCCTGTCGCCCAGCTTTGGCCCGTGCCCCGCGCAATGACCGCGCATTTCGAAACGCTGGAAGGGCCATATGCCGATCAGGTTGAAGAAACCCTGGATCTGATCGGCCAGGCGCGCGGCGGGTATCGAAAGAACCACCGCGCATCGGACCACTGATCCTAGATAAGACCAAAAAGCATCACACCAGTGCAGAAGATTCGACAAGGCTAAACCGCCCTTTTGAGCGGCGGGTGAGGGCTTTGGATACGTCCGCTCTTAACTCTGCCCGCTCTGCCTTCAGGGCAGCCCCTGCCGCCTCTGCTTCGTCCAGACGCCCCAGTTCTGTCAATGCTCGGATCAGAAGCAAACGATCCTCTGCGCTGGCCTGAACAGCCAGTCCCTGGACCGCCTCTGCAGCCTTCTCCCAATATCCAAGCTTGAACATGGCAACAGAAACGCCGCGCAAGGCATCTGGATCGTCCGGAAAGGCCTGAAGACAATCGCCTGCTTGTTGCAATTGCCCTAGATCGATCAGAGCCAGACCCCGCTCAATTTGCGCATTACGATGATCCGGTGCGGACCTAAGACATCGGTCCAGCCAATAGAGCGCGTCCTTTCCACGCCCTTCTCGGCGCAGGAAAACCGCAAAATTATAGGCTGTTTGGGGTGGTGCGGACGGTGCACTTGCCGCTTTCTTAAACAGCGTTTCCGCGCGTTCCAGATCACCGGCCTGATAGGCCGCAAGGGCATCCTGGGTCAGTGCGGCAATTTTGGTCGCCGCCCCACCCATCAGGCCTTACCGTGGCATTGTTTGTATTTCTTGCCTGATTGACAGGGACAAGGCGCATTGCGCGGAATCTTACCCCATGTGCTGGGATCGCCCGGATGCACATAGCGCCCGGTCGCTTCATGCAGGACATAGCCTTTCGGCGCCGTTTCTGCAGTCAATGGCTTGTCAGACTGGGACGGGCCAGGGTTTGACAGGCTGCGGCTCTTCAACTGCGCAATGTCTTCATCTGCGGCTGGTTTAATGGCCTGCTGGGACTCTGTTTCCCGCTGCTTTTCCATCGCCTCTTCGACATTGGTGCGCAGTTCAACATGCGACAGCACCTGGGTCACCTGGCTGCGCAAACCAACCAAGAGCGATTCAAACAGGGCAAAGGCTTCGCTTTTATATTCATTCAGCGGGTCCCGCTGCGCAAAGGCGCGTAGACCGATCCCCTGGCGCAGATGATCCAACTGCAGCAGATGGTCCTTCCAGGCATTGTCCAGCAGTTGCAGCAACAGGCTGCGTTCCGCAATGCGCATCACGTCGGGGCCATATTTTGAGGCCTTTTCGGCCATTTTGCGTTCCACGGCGGATGTGATCCGGTCCCGGAATTCTGTATGACCGACACCTTCTTCTTTCGCCCATTCCGCAATTGGCAGATCCAGGGCAAACAGGCGGCGGCATTCTTCATGCAGGGATTCCAGTGCCCATTCTTCCGGCAATACCTTTTCCGGCACGCAGCGATTGACAACATCGTCAATGGTTTCGGCCCGCATGTCGCGGATCGTTTCATTGACGTCCTCGTCCCGCATCAGGTCTTTGCGTTGTTCGAAGATCACCTTGCGCTGATCGTTCATCACGTCATCGTATTTCAGCAATTGCTTGCGGATTTCGAAGTTGCGCGCCTCAACCTTGGACTGGGCCTTTTCCAGCGCCTTGTTGACCCAGGGATGGACAATCGCCTCTCCCTCTTCCAGACCCAGTTTGCGCAGAACACCATCCATCCGTTCCGACCCGAAGATCCGCATCAGGTCGTCTTCCAGACTGACGAAGAATTTCGATTCCCCTGGATCCCCCTGGCGTCCGGCGCGACCACGCAACTGATTGTCGATGCGGCGGCTTTCATGACGCTCTGTTCCCAGAACGAAAAGACCGCCTGCTGCCAGGACTTCCTTATTCTTGGTCGCGATATCGTCGAGGATTTCCTGTTTCTTCTGGGCGATCAGCGCCTCGTCCTCAATACCGTCCAATTCGCGCTGGACCCGCAATTCCATATTGCCGCCCAATTGAATATCCGTTCCACGACCGGCCATATTGGTGGCGATGGTCACCGCACCCGGCACACCAGCCTCACCGATAATAAAGGCTTCGCTTTCATGATGACGGGCATTCAGGATCTGATGTTTGATCCCGCGTTTCTTCAACTGACGGGAAAGGTCTTCTGATTTCTCGATTGAAACCGTGCCGACCAGAACCGGCTGCTTTTTCTTATTGCACGCAACGATCTGTTCGATCACCGCCGTGTCGCGCTCCGCAGAGGTGCGATACACCTCGTCATCATTGTCCTTGCGCGCCATGGGCTTATTGGTCGGGACATCCACCACATCCAGGCTGTAAATCTCGGAAAATTCACCCGCTTCTGTCAGGGCTGTCCCGGTCATGCCTGCCAGTTTGGGATACATGCGGAAGTAATTCTGGAATGTGATAGACGCCAGGGTCTGGTTTTCCATCTGGATTGCCACATTTTCCTTGGCCTCCAAGGCCTGGTGCAGCCCTTCGGAATAGCGCCGCCCTTCCATCATCCGACCGGTGAATTCATCAATGATGATCACCTTATTGTCCTTGACGATGTAATCGATATCCTTGGTAAACAGTTTATGGGCGCGCAGGGCCTGATTCACATGATGGACGACGGTGACGTTCTGCACGTCATACAGACCGCCTTCCCCCAACAGATCCGTCTTTTCCCGCAACAGCGCTTCGATATGTTCCGTCCCCTGATCGGTCAGGGTCACAGCGCGCTGTTTTTCATCCTTTTCGTAATCATCCTGGGTCAGATGCGGGATCAAGGCATCGACCGTCATATACATGGTCGATGAATCATCGGTCGGACCCGAAATGATCAAGGGGGTGCGGGCCTCATCGATTAGGATCGAGTCGACCTCATCAATGATCGCGAAATTGGGTTCGCGCTGGGCCATCTGCTCCAATCGGAATTTCAGATTGTCGCGCAGATAATCAAAGCCAAGCTCGTTATTGGTCGCATGGGTGATGTCACAGCGATAGGCATGCTGGCGCGCGTGTTCGTCGATACCCGGCACCACAACCCCGACTGTCAGGCCCAGAAATTCGTAAATCTTACCCATCCAGACAGAGTCACGACGGGCCAGATAATCATTCACCGTGACGACATGCACACCCTTGCCTGACAGGGCGTTCAGATATACCGGCAGCGTCGCGACCAGGGTCTTGCCTTCACCGGTTTTCATTTCCGCAATCTTGCCCTGGTGCAGGACCATCCCGCCGATCAGCTGCACGTCAAAATGCCGCATGCCCAGAACGCGTCTGGCGGCCTCGCGAACCGTTGCGAAGGCTTCATTCAGAATGTCGTCTTCGGTTTCACCCTCTGCCAGGCGCTTGCGAAACTCTGCCGTTTTGGCCTGCAGGGCAGCATCATCCAGCGCCTTGAACCCCTCTTCCAGGGCCCCGATCGCCTCAGCGCGTTTGCGCAAAATCCGAACAGTCCGGTCATTCGCAGACCCAAATACGCTTTTAAGCAAGCCGCCGAGCATGAAAGACGTCACTTTCAAGTTTTTGCCAGAAGAACCCTGGGCGTGAAGACACAAAGACAATCGGGTTTTCAGGCCCGATGACACTGCGATTGGAGATAAGGGTCCAACGCCGCTCTGTCAACGTACCCTTGCCGCAAGTGTCCGTCAGTTCTGCTTGTGATCCCCGGCTATCCATGGTTTCGTGCGCCCGAAATCAGGTCGCAAAGCCGTCCTGAAACATTGCCCTGCGACACTTTAGATGAGGATACCATGCCGTTTTCTATTAACGCCCTTCGTTCGACGCTTTCCATTGCTGTACTGATCGGCGGCCTTAGCTGTGCGGCGGCCGCACCCACATTGGCGCAATCCGATGACAAGACCGTTGCCATTGTGAATGGTACCGAAATCAAGCAATCGGAATTGGTCAATTTCTTTCAGGATTTGCCCAAGGAAGTGCAAGGGGCCGGCATGCAGGGGATCTATCCGTTGCTGCTGGAAGAAGTGATCGGCAGACACGTCATTGCCGACAAGGCCCGTGCCGCCGGGGTGCAGGACGACCCGGAACTTCAGGCGCGCCTGAAGCAGGTCGAAAATGAATTGCTGTATAATTACTATGTCATCAAGGAAGCGGAAAAGCAGGTCGATGATGCCGAAGTTCGCGCCCGCTATGACGCGCTGGTCGCACAACAGGCGCCGGGCCAGGAAGTTGATGTCAGTCACATTCTGGTTGAAACAGAAGACGAAGCGAAAGAGATCATCAAGGAGATCACAGATGGTAAGGATTTCGCTGAACTGGCCAAAGAACGGTCCCAGGATCCTGGCTCTGCCAGCAATGGCGGCAGCTATGGCTGGAGTCGTAAGGGACAGTATGTGAAACCCTTTGAAGATGCAGCCTTTTCGCTGGAACCCAACACATTCACGGCAGAACCGGTAAAGACCCAGTTCGGCTGGCATGTCATCCTGGTCAAAGGCAAACGCGATATCCAACCGCCCAGTTTTGAAGAAGTCGCACCCCGCATTCGGGAACAATTGGCGGAATCCAAAGTTCGGGGTATCATTCAGGAGGCCATTAAAGGGGCCACTGTTGAGCGCTTTGATATGGACGGCAATCCGATGCCGGCCGCCCAATAAAAAACTGACTTCAACCAGCAGAAGGCACCGCCATGGCAACGACCAAATCCCCGTTCGCTCCCAAGAGTTTCACGACCCTTCCGGAAGTTGCGGGGGTTCGCCTGGGGGGCATTGCCGCCGGGGTGAAATACAAAGGTCGCCCGGATTTGTTCATGGCAGAACTGGATCCGGGCACCACAGTGGCAGGGGTGTTGACCACCTCGCTGACCCGGTCTTCTGCGGTTGATTGGTGTGCCCAGGTCCTGAAGAAGGGTGCTGCCCGAGCCATGCTGGTGAATGCTGGCAACGCCAATGCCTTCACCGGCAAGGCGGGCATGGAAGGGACCGAGGCAATGGCGGAAGTCGCCGCCGCCGCCGTCGGGTGCAAAAAGAAAGAGGTCTTGGTTGCCTCAACCGGCGTGATTGGCCAGAAACTGCCCACCGACCGGATTTCAAAGGCTGTACCCAGGCTGCATGCCAATCTGAAACCCACTGGCTGGCCGACTGCTGCGCGCGCCATTATGACGACGGACACATTTCCGAAAGGCGCATCGGCGACCTGTGAGATTGGTGGCGTTGAGGTCACTATTGCAGGCTTTGCCAAAGGGTCCGGCATGATCGCACCGGACATGGCGACCATGCTGGCTTTCGTCTTTACCGATGCAAACATCCCCCACGCCGTACTGCAAAAGCTGTTGCGCAAGGCAACCGACAAGACCTTCAATTGCATCACCGTTGATGGCGATACTTCGACCAGCGATACGCTGTTATTGGCCGCCACTGGTAAAGCTGGAAACACAGCGCCCAAAAAGGCATCGGACAAAGCGCTGAAAGGCTTCCGGGCGGCCTTGCTGGATGTGCTGACACAATTGGCCCATCACGTTGTGAAGGATGGTGAGGGTGCATCGAAATTTGTCACCATCGATGTGACGGGGGCCGCCTCCGACGCCGCAGCCCGAAAGATCGGCCTGTCGATTGCCAATTCTCCGCTGGTAAAGACCGCGATTGCGGGCGAAGACGCCAATTGGGGCCGCATCGTCATGGCCGTTGGCAAGGCAGGAGAGCGCGCCGACCGTGACCGCCTGACGGTCGCCATGGGCGGCACCGTCATTGCGGAACAGGGGGAAGGCGTGCAGGGCTATGATGAAGCCCCCGTCACCGCCCATCTGAAGGGCCGGGAGATTGATATCGAAGTTGATGTTGGTGTCGGACGCGGCAAGGCCCGAGTCTGGACCTGTGACCTGACCCATGGCTATATCGACATCAATGCCGATTACCGAAGCTAGCCAATTCTGATGAATGGATGTTGGGATGCCAGTGGTGGGCTTGCAGAGGCACAGCGGGATGTCAAAACCCTGCTGGTGGTCGCAGTTGCCCTGCTGGACAAGGACGGTCGCATTCTGCTGTCCAAACGGCCGGAGGGTAAAAAGCTGGCGGGCCTTTGGGAATTTCCGGGTGGCAAGGTTGATCCTGGAGAAACGCCTGAGCGTGCCTTAATCCGGGAATTGCAGGAAGAATTAGGCATTGATACACGGGCTAGCTGCCTGGCCCCAATCGGATTTGCCAGTCACGCCTATGAAGACTTTCACTTGCTGATGCCACTCTATGTCTGTCGCGTCTGGCAGGGCACACCCCAAGGCCGCGAAGGCCAGGAACTGGCCTGGGTTCGTCCGCAGCGCCTGGGCGATTATCCCATGCCGCCTGCCGACATTCCCCTGATCGCCCAATTGCGCGATTGGGTTTAGGAACGCGCAGCCGCATAAAAATCGTCACCCCGGACCTGATCCGGGGTCCAGGGCGGTAGGCAGCGATTTAGATGTTCCACCCTTAACAGCCAACACCATTCTCATCCTGAGGAGCGGCAACGCCGCGTCTCGAAGGAGGGGATGTAAGGGCGGTGCTTTCAGCGGGCACACCCTTCGAGACGCTGCGCTCCTCAGGGTGAGGCGCTGGTTTATTGATCCGGAGTCCAGGGCGGCAGGCGCGATTGGTACGTGTGGCCCTGGATACCCGCCTGCGCGGGTATGACGAGGGTGGTGTGAAGTCCCCTCTTTTTGAAGTTAACCGCAAAGGGCGCAAAGAAGGGGTAAGGACGCTGAGGGGCCGATACTCGCATTTTTCGTCACCCCGGACCCTGATCCGGGGTCCAGGGCGGCAGGCAGCGATTTAGATGTTCCACCCTTAGCAGCCAACACCATTCTCATCCTGAGGAGCCGCAACGCCGCGTCTCGAAGGAGGGGATGCAAGGGCGGTGCTTTCAGCGGGCACACCCTTCGAGACGCTGCGCTCCTCAGGGTAAGGCGCTGGTTTATTGATCCGGGGTCCAGGGCGGCAAGCTCTAACGCTGCTGCGTCTTGGCGACCTTTCCGCTTCGTGCTATCCCCAATTTCAGAGAAATCCAAGAATAGAGGGAGTTGCCAGGAATGACTGAGCCACTGTGGACACCCACCCCCAAGGCGATCGCTGACAGCAACATGACCAAATTCCGCGAGGCCTGTGCGGCGCGTTGGTCTGTTGATCTGCCGGATTACGATGCGCTGTGGCAATGGTCAGTGACAGAGGTTGAGAAATTCTGGGACAGTTTCTGGGATTTCGCAGGCGTGAAGGCGGAAACCAAGGGCAGCCGCATTCTGGTCGATGGCGACAAGATGCCGGGCGCGAAATTCTTCCCCGATGCAAAGATTAACTTCGCAGAAAACCTGCTGTCCCGCCGCGATGATAGCGACGCGCTGGTATTCCGGGCTGAGGACAAGGTACAGCGCCGCATGAGCTGGCGCGAATTGTATGATCTGGTCTCAAAGCTGCGTCAGGCGCTTGCCGCGCAAGGCGTCAGTCAGGGAGACCGGGTAGCGGGCTTTGTGCCCAATATGCCAGAGACGATTGCGGCCATGCTGGCGACAACCTCGCTGGGGGCAATCTGGACCAGTTGCTCACCGGATTTTGGATTGCAGGGTGTGCTGGACCGGTTTGGGCAATCTGAACCCAAGGTTCTGTTTACCGCAGATGGCTATTTCTACAATGGCAAAGGCCATGAAAGCCTGCCCCGGGTTCGGGAATTCCTGACCTACCTGCCCAGTGTTAAAAAGGTCGTGGTGCTGCCCTTGCTGCACGATACACCTGATTGCGAAATGATCCTGGATGCGCAGTCTTTGGCGGATTTCATTGCTGATTTCCCGGCAGAAGAAATCAACTTCCCCCGCTTCGACTTCAACATCCCGCTGTATATCATGTATTCCAGCGGCACGACCGGGAAGCCGAAATGCATCACCCATGGGGCGGGTGGCACGCTGTTGAACCAATGGAAAGAACATCTGCTGCATTGTGATGCAGGCCCTAAGGACCGCACTTTCTATTTCACCACCTGCGGCTGGATGATGTGGAACTGGCTGGTCGCCGGTCTGGCCTGTGGCTCGACATTAGAGCTCTATGATGGCTCCCCCTTCTATCCCAGCGGCAATGTTCTGTTCGATTTTGCCGCTGAGGAAAAGTGGACGATCTTCGGCACCTCTGCAAAATGGATCGATGCCTGCGCCAAGGCGGATTTGAAGCCCCGCGAGACGCACGATCTGTCGTCCATGCGGGTGATGTGCTCCACCGGGTCACCGCTGGTGCCGGAAAGCTTCGATTATGTCTATCGCGATGTGAAGGCGGATGTTCAGCTGAGCTCCATTTCTGGCGGGACCGATATCGTCAGTTGCTTTATGCTGGGCAATCCGGTCAAGCCGGTCTGGCGCGGGGAAATCCAGTCGCCTGGCCTGGGTATGGCCGTGCAAGTCTATGATGACGAGGGCAAACCTGCCGCGACCGGCGAACAGGGCGAATTGGTCTGTGTGAAGCCCTTCCCCTGTATGCCGGTTGGCTTTTGGGGTGACGAGACAGGCGAGCGCTACCACGCTGCCTATTTTGAGAAATATCCGAACATCTGGACCCATGGTGATTTCATTGCGCAATCGGACCATCACGGTTTTACCGTCTATGGTCGGTCCGATGCGACGCTCAATCCCGGTGGCGTGCGGATCGGCACGGCAGAAATCTATCGACAGGTCGAATCTTTCCCGGACGTGCTGGAATCCATCGTCATTGGTCAGAATTGGGACAATGACACCCGCGTTGTCCTGTTCGTGCGCATGAAGGACGGTCAAAAACTGACCGATGATCTGATCACCGCGATCAAGAAGCGCATCCGCACCAATTGCACCCCGCGCCATGTACCGGCCAAGGTCATCGCGGTCACGGATATTCCCCGCACAAGGTCTGGCAAGATCACCGAACTGGCCGTCCGCGACGTCGTCCACGGTCGCGCCATCAAGAATCAGGAGGCCCTGGCAAACCCAGAAGCCCTGGAGCAGTACAAGGATTTGCCGGAGCTTCAGGATTAGGATACCGCTGATCTCTCTTCTCCTAGGGCCGAGTCTGCTCTAACACTAAAGCAAATCCCGAGTAGACGGCAGCGTCTACGACGACGTATTTGCCGAATAAAAGGGGTAAGCGCATCGTGTGTGAGCTCATGCGAGCGCATGATGCTCTGGAAACAACCTTGTGTGAGACCTGTCTGAGCGATGACTGACTCCGCCTTGACCAATTCGGCGCTGCTGAAATTGTTTTCTTCTGCCACGACGTCTTCGGATCGGCGGCGGTTGGAGGATTCTGTTGTCGCGTTCCGGGCTGTTTTGTTGGCGCAACCGGATTATCGCCCCGCCCTGCATCAATTGGGCGTGACCTTGCGCCGCCTGGGACGGGTGGCGGAGGCAGAAGCGGTTTTGCGCACGGCGCTGGAGCGTCACCCCGACGCGCCGGAGATCATGATCGCCCTGGCAGAGACCCTGGCAGATTGGAATCGGATCGACGAAGCGATTGAAATCACAGAGAACGCCATTGCCTTGATGCCCGGCGATGCCGTGCCGCTGACCCTGTTGGCGACATTGCAGGCCCGCCAAGGGGAGAAGATGCTGGCCAGGGCCGCATTGGAGGCTGCTGCTGCCGCGCGCACGCCCTTCGCGCCGGCGCTGACGCTGTTGGGCCAGATCCAACGCCAGGAAGGCGATACCGCCGGATCATTGCGCAGCCTGGACCGGGCGATTGACTGTGCCTTATCCAGACCGGAAGTGGCCCAGGCTCATGTTCAGCATGCCATTACCCTGCTGTGTGATGGAAAAATCGCCAAAGGTTTTCGAGAATATGATTGGCGCTGGAAAACCGGTGCATTGCCAAATCTTAACCCCGGATTGCCCCCCTGGACCGGTGATCCTCTGGCGGGGCGCAAATTGCTGGTACGCTGTGAACAGGGGATGAGTGAATGCCTGCAATTCTTTCGATTGGCCGGATTGATCACCGGCGGTCGTGTGATTGTAGAGGCCCCGCCGGCACTGGTCCCCATTCTGCGGGCCAGCCATCGGGTATCGGACGTCATAGCCCAGGGCGATCCCCTGCCTCAGGCGGATTGCTGGGCACCGCTGCTGTCCCTGCCCAGATTGATGAAAATCGATGCCGATTCAATCCCCGATGAGGTCCCCTATCTGCGTCCGGATCCCAGCCTGTTCGCCGCCTGGCGGGAGCGTCTGGGACCGGGACCAAAGATTGGCATTGCCTGGCATGGCGGGGAACCCTTGTTTGACACCCAGCGCCGCAGCATTCCCCTGGCGGATTTCGCCCCCCTGGCGCAGGTTCCCGGCATTCGATTGATCAGCCTGCAAAAGGGCGAAGGTCGGCGGGAAATCGATGCCGTCCCCTTCCCGATCTATGATCCCAGCGAAGAAATGGATGAAGGCGACGGGGCTTTTATCGATACAGCCGTTGTGATGCAGGAATGCGCCCTGATCATCACCGCCAATACTGCCATTGCGCATCTGGCCGGCGCCCTGGCACGCCCCTGCTGGGTGGTGCTGCCGGAAGGCGGGGATTGGCGGTTTGGATGGCACCCGACCCATAGTGCCTGGTATCCCACCCTGGAATGCCTGCGAAAGCCAAAGGGGGGAACCTATCTGGATGTATTCGAATTCATGTCCCGTCGCCTGACGGCCATCCGCGACGGCCAGGGGGACCTGGCCCTGGACACCGATACACCTGATTCATAACGGCAAATTGATTGAGATATTAGACGAATTGTTTGAAATCTGATCGCCCTACCACATGTGAGCGTATAGTCTGTGGGCGGGACGGACCGGTGGATGATGTCATCCACCGATAGGTGAATTAGGAGATTCTTAATGCGACATTTCTTGGCAATCGCGCTGATCGCGCTTTTTCTGCCAGTATCTGCCCTGGCCATGGGCTTTGGCAATTCCTCCTCGAACGACGGTGAAATGACCTATGATATGGGCTATAAGAAGGCCATGGATGGTCAGTACAGCGAGGCGATCGAGGTTCTGAAAAAGGTTGTCGCCGATGACCCCAAGAATGCCGATGCCTGGAACATGCTGGGCTTTAGCTATCGGAACATTGGTGACAGCGGCAATGCCTGGGATGCCTATGAACGCGCCCTGACCATCAATCCCAACCACAAAGGCGCCCATGAATATCTGGGAGAATGGTATCTGATGCAGGGCGATATGCCCTCTGCCAAGGCACAGTTGGACAAATTGAAAATGCTGTGTCCGACCGGCTGCACAGAATCCGAGACTTTAGAAGCTTCCATCCAGAAAGCCGCCAGTCAGTCCTGATTGACACCCCTACAAGACCATCGCTGGGTAAATCTATCCGGCGATGGTTCTGGCGCGGATCATTTCGGCAAGACAGGTTCGTCTGGCCAGATTATCCAGGCTGGCACCGCGCAATTCCACATGCTTGACCGCCATTGTGCCATTCTGAGGGTACAAAAACAGATCCAAGGTGCAGGCCCCGCCCTGAAACTGGCGAACCTCTGCCGGGCCATCGCGACGCACCAAATCCGGATGCCCCAATTGACCATCCAGCAAATCACCATTCAGCCCCATGAACTGCATAGGATCATCATTGACCCGCTCAACGGCTGCGACAGGGGCCACAGCGATGCTGCCACCGGTATCCCCCGTTGCTGCCGGTGGTACGGCAGGAATCGCGATCTGGGCGGTCGGCGAAGCCGGGGCGTTCGCCGTGGTGATGGAATTTTCAAACACCTGACAGCCAGGGCTTAAGGCCAGGGCCGACACGGCCAGCAAGGCGGCAACGGCAATGGGAAGGCGGGTAATCATTTACGGTATTCCTTTACGACCGTGCGGAGCATTTCTTATGCATCACCGGACATGGCTTCAAACTCTGCCTTTCTGGGCAGGGATTCATACAGATGGACTGCAGCAGCGGCGACCAGGACCGGCGCAATCAAATTAACAATCGGGATAGACATCAACAGGACCGACAGGATGCCGAAAACAATAAATTTCGTAGCATAGGCCTTGCGCAATCGCTGTGCCGGTCCGTCGGGCATACGCCGGGCGGCCACCAGTTCAAAAAACTCGCGCCCCACCAGATATCCGTTCACGAACAGAAACAGAAACGCCCCCGATCCAAAGACGACCAATAAGATCAGATAGACCGGCAAGGCGATCAGGTTCAAAAGAACCGTGATACCCAGAAACTTTAGCGCGCCATAGACTGCTTCCAGGATCGGCTGGCTGCGCGCATTTGTGCGTTGCGGGTAATGTTTGGCCTCCACTGCTTCGCACACGCTGTCCAGAAAAATACTGATCACGGAAACCGCCGTGACCGGAAACAACAGCCAGGTCAGCCCCCCCGCGCCCAACGCAAAAGAAATCCAGCCAATTTCATCCGCAGCATTGCCCAATGATTCAATCGCGCCCCCGATCAGCCAAAGCTGGGTCCAATTGACCTGTTGCAAGGCCCAGCCTACAGCGGACCACAACAGGATCATCGTCAAGATTGCCCCGACAATTCCCATCACAACCACCCGCAAAAAACGAGGGTCGGGCAATTGCTCCATGGCTTTGCCAAACGCGCTAAACATCAGATCGATCAACCTTACTTGCGGGGGAACGGGACGCACAGCGTCCAAGCCGCTTCGTCGAACGGCATGCCCCTCTTTCATCAGCGGAATATCTATTGAGATTCTGCCGGAATTACAAGATGCCGTCGCATTTCCCTTCCGACCGCAGTGCAGCATCGAATTTTGTTGCATGCATTTCATTCTGTATACAGAATACAGTAATTCAAAAGAATACCCTGGTAAGGAAATCATTGTGTCTGGAATGGAACCGGTGGCGGAACGGATGAGTTTGGTGGATCAGGTGCATGCGCGCCTGGTTGAGGCCGTTTGCTCTGGCGATCTGGCACCCGGCACCCCGTTGCGCCAGGAATGGTTGGCGGAAGAACTGAACGTGTCCCGGCAGCCGATCATTCAGGCCTTGTCGATGTTGAAACGCGATGGGCTGATCGAACCGGCTGGGAAACGCGGCTTTCAGGTGACCGCCGTCGATGCGCAAACCGCCCGCCATGTCTATGACCTGCGCGCCGCCTTTGATGGACTGGCGGCACGGCTGGCGGCGGGACAGTCGGACACCGTGCGCCGCCATGCCCTGATCGAGGAAATGAAGGCGGGCTATCTGGCCCTGAAAGCGGAAGACACGACCGCCCTGGTACAGGCCGATATCGCCTTTCATCAAGCGGTCTATGAATTATCTGGAAATCCCATGCTGCCAGAGGCTTCTGCTGCTGTGTGGCGTCAAATTCGCCGCGTCATGCGCGCAGTCCTGGAACATCGCACCGCCCGGGCTTCGGTCTGGGAAGAACATGCCGGCATTGCCGCCGCCATTCGACAGGGGGATGCCGCATTGGCGGAAACCCGTGCCGTAAACCATGCCCGAGACGCCGCAGATCAGCTGATCGGGTGGATGATTGAAAGAAACTGACCCCACCGACAGACAAGATTGGACGGGTTCATTGGAGGAAAAGGAGAGTATCATGAAATTGAGCGAAGCGGCCCTGGCCGATTTCAAGACGAAAGGCTTCGTCTTCCTGCCTGAACTGTTCTCCCGCGAAGAAGCAGCCCTTCTTTTGGACGAGGCGAAAGCCATTTACGCGACCGACCGGGAAGAGGTCTGGCGCGAATCTTCTGGTGTCGCGCGCACAGCCTTTGCCGCCCATACCTATAACGAGGCGCACCGTCGTCTGGGCGCCCATCCGCGTCTGCTGGACCCTGTGATGCAGATCCTGGAAGAACAGGTCTATATGCATCAATACAAGATCAACGCCAAAGCCGCCTTTGACGGCGATGTCTGGCAATGGCATCAGGATTACGGTACCTGGCAGCGTGACGACGATATGCCCGAACCCCGCGCCTTCAACATCGCCCTGTTCCTGGAAGACGTGACACCCGCCAATGGGCCGCTGCTGTTCATTCCGGAAAGCCATGAGGCCGGTGTGCTGGAAGCCGGGCATGACCTGGAAACCACCTCTTACCCGCTGTGGACTCTGGACCGTGAAACAGTGTCACGTCTGGCAAAGGAAGGCGGCTGCGAGGCCCCCGTTGGCCCGGCAGGGTCTGTGGTGATGTTCCATGGCAATCTGGTTCATGCCAGCCCGGCCAATATCAGCCCGTTTGACCGCACCATCGTCTATTTGAGCCTGTGTGCGGTTTCCAATCATATCCGCCAGTTCAAGCGCAAGGAATGGATCGCCCATCGCGATTTCACGCCGATCACGCCCTTGGAAGACAATTGCCTGGACGATCTGGTCGCAGCCCATCAGGCCTCTCGAACAGCCCAGGCGGCGGAGTAATTTGGTATGAACCTTGATGCAAAACTCCGTCGCCGCGCGGCGGAGGGGAATCCCGTTCGCGTTGGCATCATCGGTGCCGGTAAATTCGGCGCGATGTTTTTGAGCCAATGCGGACACCATCCGGGCTATCACGTTCTGGGTATTGCGGACTTAAGCGCCGATCGTGCCCGGGCAACCCTGGATCGCGTTGGCTGGCCAAAAGAGCGTTATGACGCCCCCGATGCTGCCACCGCCCTGGCCCAGAAGAAGACCTGGATCACCGAAGACGCCGATGCCTTGATTGAGGCGGATGGCCTGGAGGTCCTGATCGACGCCACCGGCAACCCGGCAGCAGGCATTCGCCATGCCCTGAAAGGCATCGAAAACGGTCGCCATCTGGTCATGGTGAATGTGGAGGCCGATGTTCTGGCCGGTCCATTACTGGCGAAAAAAGCGGAACAGTCTGGTCTGGTCTACAGTCTGGCCTATGGCGACCAACCTGCCCTGATTGCCGAAATGGTCGATTGGGGCCGGACTGTTGGCATGGATATCGTCTGTGCCGGGAAGGGCACGAAATATCTGCCTGCCTATCACCATGTCACGCCCGATGATGTCTGGACCCACTACGGATTGACGCCAGAACAGGCCAAGGCCGGGGGTATGAATCCGCAAATGTTCAACAGCTTCCTGGATGGCACCAAATCCGCGATTGAAATGGCCGCCGTTTCCAACGCCTGTGATCTGGTTCCGCAAGATGATGGTCTGGCCTTTCCGCCTTGTGGCGTGGACGACCTGCCCCGCATCCTGTCACCCAGAGAGACAGGCGGCGTCCTGAGCCGCAAGGGTACGGTGGAAGTGGTGTCCAGCGTGGAACGGGATGGCCGCCCGGTCTTCCGGGACTTGCGCTGGGGCGTTTATGTCACCTTCGAAGCGCCCAGCGATTATGTCGCCCGCTGTTTTTCCGAATACGGCCTGTTGACGGATCCAACCGGGCGCTATTCCACGATGTACAAGCCCTATCACCTGATCGGGCTGGAACTGGGAATATCCGTTGCCAGCGCCGCCCTGCGTCAGGAAGCCACCGGCGCGCCGCGCGCCTGGGCAGGCGATGCCGTTGCCACCGCCAAGAAGCCGCTGAAACAGGGCGACCAATTGGATGGCGAAGGCGGTTATACCGTCTATGGCAAATTGATGCCTGCGGCCACATCCCGCGCAAAAGGGGCCTTGCCGATTGGCCTTGCCCATGGGATCACATTGAAACGTTCCGTCGCCACCGACCAGGTCCTGACCTGGGACGATGTGGTCCTGGACGAACAAGACCCAACTTTGCGCTTCCGGAAAGAGATGGAAGCCGCCTTCTCTTAAAAGGAGACCGCCGCCATGACCAATCCTGTCGCCATCGTCACAGGAGGATCGCGCGGGATTGGGGCGGCGTGTTGCCGGATGCTGGCGGCACGGGGCTATGATGTCGCCTTCTCCTATACCGCGAATGATGCCGCCGCTGCCACTGTCTCTGCAGAGATTGAGGCGGCGGGCGTACAGGCCCTGGCGATCAAGGCAGATATGGCAACGGAAGACGGGGTTCTGGCCCTTTTCACTGCTGCTGATGGGCGCTTTGGCAGGTTGGATCAGGTGGTGATCAATGCTGGAATTACAGGCAGGATCAAGCGCGTGGTCGATATGTCCGTTGAGGATATCCAGGCTGTTATGAACCTGAATATCGTCGGTGCGATGCTGTGTGCGCGGGAATCGGTCAAACGGATGTCGACGAAAAGCGGGGGGAAGGGTGGCACCATCGTCATCGTCTCTTCCGCCGCTGCCTGGCTGGGATCCCCCAACGAATTCGTGCATTACGCTGCCAGCAAGGGCGCAACAAATTCCCTGACCATTGGTTTGGCAAAAGAAGTCGCCCAGGAAGGAATCCGCGTGAATGCCGTCGCACCGGGCCTGATCGATACCGACATTCATGCCACAGCTGGCGCGCCCGACCGGGTGGAACGGCTGCAATCCATGGTCCCCATGGGGCGGGGCGGCACCGCGGAAGAAGTGGCCGAAGCGATCCTGTGGCTGCTGTCTAATGACTCCCGCTATACAACGGGCGTGATCCTGCCTGTCAGCGGTGGGCGCTAGCGCATCCTGCCGCCAGGAGCGCAAAATAAACACGTCAGCATCCTGCGACCGCAGGAGCGCAAAATAAACAGTTCAGCATCCTGCGCCCGCAGGAGCTCAACAATAAACCAAGCATCCTGCGGCCGCAGGAACTCATTCTCAATACGTCCGTATTCTATGCTCGCATCCGCAAAAATCGATGAACGGGCACAACACCTTTTCCCGCGATGGACAGGATGAAACGTTCAGGGGGTTTGTAGGCACCCCACGACAAGTGCAAACTGCGCCCCAACAATAAGAGTGTGAGCTGAGGCATCCCCATGAGTCCTCCGGTATCGGAGATTGATCAGGTCGCGGCAAAGGTCGCCGCCGTTCCCGTGCGCCTGGATTCAGGGCCCGGACGCCCCTTGATGGCCGCCCTGTTGATGACATTGGCCGCCGCACTTTTTGCCTGTTTGAATGGGCTGGTGAAACAAACGAACCTGATGGGCATGGATGCCTTGCAGATATCCTTTCTGCGCAGCGTCTTCGCAGCAGGCGCAATGCTGCCCTTTCTGATACAGCCCATCCGCAAGAATGGCTTCGCCTATCTGATACCGCAACGACCTTTTCTGATGCTGTTTCGGGGCGCAACCGCCTGTGTCGGGGTCATCGTCTGGATGACCGCACTGACCATGCTGCCGCTGGCCGAGGTCACAGCGATCAGTTTTGCAGCCCCACTTTTCGCGACGATTGGCAGTGCCGTGATCCTGCGCGAAACCGTGCGTTTGCGGCGGTGGACCGCTGTCGCAATCGGGTTTTTCGGCGTTCTGGTAATCCTGCGACCGGGTATGGTTCCGCTTGAAGCCGGCACGTTCTGGGCCCTGGCCGCAGCGGGGGGCATGGCGATGTCTGCCCTGTTGATCAAGCTTTTGACCCGCACGGAACCACCGGAGCGGATTGTGTTCTGGACCAATGTATGCCTGACAGTCGGGACATTGATACCCGCCCTGACGGTCTGGATGCCCATGACCCCAGAATTGTGGCTATTGGGCATTGGTATGGGGGTTACGGGCGCGATCAGTCATATCCTGATGACCAAGGCCTTTGCCGCCGCCGATGCCTCCATCGTTATCCCTTTTGACTATGCCAGGCTGCCCTTCGTCGCAATTGTCGGCTATTTCGCCTTTGGTCAGGTGTCGGATTACATCACCTGGATTGGTGCCGCGATCATCGCCAGCAGCGCCATCTACATTGCCCGGCGGGAACAGCAATTGACGAAGAAATCACGCGCGGTTCAGGACTGATCGAACCTGTGCCGGACTTGCCGGTGTACCGCCCGCTGCCTCAATTTCTTTGATCGCTTGTCGGGTCAGATCCAGATTGCTGATCTGTGACTGCCAGGGGGCGTCTTCCAGCCCGACCCGCACATGCCCACCCGCCCGCACCGCAGGGGCAATCAGGGATGTGATATCAACGCGCAAGCCTGCGATCATCCAGGAGGCCTGAGGGGCGACGTGATCCAAAAGCTTACAATGTGCCTCTAACGCCCAACCCTGTGGTGGAAAGCCAAAGGCAAACCCGTCCGAAAACATGAAGCGATAGATCGGCACCGGACAGCCGGGCATCGCCTTATGCAGCGCCGCACCCAGGCGGGTAAAGCCAGGCTCGTATATCGCATAGCCGGGGTGGAATTTATACTGGGCCGCCAGCCGCAGCCCCTGCTGGATATGGTCGCCGGGATTGGCGTACAGAAACCCCGTTTCCCCGTCCGCAATCTCTTCAAAACCTGCAATCTGGGTGGAGCCCGGATCGACCACGCCGCATTCCAGTAGGCCCCGCTTGGCCAGTTCCTCCGCATGGGAGAAGCGCTGAACCGCGCTCATCCCATTGGGGTCGCCTAAACCGCCTGGGAAGGGAATGGTGGGATAGACCATCGCGTCACTTTTCGCGCGAATGCCCTCGATGATCCGGGCATAGGTCCGCCAGTCGTCGTCCTGGCGTCCACTGATCGGGTCATAGGCATGGACATGGATGATCGCCGCGCCCGCCTCAATACAGGCCAGCCCTTCGGCGACAACCTCTTCCACCGTGATCGGCATCAAGGGTTGTTTGGCCCGCGTCCAGGGCCCGTTCAGTGCCACTTCCAGCCAGGTCGCCATGGGACCTATGCCCCAACCGGAACCGCTGAGAAACTCGCCGCCAGGGTCAACAGCAGGGCTGCCAGCACGCCGATGGTCAGAATCTTGCGCAAGGTACCATACCAGACGGGAAACATGCCCGCCTTCACCGCCTTGATATCGACCAAAAAGGCCAGCGCGAAGGCGATGATGAAACCAATCAGTTTTACCGAAATATCCGGCGTCAACAGCAAGACCCAGCCCAACAGCGACGGTAAAACAGACCACAAAAGCCTGGGCCCGGTCGGCCCATACCGATCCCCCGCCAGGGCCCGTCCCCAATGCACGCCCCCCAAAAACGACAGGATCACCGCCGCATACCCAAATTGCAGCGACAACGCCCCCCCGACCAACATAGGATCCCCGTTCCACAGCGTAACCACTGGCGCAAAGAAGGGGATCAGACCCAGAAGACCGAGGATCAGGGCGGGTTTGGGGATGGTGACGATAGGAGTATTCATAAAGCAAACGTCTTTCGAAAGCGCCCTGAAGTCAATCAAAAGCAAAATTGACTTAATATGAATCACACAACTATATTATGAGGATATTTCATTTTACGATTATAGGGCGTTATCTGAATGAGTTGGTCCCTTTTTATTGACGAGTCTGGGCAGGATCAAAAATCGAGCCCTTACGAAGTTCTCGCGGGAATTGCTATTAAAGATAGTCAAATATGGCCTCTTATTCAGGAGTTAACCAAACTCCAAATACAGATATTTGGTATCCCGTTGTTTTCTGCCTATGGAAAGGAAGCCAAAGCCCAAAAGCTTTTAAAGGCAAAAGTGTTCAAACATGCGGTGCAGCTTCCACAAATTGACCCCATTTTAAGAAGGCAATTGGCATATGAGGTTTTGCAAGATGGGTCTGCGGTATCAAAACAGCGGCTGACTGCCTTGGCACAGGCAAAGCTCGACTATTGCTTGAAATCCCTCATCGCGACGAGACAGTTTGGAGGCGTCGCCTTTGCTTCGATCGTACCGCAATCCGCGCAGCGACCCAGCACAGATAGATTACGGAAGGATTATGCATATCTATTCGAAAGGTTCTTTTCCCACTTGAACCTTCAACGCGATCAACCGATGGGGTACTTGATCTTTGATGAACTTGAAAAATCCGCAAGCCAGATTTTGCTAAACCAGGTTCAAGCTTACTTTAAAGAAACCCGAAACGGTCGAACGCGCTCCCGCCTCATTATTCCGGAACCTTTTTTTGTGCACAGCGATTTAACAACATTGGTCCAAATGGCGGACCTTATCGCCTATGTCATCAGTTGGGGGGTCCGATTAAAGAACATGGATTATCCAAGACGCCCAGAATTGGCGTCCTTTGCTGAAGAGATTCTGAAGCTAAGATTCACCCATATCACGGACCGGGGTTATAATGTTTATGGTTTTAAAGTTATCAATGACTTGCGGGCTTTGAATGATCGGCAATTAGAATAAAAAAAGGCAATGCCGTTCCCGACAAAGCCTCCATGGGAAACATAAGCACTTGAGGGGCCTGCGTCCATAAAAAAGTTGAATTAAGAAATCAATACCACCCTGAATATAAATTTTCTTAATGCGCTTCCGCCCAGTTTGCACCGGTGCCTGCTTCCACTACCAAGGGCACGCTCAGTTCCAGCACCGGGTTGGCGGCGTTTTGCATTGTGTCTTTGACGCATTTGATGACGGCGTCTTCGCGGCCCTGTTTCGCTTCAAAGACCAATTCATCGTGGACCTGTAGCAGCATTTTTGCGTCTTCGGTCAGGCCCGCATCGGCCAGGGCCTTGGGGATGCGGATCATGGCGCGTTTGATGATGTCTGCCGCCGTTCCCTGGATCGGGGCGTTGATGGATTGGCGTTCCGCATAGTTTTTGCGCATCGGGTTTTTGTCCAGGATGGTCGGGATATGGATGCGCCGCCCGAACAGGGTCTCCACCCGGCCATGTTTGCGACAATAGTCCACCGTTTCATCCATGTAATGCTGAATGCCGGGGAATTTCTGGAAATAGCGGGTGATGAAGTCCTGCGCCTCGCCCCGGGACACGCCGATCTGATTGGCCAGGCCAAAGGCGGAGATGCCATAGATGATGCCGAAATTGATCGCCTTTGCCTTGCGGCGAATATCGGGCGTCATATCGGCCATGGGCACGTTAAAGACCTCCGACGCGGTGGCCGCATGAATATCCTGACCGTCCAGAAAGGCCTGAATCAGCGGCTCGATTTTGGCGACATGGGCGACCAGCCGCAATTCGATTTGGGAATAATCCAAAGAGATCAGGGTGGAGCCCTGGGGGGCCACAAAGGCCTGGCGGATTTTGCGGCCTTCTTCCATGCGGATCGGGATGTTCTGCAGGTTCGGATCGGTCGAACTCAACCGCCCGGTCTGCGCGCCGGTCATCATATAGGATGTATGAACCCGCCCGGTCTCCGGATGGATGTCTTCGACCAGCGCATCGGTATAGGTGCTTTTCAGCTTGGACAGCATGCGCCAGTCCAACAGCCTTGCAACAATGGGGTGGGCGTCACGCAGCGGTTCCAGGACTTCTGAATTGGTGGAATAGGCCCCGGTCTTGGTTTTCTTGCCGCCTTGCAGGCCCATTTCGTCAAACAGCACTTCGCCCAATTGCTTGGGGGAGCCGACATTGAATTCCCGCCCCGCATCCTTGTGGATCGCCACCTCCAAATCTGCAAGGCGATGGGCGAAATCCTTGGACATCGCGCGCAGAACGGTTGGATCGACCTTAATGCCGGTCCGTTCCATCTCCGCCAGGATCGGGACCAGCGGGCGTTCTATCGTCTCATAGACCGTGGTCAGCTTTTCCGTTAGCAATTGCGGTTTCAGCTTCTGCCAAAGGCGCAGGGTGATGTCGGCATCTTCGGCCGCATAGTCGCAGGCCTTGTCCAGCGGCACCTGATCAAAGGTGACCTGAGATTTGCCCTTACCTGCCACGTCAGAGAAGGAAATCGTGCTGTGATCCAGATGCAGTTCGGACAATTCGTCCATGCCGTGGCCGTGCATGCCGCCTTCCAGCACGAAACTGATCAGCATCGTATCGTCAATTGGGCCGACGGAAATTCCCTCCTGAGCGAAAATGACCGCATCGTATTTGATGTTCTGACCGATCTTCAGCACGCCTGGGTCTTCCAGCAGCGGTTTTAGCAGATCCAGGGCTTCTTTCTTTGGAATTTGCTTAGGGGCCTCGCCGCCCTGGTCAAAGATATCCCCCCCCTGGCCCGGCGCGACATGCGACAGCGGGATATAGCACGCTTTGCCTGCTTCTATCGCCAGAGAGACACCAACGATCTTGGCGCGCATCTGATTGACGCTGGTGGTTTCCGTATCGACGGCCACCGTTCCCTTTTTGCTGGCAGCGGCGATCCAGTCTTTCAGCATCGCCACATCCTGCACCAATTCATAGGTGGCTTCGGTCGGGGTTGGCGCGGCTGCGGCCTGTTCCTGTGCGCCACCCTTTTCACTGCCATCGCCGACGCGCGCAATCAGGCGCTTGAAATTATTGTCCTGCAGGAAGGTCATCAGCCGGTCTTTATCCATGACCGATCGTTTCAATTCGGTCAGCGGGACCGGCACGTCAACATCGCGCACCAGGGTTACCAATTGGCGCGATATTCGGGCCTGATCCGCAAATTCAATCAGGCTTTCACGGCGTTTGGGCTGTTTGATTTCAGAGGCACGCGCCAGCAGCGACTCCAGATCGCCATAGGCATTGATCAATTGCGCTGCGGTCTTGATCCCAATGCCTGGCACGCCCGGCACATTATCAGACGAATCCCCGGCCAGCGCCTGAACATCCACAACGCGGTCCGGGCCGACGCCGAATTTCTCCATCACCTGATCGAATTTGATGTCGATATTCTTCATCGGGTCCCACATGGAAACCTTGTCATCGACCAATTGCATCAAATCCTTATCCGACGAAACCACGGTCACAATCGCGCCTAGCGCCTTGGCCTGTTCGGCATAGGTCGCGATCAGATCATCCGCCTCATAGCCTTCCATCTGGATGGCGGGCAGGCTGAGCGCGGCGACCGCTTCGTGAATAAGCGGAAATTGCGGGATCAGTTCTTCCGGTGCATCAGGACGATGCCCCTTATAATCCGGATAAATGTCATTGCGGAAGTTGATCCGCTTGGCATCAAAGATCACCGCGACATAATCCGCATCCGTCTGTTCAATCAGATTCAACAGCATGCTTGTGACGCCAAACACCGCATTGGTGGGCGTCCCATCTGCACGGTTCATTGGCGGCAGCGCGAAGAAGGCACGGAAAATATACCCTGACCCATCAACGAGATAGAGATGCTTTGGGCTGTCATTGGAATCGGCGGACATCAGGGCAAAACCTTACGAAAAGTCAAATGGGATACGGCGTTCCAGCACAGTATGCCCGTCTCTTAACGATGGGGAAATACCGGCGCGCTTGAATTTTGCCGCCAATGGCACAAAATAAGAAGAACGCGGGTGGATGCCTCTATCAGGGTCCAGGCGCGGAGAATGGCACTCGCTTGATTTTGATAAGGAGATCGCCCCATGGCGCGCATGACGCTTTTTAACAGCCCCCTTTTGCTGGGCTTTGATGAAATTGAACGCACCCTTGATCGGGTTGCCAAAATGTCTTCGGACGGCTATCCCCCCTATAACATAGAACAACTGGACGAAGACTGTTTGCGCATTACCTTGGCTGTTGCAGGTTTCTCAGAAGATGACCTGACAATTCAGCGGGAAGATGATCAGCTTGTTGTGGTTGGTCGCCAGATGGCGGATACAGCAGAGACTGATCGGATTTTTCTGCATCGCGGCATTGCGGCACGCCAGTTTCAGCGCCGCTTTGTTCTGGCAGAAGGAATTGAGATCGAAGGTGCCACGTTAAGCAACGGTTTGTTGGACATTGATTTACGCCGCCCGAAACCGGAAACACGGGTGCAGAATATTGTGATTAACAAGGGCAGCAGCAAATCCGCGCGCCAAACACCGAAAACGTTAGATGTAGAGGATGCATAAAATGGAAGATCGTGACCTTCAAATCGAAGACCTGAAAAGCCTGACCGTCGCGCAATTGGCGGGGCTGGGTGAAGGTCATGTCGGGTATATCCGACAGATCGAAACCGATGAAGGCATCCAGTTTGAATTGCGCGGTGCCGATGGCAGCCAGCTGGCTACGGCTGAAACCGAAGCCGCCGCTCTGTTCGCCGCAGAACATCTGGAAATTGAGCCGGTAACGCTGCAGTAATCAGGTCTGTGATGGCAGATCAGTGCATCATGACCGGAACGCCCGCGAACCAGGGATGGCCGAAAATCAACGCGGCATAAAGCGCCAGCCCGGCCACCACCCGCCACAGGCCAATCCCTGCCCAATCCAGTTTCGTTCGACCCTGAATGACCGCAAGGAAGGGCGTAATGCTGGTGGTCAGGGCGATTGGCCCCCAATCCGACCCCAAAGTGACACTGCGGCGGTAATCGATATGAAACATACCCCCGACACTCAGGATCAGAAGGCCGCCAAACAGAATGACAGACGCCAGATCCCCATTCGCGATCAGATGAGATATCGCCCATAGGGCAAATCCCACCATCATGGGGTGGCGCGTCACCGTCATGATACCTGACAGCGGCTTTGGATCTGTGGCGACTTTCTCTCCCCCCACTGCGGTTGGATTTCGCGTCGTCAGCGAACACACCAGCAGGATCGTCACCAGGGGCATAACCAGCACAGGGACCATCGACAGGATCGCCGGCGAGACCCACAACAGGGTCGTGTCGTATCGTGCATCACCATAGGCAATCAGCATCCAGGTAATAGCACCCGCAGAAATCAGGGAGAACACAGCGCGATGCCCGTTTTCCCCTATTTTCTGAATGGTAAATGCACGCACTGACAGGCTGGCCAGAATAAAATGACTGGCCACAAAGAATGCCGTTGCGATCACAAGTGTTAAGACGGTTTGTGTCATTTTGCTAATATGGACAAGGCCGAAGCGCCCGTCCATAGTCGAATGGAAGCGATGCGGAAAAAGCGCCATGGGGTTGGGATGAGACTCTCCGAAATACTGGGGCGACTGGTGACCGGGCGTGCCCGGCCAACGACAGAACAGGTTCAGCGTCAGATCCTGACCTTTATTGATGGTAATGGGGCGGTGGATGCCGCTTTCCTGTATGCGCGCTTGAATATACAGCGCGGGGGCTATAGAGAGCCCACTGACAGTGACAAGGGCATGATTGATGAAGCCGCCCAGATTCTCGTGAACAAACGGATGCTTCGGGCGACACGCGATGCGCGCCCCGTCGATCCGGTCATGGCGGGCGGTACCTATCGCCTGGCCTATCCAATTGAAAAGGACGCACTCCCGTGAGTGATGATACGAATGACGCCCCAGAAGCCCCAAAGACACCTGCCCCGCTGGATCCCGTAGCAGTCGTGCTGTTGGACCATCTGGCGACCCTGCCCCAGGATAAAAGCGCTGCACCTGATGATGTTGCGCGCGCCTATGCGGAAATCCGCCGCAAACCAAGTGACGGGCGCGACCTTTACAAACGCTATCAGCGCGCCGTGAAAGAACAGGCGATCCATCTGGCCCGGGCCGGTCGCATAGAGATTCTGCGCCGGGGAGAACCCGTCAATCCCGATGATTTCAAAGGGGTCTGGCGCATGCGGTTGAAACGGTCATAAGTTATGAAAATCGGTTGGAAAGTCTATTTGCTGGGTCTGGCATTCTGCACGCTTTGGAGCTCCGCCTTCACGGTTGGGAAATTCGCTATTACCGCCGCGCCCCCGCTGTATTTCCTGACCATCCGCTTTGCCCTGGCATTTGTCGTGATGTGGATTGTATTGCTGATCCTGCGGCGCAATCTGCCCAGCAACAGCCAGGATCGATGGACGGCCATCTGGCTGGGGGTATTAAACAACGGGGCCTATCTGGGGCTCGCCTTCATTGCCTTTCAGTCCGTCTCCTCCAGCATGGTGGCCCTGATCGCCAGCCTGATGCCGCTGGTCACCGCAGCCCTGGCCTGGCCCGTGCTGAAAGAACCCTTAACGCCGCTTAAGGTTCTGGGGCTGGCGCTGGGTACCTTTGGGGCGTGGTTCATTCTGTGGAACCGCCTGGGGGGCGATATTCAGATCGACGACCCCTTTGGTCTGGGAATTGCGACTGTTGGAATGATCTGCCTGGCCTGTGGCACGGTCCTGTATAAAAAACGCGGTGCCCATGCCGACCCACTGGCGATGAATGCCATACAGGCCCTGTCCGCCTCTGTCGTTTTGCTGCCAGCCGCTTATTTCATGGAAGATCCGGCAAAGATCGTCTGGGGTTGGACCCTGGCCTGGACCCTGGCCTATACCGCGATCATCATGACCTTTGGCGCCTTGCTGCTGTGGTTTGCCCTAATCCGGGCCGCAGGGGCCGGGGCGGCCAGTGCCTTCCATTTCCTCAATCCAGGCATCGCCATGCTGATCGCCTGGGTTGTTCTGGATGAGCATATATCAGTCACCGATATCGGCGGGTTGGTCCCGGTTGCGATTGGTATTTTGTTGGTGAACTGGCCCAGCACGAAGAAGGTCGTGGCCCCATGACAGGGGGAAAGCCACCCTATCGCGTAGAGCAACAGATCGGCCATTTGCTGCGCCGGGCCCATCAACGTGCCAGTGCCATCTTTCAGGAAACGCTGGACGATAAGGCCTTAACGCCAATGCAGTTTGCCGCCCTGATGCGGCTGCATGATGATGGCTCAATGTCGCAGAACCATCTGGGCCGCCTGGCCGCCATGGATCCCGCTACGGTCCAGGGCGTGATCCGTCGCCTCCAGG
Organism: Hwanghaeella sp. LZ110; assembly: GCF_048892525.1. Classification (NCBI taxonomy): domain Bacteria; kingdom Pseudomonadati; phylum Pseudomonadota; class Alphaproteobacteria; order Rhodospirillales; family Aestuariispiraceae; genus Hwanghaeella; species Hwanghaeella sp. LZ110. The sequence continues at coordinate 360,661 of NZ_JBLZHT010000002.1, read as the reverse complement.
AACGCGGGCTGGTCAGCCGGGTCCCCGACCAGACGGACCGCCGCCGCACGGTCTTGTCCGTAACGCCTGAAGGGGCCACGCTGGCGAAATTCCTGGTCCCCAGCGCCAAGGAAGTCAGTGCCAAGACCCTGGCCCCACTGACACCGGCGGAACAGAAACAACTGCTGGATCTTTTGGAACGCCTGGGGTGAGAACCATTCTATTTCGGGCAGGTGCGCCCCAGATAGGTAACGTCGACCACGGTACCCTGGGCACAGAAAGACATCTGGGCCTGTGGACCGCACAGACAGACCTCATCCCCCAGATGGTATCCGGTCATATCCGTGTAAAAGGTGTATAAAGTCCCCTGATCGTCCCGCAATGCCTGACAGGTCGCCCCCTCATTCGTAAGCACGCCAATGCGGCAAGAAGGGGGAAGGTCTGAACCGGTTTGACAAGCCGATACAAGCCCGATCACGATCAAGGAAACTGCGGTGGAAACAGTCCGGACCATGCCGTTTCGTCCGTTTCGGTTAACGATCAGGCGAGGCCATCGCGCCCCATGGCGACATATTTTTCGCGCCGCGCCTTACGCAGGACTGTCGCACTCAATCCTTCGACTTTCGCCAAAGCCGCCTCTATCGCATCTGCCGCTGAAATCATGGTCTGGGGCACATTGCGATGCGCACCGCCCATTGGTTCCGCGATGATATCATCGATGCAGTTCAGGGATTTCAGATCCTCTGCTGTCAGCTTTAAGGCTTCCGCCATGGCGCTGGCCTGATCCGAATTATCCCAAAGAATGGCCGCACAGCCTTCCGGAGAAATCACCGAGTAAACCGAATGCTCCAGCATCAGAACCGCATCCGCAGCGGCGATGGCAATGGCCCCGCCAGAGCCCCCTTCACCGATAACCACGGAGATAATCGGCGTATCCAGACGCAGACAGGTTTCGATGGACCGGGCAATTGCTTCGGCCTGGCCGCGTTCTTCCGCCCCAACGCCGGGATAGGCACCGGGTGTGTCGACCAATGTGATGACCGGCAGGTTGAAACGGTTTGCCAATTCCATCAACCGAATGGCCTTGCGATAACCTTCAGGCCGGGCCATGCCGAAATTATGGGTAACTCGATCGGTCGTATTGGCCCCTTTTTCATGACCTAAGATTACAACGGCGCGACCCCGGAAGCGACCAATGCCGCCTTGAATTGCCTTGTCGTCGGCATAGGCGCGATCCCCGGCCAGCGGGATGTAATCTTCAATTATTCCATCGATATAGTCGCGGAAATGGGGGCGATCCGGGTGACGGGCGACCTGAACCTTCTGCCAGGCGGTCAGCTTCTGATAGCTTTGCCGCAACAACTTGTCGGCCTTGGCCTGAAGGCGCGTCACTTCATCGGCGATATTGACTTCGCCATCATCCGCCAAGTGGCGCAGCTCTTCGATTTTGCCTTCTAACTCAGCAATTGGCTGCTCAAAATCCAGATAATTCCGCATGGTGCGGTTCGCCTATCCCAATGATTTCAACAAATACCCGTGGTTCCTAGCACAGACAGGGGGGGATGCAAATCACCCTCGCAGCGTAAATTCCATTTACCATGGATCACCGCCGGGCCCGGATCGGTTCCAGCTTGGCTTCCTTGCGACGACCCCTGGGCAATTGCGATTCGTCTTCAAACAGATCCGCCAATTGTTCCATCATCGTGCCCCCCAGTTGATCCACATCGATGATGGTCACCGCGCGCCGATAATAGCGTGTCACATCATGCCCGATGCCGATTGCAACCAATTGCACCGGGGACCGTGTTTCGATCTGGTCAATCACATCGCGCAGATGGCGTTCCAGATAATTGCCAGGATTGACCGACAGGGTGGAGTCATCGACCGGCGCACCATCGGAAATCACCATCAGGATACGGCGTTCCTCTGTCCGCGCCAGCAACCGTTGATGCGCCCATATCAGCGCCTCGCCATCAATATTCTCTTTCAGCAGGCCTTCGCGCAGCATCAGACCCAAATTGCGGCGGGACCGGCGATAGGGCATGTCCGCCTGCTTATAGACGATATGGCGCAGATCGTTCAGGCGACCAGGATTGGCAGGTTTGCCGTCGGCCAACCAGCGCTCTCGGGACTGGCCACCCTTCCAGGCGCGCGTGGTGAAGCCCAGAATTTCAACCCGCACGCCACAGCGTTCCAGCGTGCGCGCCAGAATATCCGCCGACATGGCCGCAATCGATATGGGGCGCCCGCGCATAGAGCCTGAATTGTCGATCAACAAGGACACGACCGTATCGCGGAAATTCATTTCCTTTTCGCGCATGAAAGACAGCGGATGCGCCGGATTCGTCACCACACGGTCGATCCGCGCGGTATCCAGCAAGCCTTCTTCCAGATCGAATTCCCAGGACCGCTGCTGTTGCGCCATCAGGCGACGCTGCAACCGGTTTGCCAGTTTTCCGATAATCCCCTGCAAATGGGTCAATTGCTGATCCAGCATCGTGCGCAGGCGGGTCAATTCCTCTGGATCACACAGATCCTCGGCACCGACGATTTCATCAAAGCTTTCGGCATAGGCTTTATAGAATTTCTCTTTCGGCACATTGGACAGATCGTTTTCAGGCCGCCAGCGCTTGCCGGAATCGCCGGGTTCTTCCGCGCCAGGCGCTTCCATCATCTCGCCGGCCATATCCTCATCAGCGGCTTCCCCCTGATCGTCGTCCTGGCCCTCGCCCATGGCGGAATCAGACGCACCTTCGGTCTGGGCGGCATTGTCATCGCCCCCCTGATCCTCGTTCTGGCCCTGGGTCTGGTTGTCGGTTTCTTCCTGATCGTCCTGACTGTCACCGTCGTCGGAGCTGTCGCTGGGATCTTCGCGACCCATATCGATATCCATTGCCCGAATCAGCTTGCGGGCGGCCTCCGCATAGGCGCGCTGATCTTTCATCAGGGGGGCCAGTGTTTCCAACGACCCTTCGATCTTCGGGCCAATATGGTCACGCCACAGATCCACCACCCGCTGGGCTGACGGCGGCGGCGCTTCACCCGTCATATATTCGCGGGCCAAAAGCCGCACGACTTCGGGCATTGTGCTCTCGGTCCGCTCTTCAATGCGATGGAAACCCATACGGCGGTATTTCTGATCCAGGGCTGCGGCAAGATTGGCCTGCAGGCCGCTGCGGTCCTTGCTGCCCATCGCTTCGACGCGGGCGGTTTCCAGCGCATCGAACAGCACCGGCGCGACCTCCCCTGTCGGGCGCAGCGCAGAATGAGCCTTGCCATCATGATAGCGCAGGCGACAGGCCAGTTGGTCGCCTTCCCCCCGAGCTTGGGCGATTTCTTCCGGCGGCAATTGGCGGCTGGGCAGGGGCAGACGTGCGCGCTCTCCCGTCATATGAGCCGGATCAGACCCATACACTACCTCCAGCTCCGGGCGCTTGGAAACGGCCCGGAAGCACGCCGCATTGGCGCGTTTAAACACCTCCAGCGGTCCATCCCGATCATTGCCTGCCATCGCGTTTGCCCTGGCTTAGTGCACTTGAATTGCGGCGCTGGAATCCGGCAATTCTTCGCCGAAACAGCGCTGATAATATTCCGCGATCGTCGCGCGTTCCGTCTCATCACATTTGTTCAGGAAGGTGACCCGGAAGGCGAAACCGATATCCGAGAAAATCCGAGCATTTTCTGCCCAGGTAATCACGGTACGCGGGCTCATAACGGTAGAGATATCGCCCCCCATAAAGCCAGTCCGTGTCATATCGGCACAATGCACCATGGCCGCGATCTGGTCGCGCTTTTCGTCCGTATCGAAGTCAGGGCATTTCGCCAGAACAATCTTCACCTCTTCTTCATGGGGAAGATAGTTCAGGGTCGTGACAATGGACCAACGGTCCATCTGACCCTGGTTGATCTGTTGCGTCCCGTGATACAGGCCCGACGTGTCGCCCAGACCGACCGTATTGGCGGTGGCGAACAAACGAAAGTATTTATGCGGACGAATGACCTTGGACTGATCCAACAAGGTCAGCTTCCCTTCGATTTCCAGGACGCGCTGAATCACGAACATCACATCAGGCCGCCCGGCATCATATTCGTCAAAACAGATTGCGACTGGATTCTGCAACGCCCATGGCAGAATGCCTTCCCGAAATTCAGTAACCTGCATGCCATCGCGCAGAACAATCGCGTCCTTACCAACCAGATCGATCCGGCTGATATGACTGTCCAGATTGACCCGAATACAGGGCCAGTTCAGGCGCGCCGCGACCTGTTCGATATGGGTTGATTTCCCGGTCCCGTGATATCCCTGAATCATCACGCGACGATTATGGGAAAACCCAGCCAGGATCGCCATTGTTGTATCCCGATCAAAGACATAGGCCGGATCGATGTCAGGAACATGTTCCGTGCGAACCGAAAATGCCGGCACTTTCATATCGGTATCAAGACCAAATACGTCGCGAACAGAAACTTCTATATCGGGCGCGTCGAGGGGCATGGCTTCATCATTTCCCGCGACGGCGGCGCTGCTTTTCATCATATCGTGTGGGCTCTCATACAGTGTCGTTACGTCAAATTGGCTGCTTTAGGAAGGCCATAGGCCCCGTGAAATGGTCATCAATCGTCAAGTTTAGGCATCAAACTAGCGCGAAGCGTTGCATAGGCCAGATTGATCCGTTTCAACCGCTCCTCTGCTTCTGCATCGCCGCCATTGACATCAGGATGCAGACGCTTGGCCAATTCCTTATAACGCGCCTTCAAGCCGGTCAAGGTGAGCGGGTGGGAAAGGTCTAGTGCCCGCATGGCCCAAACCTCTGTTCCAATGCCCGATGACCCGCTGGGAGGATCGGTGCGACCGGCGGAATCAGACCGATCCCCCTCTCCCGGTCCATCGTTGAACAGGCCGGTATGGTCATGAAATGTGAAATCCGCCCCGGCTCGCGCCGCCTGTTGCATGCCCAATGGCCAGGTGGGACGCCCCCAGACCGTATCATGACGGATCATGGAATCAATCTGGGCCTGACCCAGGCCACGACAAAAATCCCATGCGGCGTTATATTCCCGGGCATGAACCTTACAGAACCAGAAGTAATCCCGCAGCCGGTCCCTGGTTTTGGGTGCCGGATGCAAGCCAGGTTCAACGCAATCCGGATGCGCGCAGACCCGCATGCCAGTGGCACGATCTCTGGGGTCTTTATACAGTGTCCGGCGCATGTCTGATCCTATATTGCATTGCAATCATCCGACCCTCACTATGGGGTTGCGAATACGGTGCGACAAGCCCAAGTCGACCCATAGCCCATAACTATTTACCCTGGAGGATGCATGCCCAATCCGGTTGAGACAATGATGGAGCAGAAACTGCGAACGGCGTTCGCACCCAGTGAGCTGATCATCGAAAATGACTCCCACCGCCATGCCGGTCATGCGGGGTCTCCTGGCACGGGCACTTCTCACTTCTCTGTTACAATGACGGCCCAGACATTCGAAGGAATGGGTCGTGTTGACAGACAACGCAGTGTTTACGCTGTTCTGGCCGAGGAACTGGCAGGGCCAATCCACGCGCTTGCCCTTCGACTGAAGGCACCGTCCGAAGGCTGATACCGCAGGGCTTCGCTCAGCAGCGCCACGGCCAAACTTAAATCCCCACCCATTGTAAAGAACGCAACCGTGTGTTGCCGTCCTGTTTCAATCGTGCTATTACCGAATTTCTAGATTAGGGTGGGGCTTCTTAATCATGAAACAATTAATCAGCGCGGATTCGGCGTTGCGCACGAGAAATGTCCGCATTGGGGACAGGCGCACCAGCGTCCGCCTGGAACCCGCTTTTTGGCAGGTTCTGGAAAGGGTCGCCAAAAAGGAAGGCCTGACCATTCATGCCTTATGCACTAAAATTGACGAGTGGAATGAGGCCTTAAGTCTGACCGCTGCTATGCGCGTTTTCCTTTTGGCTTACATCTGGTCTGGATCAATAAAATACGCTGTATTCGCGGCCCGGACCGGAAACATGCCGCCGGCGTTTCAGCCGCGCGATTGACCGGCTATTGGAAACGCCTGATTGCTATTTTTCCGCTTGTGGTATGCCATCCCTATCCGCACGCGCCTCACCCTCATAGAATTGTGGCCAGATTTCCTTGATCAAGGGGCCGTCGGCGCGCATGGCGTGGCAGGCATCAATATGCCCGGGGCGCTTGTCGCCCTGTGAAGAGGGCGGATCCTCTGGCAGTCCAAAATCGCGCCGCGCTGCGTCTCGGGAGGCATAAACCGTCTGGTAACAGACAGTCGCCATTGGATAGAGTAGTTCAGACAGATGCGTGCAGCCTGCACGCCCCCCCAGGCGCTTTTTCACCTCCCGATGAAACCCGGCACCAACGCGCAGACCAATCAACTGCTCATAGTCCGGTGCGATGTCCCCGCACAGGGAATAAGGACCCATCACCGTTACCGCCTCTGCCCCATGGATGACCATGTCATCGTCTATGGTGATACGCAGCAGCATGTCATGAACGGCTTCCCCCGGTTCGATGGTGCCGCGATGGGAATTTACAAAAGGATAGGTCTTGGTGTCACGCATATGACCTTCAATGTCCCACAGCCCGTCGGCGCGGAAGAATCCTTTCACTTGAATATCACGGGTATGATACTGGCGACGGTCACAACCGGGCTCACTCAATGGCATTTAAACACTCCTTACTTGAGGACAATCAGTCCTCTTCATCATCCGCATTGGGATCGGGCGGTGTGATCCGCAACGACGTGATCTGATTGCGCTGGCGGCGCAATACTTCAAAGCGGAACCCATGGAACAGGAATGTCTGTCCGGGATCCGGAATCAGTCGTGCTTCATGCAGGACAATCCCCGCAACCGTTGCGGCATTATCATCCGGCAGATCCCAATCCAGGTCCCGCGCCAGGGTTCGCAGGGTCACCGCCCCATCGACGATAAAGCTGCCATCTGCCTGGGGTCGAACGCCCGGCACGGCAATATCGGTTTCATCATCAATTTCACCGACAATCTGTTCCAGGATGTCTTCCAGGGTGACAATCCCCATAAAGGCCCCGTATTCATCCACCACATTGGCGAAATGCTCGCGGCGTTCGCGAAAGGCCTGCAGCTGGTCCAGCAAAGTCGTCGAATCCGGAATGAACCAAGGGGGGGCTGCCAGGGTGGCAAGATCCAGGTCCTTGATATTGCCGCCCCGCGCATGAATTTCCCGCAACAGCGCCTTGGCGTGCAAGACGCCGGAGATATCGTCAGAATCGCCACGATACACCGGCAGGCGGGTATAGGGACTGCCTAGAATCTGTTCGACCAGATCTTCCACCGGATCATCCAGGTCCAGCGTTACCACCTTTTGTCGGTGGGTCATGATGTCGGCAACTTCAACCTCATCCAATTCCAGAATGGACCGCAACATCTCCCGCTCATGGCGGATATCGGGGTCTTCCCCCGAATGCAGATCAATCGCGCCGCGCAGTTCTTCCTCATGTTGTTCAACACTGATTGAGGTCGATAAATCCACGCCAAAGGGCCGCAATGTGGCGCGCACAATGCTTTGTACTGTTGCGGTGATCGGGGCAAACAGGAACACAATCCACCGCATGACCGGTGCCACCTTCAGCGCAACCGCGTCAGCATGGCTTAGTGCATATGTCTTTGGCAGCACTTCCGCAAAAATCAGCACCAAGGCCGTCATGGCGATGGTGGCATAGACAACGCCGGCCTCTCCAAAAATCGATACCAGCACCGTCGTTGCCAGGGCGGATGCCAGGATATTGACCATGTTGTTGCCCAGCAGGATCGCCCCGATCAGGCGGTCCTTTCGCTCCAGCAATTTCAGGACTGTGCCTGCGTTCTTGTCGCCTTGCTTTGCCTGTTGATGCATCCGCGACCGGGACGTCGCTGTCAGCGCCGTTTCGGACCCAGAGAAGAAGAAGGACAGGATCAGCAGCAGCAGGATCGCCAGACCCGCATAGATGGGATAGTCGGTCATGCGGATATCGCCTCGTTCAAGATTGCGGTCAGATCTTCCGGCGCGACATCCTGCGTGACAAAGGCCTGACCAATCCCCCGCGCCAGCACGAATGTCAGGCGTCCATTCTTCACCTTCTTGTCACTGGCCATGCGCGCGACAAGATCCGGTGCGCTCCAGGCAATACCGGGGACGGAATTGGGGCCGGTCGGCAGGCCCAGCTCCGCCAGATGCCGGGCGAACCGGGCAGCATCCTGGCCGTCGCACAGCCCCAGCCTGGCTGACAGATCGAAAGCCATGACCATGCCAATCGCGACCGCCTCTCCATGCAGCAGTCTGGAACCAAATCCGGTCGCCGATTCCAGCGCATGCGCGAAAGTATGTCCAAAATTCAGCAAGGCCCGGCGATCCGCCTGTTCCAGCTCGTCTTCTGCAACGATCCGGGCCTTTGCGCGACAACTTGTCTCAACCGCCGCAATGCGCGCAGCAGGATCGCCTGACATCAAATCCGCACCATGGGTTTCCAGCCATTGGAAGAAAGCAAAATCATCAATGGCGCCATATTTTACGATTTCCGCATAACCGGCACGCAATTCCCGCCGCGCCAACGTATCCAGCGCGCCAATATCGGCCAGAACCAGACGGGGTTGATGAAAGGCGCCCACCAGATTCTTTCCTGCGGGCACATTAATGCCGGTCTTGCCCCCAACGGAGCTGTCGACCTGGGCCAGCAGTGTGGTGGGAATCTGTACAAAATTGATTCCGCGCAGGGCAATGGCGGCGACGAAACCGACCAGATCCCCGATCACCCCGCCGCCCAGGGCAACAAGGGTGGTTGACCGTTCAATGCCAATTTCAAAGATATCATCCAGCAGGCGCGACAAACGCTCCATACTTTTCGTGCCCTCACCGGGTGGTAAAATGATGGTTTCCTGAACGATACCCGCTTTGCGCAAAGATTCTGTCAGCGTTTCCAGATGCAGCGCGGCGACCGTTTCATCGGTGATCACGATCACCCGAGGATGGGCCAGGACCGGCTTAATCAAATCCCCGGCCTGCGCCAAAATGGTAGAACCGATATGAATGTCATAGGACCGATCCCCCAACGCGACGGGCACAATTGCGCTGGACGGGTTTGGAACCGACAGAAGGGCCCCAGAAGATACAGGGGTCCCAGAAGATGCAGGGGTCCCAGAATCAGACATTGGCGTCATACACTATCGCTTTCCTTTGATGCGCTCAGCGCCTCAATTACCCGCAAAATCGTTTGTTCCTTTGGCGCGCGGTCGGAAATCACCGTCACATGCGCTTGTGCATAAATTGGATAGCGCTCTTCCATCAATCTGCGCAAGGTTCCTTGCGGATCCTCAGTGCGCAACAGGGGACGATGGCTGCGCTTTGACACGCGCTCCCACAGGACATCGAATTCTGCATTTAACCAGACGGTAAGGGTTTGTTCCAGCAACAAGGCCCGTGTGGCCGGATCAATAAAGGCCCCACCGCCCGTCGCCAGGACAATCGGGCCTTCTTCGACCAACCGGGCAATCACGCGCCTTTCGCCGGCGCGGAAATACTCTTCCCCGAACTGCGCAAAGATATCGGCGATGGAACAATCGGCCGCCCGCTCAATCTCATGATCTGCATCGGCAAAGGGCAAGCCAAGGCGCTGCGCCAATTGACGCCCGACTGCGGATTTCCCCGCCCCCATCATCCCCACCAAGACGATAGACCGATCCAGGGGGACAGTGTGATCGGCATTTGCATTTTTCATAACAACAATTCCAGGGCATTCATGGCAAAATCAATCCATTTCCCTGCTCTTGTGATTGTGTCGCGCCGTTCGCGCCTTTAAACCTTGTCGCAGAATTGCCATAGTCAGGGAATAGGGTAAAGCCTGTGCTGGCCGATGACACATTAAAGTGGTGAAAATAGCGTCCTTAAGGAGGAACGGTGGGAAAGATTGTCTTGTTTCTAATCGCGCTGATATTCGCAGCGCTGATCGGCGGCGCGATCTATCTGATCGCCTATGATATCCCAGCCCCGGTCGCCCCGGTTGAGCGTGTGATCGACAATGACCGATTCCCGCAGTCGTAATCACGGCAGTCATAATCTTGGCTGGATATCGTGCCAGGCTTTCAGCCTGACGATAAGGAGCGTGGCACTGTTCGGTCTGCTGATGACCGCTATGCCTATCGCGCGGGCACAGGTGCAACTGTTTCCGTCACTGCAAGGCGGAACTCAGAACCAGCCGAATTCGCAAAATCCTGATCAACCGTCGGCGAATCCTGAACCTACAGCTCCTTCTGGCATGGCGGTTGAAACATTGGGCGCGGTGGACACAGAAGCCGTTGGCGCTTTGCCGGACTCTGTTGCCGCTCTGCCGCCAGATCTGTGGAGCGGCCTGTCTCGCAATACGATTGCGGCCTTGATCAATGGCCTGAATGGGAATGGCGATTACCCCGTCGCGCGGGGGCTGGCGAAACGCCTGCTATTATCCGCCGCCGCCTTGCCGCCACAGGACTCCGGCACACAGGTATCTGTCCTAAAAGCCCGCATTGAAGCATTGGCCCGTCTGGGATTTGCCGGTGATGCAGGAATGCTGGCCCGCGCCGGTGCCGATGCGTTGCGGGATCCCGATGGACTGGCCGCCGTGGCGCGCGCCCAATTGGCCGCCTATGACCTGCCCGAAGCCTGCAGCACGGCATCAAATGCCGTTGCACAGTCCAATGATGTATTCTGGCAAAAACTGATTGCCTTCTGCCAGGCAGTTGCCGGTCAGAAGGATCAGGCCTCCCTTGCGGCGCAAACATTGTTTGATACAGGCGTGAAAGACCCGGTCTATTTTACCCTGATGGACAGCATCACCCTGGGGCTTGCGCCGGAACTCAAGGCTTTGACCCCTGAAGGGGCGATGCATTATGCGATGCTGCGATTTTCCGGGGCGCCTGTGCCTTTTGGCAGCACAGACCCCTTGATCACTCAATTGGCCGTACAACAGGCCTCCGACCTGGATGTGGCGGAAAGCGCCGCCAGACGCGGCCTGCTTTCCTCCGAGGCCCTTGCAGATAAATATCTTTCCGAGGCCTTTAAATCCGCCGCATTGGATGCCCCCCTGGAGGCGCTGGACAAAATCAGCCCTGCGGCGGGACGGGCGCTGTTATATCAGGTCCTGCTGAAATGGGAAATTCCGGCCCTGCGCGCAGAGGCTGTTTCCGTCGCCCTGACCCGCGCGCGGTCGGATGGATTGCTGATCGCCATTGCGCCGGTTTTTGCAACACCGGCTATGACAATCCCACCGTCCAATGACCTATTGTGGTTTGCCGAGGATGCCGCGCGATTATTCTATATGACCGGGCACACGGATCGGGCCCGCCAATGGCATGCGCTGCTGCGCAGTCATGCGACCACCAATGCGGACAGTGCCGCTTCCAACGCCAGATTGTGGCATCTGGCCATGCTGTCGGGTGAAACCGGACAGGCGCTGGGCCAATCCCGCCGTGATTGGGATCGGGCCATTATTGACGGCGCCGAAGACCCGGATGCGGGTCGGGCCCATCTTGAAACACTAAAAGCACTGGTGCAGGCGGCTACCGGAGGAGAACCACTGGCCAGTGAGGCAGACCTGCGCGCCGATGCCATGGCGGCCCATCCTGAAACCGGTATCGGCGCCGCCGCACTGCCGCTGCATCTGTTGACGCGCGCCGCAGAGGCAAGACGGATGGGGGAAGTCGTGGCCCTGTCTATCGCCGTTTTGTCGACCGGCCCGGCGCAGGACCTAAATCCGTCCACGCCCATAGCGGTCGTGCGGGCGCTAACCACTGTGGGCTTGCAGCGCGATGCCCGGCAACTGGCGCTGGAAACCGCCGTTCTGTCCGCCCCCAGCCCGGTCCCGATGGACCGATAGAGCAAAGGTCATGTCGCGCTGGATCGACGCTTTCCTGGATATGCTGGTGGCAGAGCGCGGCGCTTCAAAAAACACCTGCATCGCCTATGACAGGGACCTTAAGGACTATACTGCCTATTTAAAGGCCCAGGACCAAACTCCGCAAACTGTCGGTCCGGAGGAAATTTCCGCCTATCTGAGCGCGCTGGCGCGCGGCGGGGCAAAACCCGCTACAGCGGCGCGCAAACTGTCCGCCCTTCGGCAATTCCATCGCTTTCTGTATGGCGAAGGATATGCGCCACGGGATGCAACAGCCACAGTGGATGCGCCCCGCAAGGGACGCCTCCTGCCAAAATTCCTTAGCGAGGCCGAGGTGGACACCCTGCTGATCGCCGCCCGAAAGGCCAAGGGGCTGGACGGTGTGCGGTTGGTGTGTCTGTTGGAGGTCCTGTATGCAACCGGGTTGCGGGTCAGCGAGTTGGTCACCCTGCCCCTGTCTGCCGCACGGCGCGAAGAACCCTTTCTGATGGTGCGGGGCAAGGGCGGCAAGGAACGCCTTGTGCCGCTGTCCCCCCCGGCGCGAGACGCCCTGACCGCCTATCGAAAGGTTCGTGATGCCTTTCTGCCCGATGGGGTAAAGGACAGTCCTTACCTGTTTCCCAGTCGGTCCAAGGAAGGATATCTGACACGCCAGCGCTTTGGGCAAATGCTGAAAGAATTGGCCCTACAGGCAGGGCTGGACCCGGCCAAGATTAGCCCCCACGTGCTGCGCCATGCCTTTGCCGGGCATCTGGTTGCCCATGGGGCCGATCTGCGGTCCGTTCAGCAGATGCTGGGCCATGCGGATATTTCGACCACACAGATCTATACTCATGTCCTCAATGAGCGTCTGGCGTCCCTGGTTGCGGACAAACACCCCCTGGCAAAGCGACCAAAAACATAAATCCATAGTTTTTGCTTGCGATTTCCGTTAGGTGGAATAGGTTCCATTTATGAATTTAATCCACGTCCCCGGTTAATATACGTCCCAGGAGAGTCGTCTCATGAGTTTTACGATTGTTGAACAAGCCACCCCCCGTCTGAACCGCAGCGAACTGGCCGTTCCTGGCAGCCGAACTGAATTGTTCGAAAAGGCAGCAAAATCAGATGTCGATGTCATCTTCCTGGATTGTGAAGATGCGGTAGCGCCCGATGAGAAAGAAAAGGCGCGCAAGAATATCATCGAAGCATTGAACGATATCGATTGGGGCACCAAAACGATGTCCGTTCGCATCAATGGTCTGGACACCCACTACATGTATCGCGATGTCGTTGATATCCTGGAACAGGGTGGCGAGCGTCTGGATATGATCATGATCCCGAAAGTCGGCACCCCGTCCGATATCTATGCCGTCGATATGCTGGTGACCCAGGTGGAAGCCGCTGTGAAGCGCAAAAAGCGGATTGGTTTTGAATTGATCATCGAAACCGCGCTTGGCATGGCCAATGTGGATGCCTGCGCTGCGGCTTCTCCGCGCAATGAATCGCTGCACTTTGGGGTTGCCGACTATGCCGCATCAACCAAGGCCCGCACCACTGTCATTGGCGGCCCCCATGCGGATTATGGCGTGCTGACCGACAAGGATGGCGATGCGCCCCGCGATTATCATTGGGGCGATATGTGGCATTATGCCATCAGCCGCATGGTGGTTGCCGCCCGCGCCAATGGTTTGCGCCCCGTCGATGGCCCATTTGGTGATTTCTCTGATCCCGAAGGTTATAAGGCCCAGGCCAATCGCGCCGGGGTTCTGGGGTGTGAAGGCAAATGGGCGATCCATCCCAGCCAGGTCGCCATGGCGAACGAGCTGTTCTCCCCTTCTGAAGCCGACGTGACCAAGGCCCAGCGCATCCTGGACGCCATGGCTCAGGCCCAGAAGGAAGGCAAGGGTGCCGTCTCCCTGGACGGTCGCCTGATCGACATCGCCTCCATCAAGCAGGCCGAAAACCTGATCGCCAAGTCAAAGGCGATCGCTGGGAATTGATTCCGGGGATTCGGGGTCTTCATTCCGTTCGGCGGGTGCAGCGCGGTCTTTCGGGATCAGCACTGCAGCCGCCGAACTTGTATTAAGGCCCCTTTGGAAGGGGATGCCCAATCTTTTACCCCTCCCTCCTTGAGGGGGGAGCCCCATTTTTTACCCCTCCCCCCTTGAGGGGGGAAGGTTGGGAGGGGGGTGCTCTCTCCTCCGCAATCAACCCTACTGCAGGCGAAGGCCTTGCGGCCTTGTCACCCCCACCCCAACCCTCCCCCCTCAAGGGGGAGGGAACAAACAGACCCATCCTCCCCCTCAAGGGGGAGGGAAAAGACAGAACCAAAAAGCTGGACGTTGTCTTCGAAAGAAGGGCTCTACCGTCCCAGCAATCGACCCCGCAGGCGCAGGCGCAGGGCGTTTAGCTTGATGAAGCCTTCGGCGTCGCGCTGGTCGTAGACGGTGTCTTCTTCGAAGGTCACGATATCGGCGTCATACAGGCTCTTGGGCGCGCTGCGGCCGGTGATCAGGACGTTGCCCTTATACAGATTGGCGGTGACCTGACCGGTGACGACGCTGCTGCAATGATCAATGGCGGCTTGCAGCATTTCGCGTTCTGGGGAGAACCAGAATCCGTTATAGACCAGTTCCGCATAGCGCGGCATCAACTCGTCCTTCAGATGCATCGCACCGCGATCCAGCGTCAGGCTTTCAATGGCGCGGCGCATCTGGAACAGGATCGTGCCGCCTGGGGTTTCGTAAACACCGCGAGACTTCATGCCGATGAAACGGTTTTCCACGATATCCAAACAGCCGATCCCATTGCGCCCACCCATTTCATTCAGCTTGGTCAGCAGGGTGGCCGGGCTCATCTTCTCCCCATTGATTGCGACCGGATCGCCCGCTTCAAAATCAATCGTGATCTCTTCGGCCTTGTCCGGTGCATTCTGGGGCGACACCATGCGCGACAGGATCAGGTCCATATCGGCGGCAACAGCCGGATCTTCCAGGATTTTCCCTTCGGAGGAAATGTGCAGCAGATTGGCGTCCTGGGAGAAGGGCGCTTCGCCGCGCTTGTCCTTGGAAACCGGAATCTGATGCTGTTCGGCATAGGCGATCAGTTTTGTGCGGGAATTCAAATCCCATTCGCGCCAGGGGGCGATGATCTTGATGTCCGGCTTCAGCGCGTAATAGCTGAGTTCAAAGCGGATCTGGTCATTGCCTTTGCCGGTCGCGCCATGGGCAACCGCATCGGCACCCACCATCTTGGCAATTTCAATTTGGCGCTTGGAAATCAGCGGGCGCGCGATGGAGGTGCCCAGCAGATACGTGCCTTCATACTGAGCATTGGCGCGAAACATGGGGAAGACATAGTCGCGCACAAATTCTTCGCGCAGGTCTTCGATGAAGATCTCCTTGATCCCCATCATCTCGGCTTTCTTGCGGGCCGGCTCCAGTTCTTCACCTTGCCCCAAATCGGCGGTGAAGGTCACAACCTCACAGCCATAGGTGTCTTGCAGCCAGCGCAGGATGACCGAGGTATCCAAGCCACCGGAATATGCCAATACGACCTTATTAACGTCTTTTTTCATGCCAGCCTCGCGCACCGATTTGTCCAGTAGGTCCACAAGGACCCGCACAGGGGTTCTAATCGCCACACAGACGGTTGGCAAGCTGAGCGCTAAGACCTTGTCTCAGTGAAGACTGTGGCGGCTGACTCCTTCCGGTCGGCGCAACTCCGGTAAGTCCCAATCCCGCATCGGCAGGTCTAGCCCCGCGCGCTCCAGAATATCCGCCCATAGGCTGAGCGGGCGGTGACTGGCCCTAGCTGCCGAGGGGGGAAACAACGCCTCCGCCACCGGCTGGGCGGCTATGGCAATGCCCTGTTGATGACAGGCCAGAAGATGCAGCGCACGTTTCTCGTCACAGGTCAGGGCGCGCTTGCAGGGGGCGGAGATTTCCACCGGCCGCCTGGCGCCGACCTTAAAAACCCACAGTGCGCCATCAATGCTGGGCATGGCCTCTGTTGCGCCCACCGTGCGATAGGCCTGGTCCAGAAGCGGACGATGGCTGCCGTCTGGCGACAAGGTCGCAAACCACATGCGCATCGTCCAAACCGCAAAACGCTCCCCAAACCAAAGATTATCCAGTTCCAAAGCGGTGTTCAGGGCTTCTACAGGGCTGGGCCCCGCCATACGGATCAACATGCCAGCACCTCCAAACATGAACGATGCAGGGGCTTGGTTCCACGATGCAGGCGGCGACCGCGTAGTATCATAAGACTGCCAAAGAAACGCTCCAGCCGCTCGGCAGACACGGCGATGGATTTGCAATGAAGAACTCTGTTCAGCGGGGCAAGCATATAACCTCTCCGTTCAAAAATAGGACCTCTCATCGTTACCGCAAATGCGAATCATTCGCAAATACTATTTATCTTCATTTTCGCATTTCGTTGATCTGGATTGCCGCCCGGTCATCGGCGTGATACCGGCACGGGATGGGTGTCGATCCGGTCCATCACCGGGTCGAGGGTCTGTGGAGACGAAGATATGGTCCGCGCGCTGCAGGAAAGTTGGACATTGTTCCTGGGGCTGTTGCTGTTGATGATCAGCAACGGGCTGCTGGTGACATTGCTGACACTGCGCGGCGCGGAATTAGGATTTTCCCAGACGACCATCGGGATAATGCAAGCCTGCTATCCATTAGGGGCTCTGTTTGGCTGTGTCGTTGTACCCCGATTGATTGAGCAGGTCGGGCATATCCGAACCTTTGGCGCGCTCGCCTCCCTGTGTTCCACAGCCGCCCTGATCCATATGCTGACCCAGGACCCTTTCAGTTGGTCGGCAATGCGCTTTCTGGCGGGGTTTTGCTTCACCGGCCTGTATGTCATCGCCGAAAGCTGGCTGAACGCGCGGGCCCAAAATCAGAACCGCGCCGCCATTCTGTCGATCTATTTCATTGTCCAGACAGGGGGATCTGCCAGTGGCGTGGCAATGGTCGGCCTGCCGGACCCATCGGGTGGCTTGCTATTCGCGATCACTTCAATCCTGGTATCGATCTGCCTGGTACCGATGCTGATCACCCGGGTCAAAGCCCCGGAGTATAGCGCCCCCGATCGCCTGTCGATCCGCACCCTGATTGGCATATCCCCCATGGCGGTCAGCGGCGCAGTACTGAATGGGATGGCCCAGGTTGCTTTATTCGTCGGTCTTCCCCTCTATGGACTGGCGCGCGGCATGTCAGATGGACAGGCAGCGTCTCTGCTGGTTATCGTCACACTCAGCGGGGCGATATGCCAGTTTCCCATCGGCTGGTTATCAGACCGGATGGATCGCCGCTTGGTGGTGGCCGGGGCCTCCCTGATTGGGGCTGGCTTCTTTGCGCTCTTGGCTGTAGGGCCAACGGGGATTTGGCTTTACGCCGCCCTGGCAGGAATGGCGGCTGTGACATTCCCGATCTACTCCCTGTGTGTTGCCCATGCCAATGACCGATTACAGCCCAACCAGATTGTGCCCGCCAGCGGCACCCTGGTCATGGCGTTGAATGTCGGCAGCCTGACCGGGGCACTGCTGGGACCTGCTGCAATCCGCATGTTTGGCGCATCGGGATTCATGATCTTTATGGCTGGGATTGCGCTGACCACCTTTGGCATCGCTTGGCTGAGGACCAATCGCAGCGCCGCGCCGCTGGAAACTGGCCCAACCACAGCAATCGCCGCCGTAGGGGCGCAGGGAATCGGAGAATTGACGCAACCAGACCACTCAGCCGACCGATGAAATGAAACACTCTGGATAAAGATAAAAGCAGGGTAGACCCTCAGCACTACCCTTTCGCAACAGGAGATCACAATGGCCCCCCGCAATATCCTGATCGTCATGGCAGACCAGCTAACGCCCTTCATGGTGGGATGTTATGGCAATCCCGTGGTGAAGACACCCCATATGGATGCACTGGCGGCACAGGGGGTGCGGTTCGATGCGGCCTATAGCAACAGCCCGCTGTGCACACCTGGTCGCTATGCCTTTATGACGGGCCAGTATATTTCCCGCTTTGGGGGATGGGACAATGCGGCCTATTTGCCGTCGACCGTGCCGACCTTCGCCCATTATCTGCGCCTGATGGGGTATCGCACCGGGCTTGCGGGCAAGATGCACTTTGTGGGGGCAGATCAGCTGCATGGCTTTGAAGAGCGCCACACCACGGATGTGTATCCAGCGGATTTCGGCTGGGTGCCAGACTGGCGCTCACCAGAAAAGCGGATTGACTTGTGGTATCATAATATGTCGTCAGTGGTGCAGGCAGGTCCGGCTTCCATCACCAATCAATTGGCCTATGATGATGAGGTCGGGGCGGCGACGCTGCGGGCGATTTATGATGCAGCCCGGACAGAAGACGAACGCCCCTTCTGCTATGTCGCCAGCTTTATTCATCCCCATGATCCCTATGCGGCGCGCCCCAGCTATTGGGATCTGTATGACGATGCGGATATTCCCATGCCGCACGCGCCCCGCCCCAATGCTGCCGACAACGACCCCCACAGCCTGCGGCTGGAACATGCCATTGCGCTGGATGCCGTTGATATTGATGATGCTGATATCCGCCGCGCGCGCCGGGCCTATATGGCCAATGTATCCTATGTCGATGACTGGCTGGGCAAGTTGCGCGCCGCGCTTGTGGAAACCGGTCAGGCGGACGATACCGCGATCCTGCTGGTTTCCGATCATGGCGACATGCTGGGCGAACGGGGCTTGTGGTACAAGATGACCTTCCGCGAATGGGCCTGCCGTATTCCCATGGTGCTGCATGTGCCAGGCCGCGCCGGGCAGGGTGTCAGCATTGCCAACCCGGTCAGTCAGGTGGACGTAACCCCAACCCTGCTGCAATTAGCCCATGAGGCCACCGGCGTGCCCATTCCGGACGCCATCGATCCATTGGATGGAACCAGCCTGCTGCAGTTTGTGGATGGCACGACACAGCGCGACACCACGGTTGCAGAATATACCGCGGAAGGCACCGGTCAGGCGATGCTGATGCTGCGGGACGGGCCGTGGAAATATATCTGCTGTCCTGGCGATCCCGATCAATTGTTCGACCTGGCATCTGATCCAAATGAAGAAATCAATCTGGCCGATACCGCCGAACAGTCCCCGCGCATTGCCGACTTTCGCGCCCGGGCACAGGCCCATTGGGACCCGGCGGATATCCATGCCCGTGTGCTGGACAGCCAGAACCGCCGCCGCGTCCTGTCAGCCGCATTGCGCATCGGTCAGCATACCGGTTGGGACTGGCAGCCCAAACGCGACGCGACCCAGGAATATACCCGCAGTCATATGGACTTAACGTCTCACGACATCACCAGCCGCTCCCCTCGCCCGGTTCCGTTCAAACCGAAATGGAGCTAAAGATCGACAAGACTGAATACAGGAAACTCTTTAACAGGAAGCATCGATATGTTAATAATTTCTGAATTATTTAACATATCGAGCAAACATGTTAAAACAATCCTATGAAATACCCACACTTCCCCTGGATATTGATGTCGAGTCGAAAGCTGTTCTGAAAGCGCTTTCGACGGCACATCGATATCTTGCTGAAGTCAAAGGGCGCGCCGCCTCAATCCCTAACCAGGGTATTCTGATCGACACGCTGACCTTGCAAGAAGCAAAGGCCAGTTCGGAAGTTGAAAATATAGTTACGACTCAGGATGACCTGTTTAAGGCCGACCCTATTATGGGCTCCCCCGATTCACCTGCCGCCAAGGAAGTCGCGCGATATCGTGAGGCATTGAAAGTAGGCTTTCAGGAAATTGGCGCATCGCACGGCAATATAACCAACAATACCTTAATCGCGATGTTTCGTATCTTGAAATCCCGAGAGGACGGATTTCGCAGACTACCAGGCACCGCCTTGAAAGAGGGGGTCACGGGGAGGGTCGTGTATGTTCCACCTCAAGAGTTCGATGTCGTTCAGCGATGCATGGCGAATCTTGAGCAATATGTGAACGATCCACCGGTTTCGGAACTGGACCCGATCATCAGGATGGCGATTATCCATCATCAGTTTGAGAGCATACATCCTTTCCCGGATGGAAATGGCCGGATCGGCCGCATCCTGAATGTGCTGTACTTAACAAAAATGGGATTGCTGGACACACCGATCCTCTACTTAAGCCGCCACATCACCAAAACAAAGATGGAATACTATACCCACTTACAAGCGGTCCGGGATGAGGGCGACTGGGAAGGATGGATCCTGTACATTCTGACGGCTGTTGCAGAAACGTCAAAGACCACTCTTGTGCTCATGACGGGCATTCGGGATTTGATGGCGGAATACAAAAACACACTGCGCCAAAAATTGCCCAAGATTTACAGCCAAGACTTGCTGAACAATTTATTTCGACACCCCTATACACGCATCGAATATATACAAAACGATCTTGGCGTATCGCGCCAAACCGCGGCAAAATATTTGGATATGCTGGCCGATGCCGAATTTGTGACAAAAGTGACTCAGGGGCGCAGCAATTATTATGTAAACACCAGACTTATCAACTTGTTCATTCAGGCCGCTGCGTAACGCCTGATCAACACACGCTCAAACCAAAGGCAGACCTAAACAACGCGGTTTTGTGCAAGGGCTAACAGGGCGTCCAGGTCACAATGGGTTTCCATGTGATCTGCCAGGCCGTCCAGGGTTCGTTCGACCACGGTATCATAGGCTGTGGATTGGACGCGTCCATCGCGGAACCGGTTCAGATACGCATTGCGGAATGTATCATCGGCAAAGATACCGTGCAGATAGCAGCCCGCGATTTGGCCGGATGCGGCAATGGCCCCGTCCGGCTTGCCATCGATTTCGACCATCGGGACCGCGCAACCCGGCCCCTCGGTCTTGCCCATATGCATTTCATACCCGCGGATCGCAGCCCCCGTCGTCAGGTCCACCCCCGTCACCTGAACCAGTCGCTTTGGCCCCTTCAGCACGGTTTCGACGTCCAGATGCCCCAATCCTTCGATTGTACCGGGGGGGCCTTCGATGCCTTCGGGATCCGCGATCCTTTGACCCAGCATCTGATAGCCGGCGCACAGGCCCAGAACCGATCCGCCGCGGCGCAGATGCGCGGACAGGTCGATATCCCACCCATTGCGCCGAAAATCCTGCAAATCGGCGATTGTTGCCTTTGATCCGGGGATCAGCACCAGGTCAGCATCCCCCGGCAGGGCCTGACCCGGCGACACGACGACCAGGGTAACATCCGGTTCCGCCCGCAGCGGGTCCAGATCATCGAAGTTCGCAATCCGGCCCAGTCTGGGCACGGCAATCTTAATGGGGGCGGCACCATTGCCTTGGGTTGCCATCGCCCCCCGATCCATCGCCACAGCATCTTCTGCAGGCAGCAGATGCGCATCAGGAAACCAGGTCAATACACCGAAACACGGCAATCCAGTTCGGCCTTGGATGGCAGTCAGCCCATCATCGAATAAGGAAACATCACCGCGAAACTTATTGATCAGATACCCCCCCAACCGTGCCTGTTCAGAGGGTTCCAGCACCATATAGGTGCCAACCACAGAGGCGATCACCCCGCCCCGATCAATGTCAGCGACCAGGATTACCGGCAGATCCGCCGCCTCAGCAAAGCCCATATTGGCGATATCACCGGCGCGCAGATTGATTTCGGCCGGGCTTCCAGCCCCCTCGACCAGGACCAGATCGACATCCCGGGCCAGGATATCAAAACTCTCCAAAGCTTTCGGCAGCAGTGTGGATTTCAGGCCATAATAATCCCGTGCCTTGGCGGTGCCAAACACATGCCCCTGCACAATGATTTGCGATCCATAATCTGATTGGGGTTTCAGCAGGATTGGATTCATATGCACAGACAAGGGCTGTCGGGCGGCCAAGGCTTGCAGTGCCTGTGCGCGCCCGATCTCTCCGCCATCCGGGGTGACGGCGGCGTTGTTGGACATATTCTGTGGCTTGAACGGGGCGACGCGTAACCCACGACGGGTATAGGCACGCGCCAAGCCGGCCACCAGCAGACTTTTCCCAACATCCGAGCCCGTGCCCTGAAGCATCAGGGCCGGGCAATGGGGCGCATGCGCCATAAACCCGCCCTGTCTATTGTTTGGTCATCAATTCCTTCAGGGTTTGGCGCAATTGATCCGCCTGTGGATTTCCAACCACCCCCTTCAAGACGATTTCACTGGGCGTTACGGATTGTCCATAATATTCGCGGTTCAGGGTTTCCCGGGGCACAAGCGCGGTTCCTTCAACATTAAAGCCAAGAAATGCGCCTTTTGAGATGGAATAGGCAATGACATCCGCATCCATGTTGCTGGTGGTGGACGCTTCCGCGCCACTGCCATAGGGACCAATCGCGCCGGAAATTTCGCCGCCGATCTGAACCTGATCGTCCAGAATGGCTTGCAATCCGCGCCCGGTCATCACGATCAACAGCATCTCTGACGACTGCCCGCCAAATTGCAGCCCGAAAGAGGCAGACCCAATCGACAGGAAGGCCGGATAGCTCCATTCATTATTTGCGCCGCGCGCCATCAGAATCCCCGATCCGCCTTCTCCGCCAATCAAAAAACCACCCTTCAACATAGACGGGATAACCACAACAGCTTTCGATTCGCGCAGATAATGGCGCACATATTTCGAAAATTCGGGATGATCCCACATATTCTTGATGGTAAATTCTGATTTGACCACCAGTTGTTCGGCATCTTCGACCCGTGCCTGGGCTTGAAGTGTGGAGGTCAGACTGACGGCCAGAAACAGCGCAATCGTCCCGATGAACTGTGCTATGGATCGCATGGATTAAATCCTTTCCTGCAAACGCGCGCCAGACGGCGACGCGGCTTAAAATTCAATCCCGATCTGCGCCTTCACGCCGGACCGGAAGGGATGTTTGATCTGCGTCATTTCTGTGACCAGGTCTGCAATCTCGATCAACTCTTCCTTGGCGTTGCGACCGGTGATGACGACATGCAGCATGTCACGACGGGCCTGAAGCGTGTTTAGGACCTCTGCCAGATCCAGATAATCATAGCGCAACACGATGTTCATTTCGTCCAGGATCACCATGTCGAAACTGGGGTCCGCCATGGCTTCCTTTGCGAAATCCCAGGCCGCCGTCGCCGCCGCAATATCACGGGCGCGATCTTGCGTGTCCCAGGTGAATCCTTCGCCCATCGCCTTCATCACACACAGATCGGGGAAATGTTTCAGAACTTCGCGTTCCCCCGTGTTCCACACACCTTTGACAAATTGAACGATACAGACCTTTTTACCATTGCCAACAACGCGCGCAGCAAGGCCCATGGCAGCCGTGGTCTTGCCTTTGCCCTTGCCGGTATGGACCATCAAAAGGCCCTTTTCGATGGTCTTTTCCGCCAGCATCTTGTCGCGGGCGGCTTTCTTCTTGGCCATCTTTTCGGCGTGGCGTTGATTGATTTCGTCTTCGGTCATGCCATCGGTTTTCATACCGGTCCGTATCCCCAAATTGAATCTGCAGCCCCAATCAGCGCAGAACTTCCTATCCCGCCGAATTTCGCACGATTCGAGCATCCGACCAGGGAGATTTAAGGCTGAAATTGAGGCAATTTTGAGATCAGGATGGCCCAACGGGCCAATAAACAGCCGCAGGCCGCCTATTCTGCTGCTAAGGCTGGCGTCGAACTGCGCTGTGACAGGGCAACTGTTTCCTGCTGAGCCTTCGCCGCAGCGGCTTCTTTTTCACGGGCGATCCGGGCCTGTTCCATTTCCATCTGGCGCAGCCGATATTCAGCGTTGCGAAGACGTTTGCGCAAGGAACCCGCGCCAACAAAGGCCGCGATCGCACCGATAAGAAATCCGAAAATCAAAACAATGAACAAGGCCAACGCCGTGGGCATGGTGACTTCAGTGGTAAAAGGCCACAGCCGCAACGTCATGATATCTGTATTGGAAACAGCGAAAGAAATCGCCACCAGCAGAATTGGCACGGTGATGATTAGACCAAACAGCTTTGAAATCTGTCGCATTCGCCTATCTGTTCCTCCGGCCTTCGCCATGATACCCGCCCTAGCCGTCACATGACTTCGCGGGGGTTAAGACCGATAAAGACCTGATCGATTGAATGAAAGCCGGATCAATCCGCGTTCAGGCGTTCCCGCAATTGCTTGCCGGTCTTAAAGAAAGGCACCGACTTCGCCTCGACGGAAACAGCCTCTCCCGTGCGGGGATTGCGACCGGTGCGAGAGTCACGCGCCTTTACGGAAAAAGCGCCAAATCCGCGCAATTCAACCCGGTCACCCTGGGCCAGAGCCTGCGTCACCTCGTCGAATACGGTCGACACAACCCGTTCCACATCCCGTTGAAACAATCCCCGACGCTGAGCGATACGGGCGATTAAATCGGACCGTGTCATATAGTTACTCCCACCTGTTTGGGGCGCATCGGATGATCCTCTTCCTGCGCCAATTTTTGTCCTATCGATATCGCGGCATTTCAGTCAGCGCGTCAAAACAGGCGCTCTTGCTGTCTCAGCCGTGATGATATCGCCCCATTACTCAATTTTTCTAATTTAAAAAACTATCCAACCACCAAACCGGTAAAGAGCGTGCCAAAGCCCTGATTTGCAGTCAAGGACAAACGCCCGATATCGCTCTATTTATTGAATATTTCAGGAAAATGCGAAGACCTGATTCTTCAATCTGGATGGGTCGACACAAAGATACGGGCCGGTCTTCCTGATAGAAAACCGGCCCGATCATTCGTCTTTTAGTTCAGTAGGGGACTTACTCGTCGCCCGACTGTTCTTTCTGCTTCTTCAAGGCCGCACCCAGGATATCGCCCAGGGACGCACCGGAGTCAGAAGAACCATAAGCCGCCATGGCTTCTTTTTCTTCTGCGGTTTCATGCGCCTTGATCGACAGGGTCAGCTTATGGGTGGTCTTGTCGATGGCCGTGATCTTGGCATCAACCTTTTCACCTTCGGCGAAACGGTCAGGACGCTGTTCGGACCGATCCCGGCTCAATTCCGCCTTGCGGATAAAGCCTGGAACATTGTCTTTCACCGTCACTTCGATGCCATTGTCCAGAACCTTGGTGACCGTGCAGGTGACAACTTCACCCTTGCGCAGGCCATCCATGGCTTCTTCGAACGGATCATTTTC
Organism: Hwanghaeella sp. LZ110; assembly: GCF_048892525.1. NCBI lineage: Bacteria > Pseudomonadati > Pseudomonadota > Alphaproteobacteria > Rhodospirillales > Aestuariispiraceae > Hwanghaeella > Hwanghaeella sp. LZ110. Next base: position 335,655 of record NZ_JBLZHT010000002.1, on the reverse strand, counting down.
CAGCTGTTTGATGCCAAGAGAAACGCGTTCTTTCTCAACATCCACATCCAGGACCTTGGCCTTGACCATGTCGCCCTTGGTATAGGCCGCAAGCGCTTCTTCCGGCGCATTGTGCCAGTCGATGTCGGACATATGAACCATGCCGTCGATTTCTTCGGTCAAGCCAACGAACATACCAAATTCGGTGATGTTCTTGATCTCGCCTTCGATTTCGGCGCCCACCGGATATTTCTCCGTGAAGGTATCCCATGGGTTTTCCTGGCACTGTTTGATGCCAAGGGAGATGCGCCGCTTGTTCGGGTCCACATCCAAGACCATGACATCCACTTCCTGAGAGGTGGATACGATCTTGCCGGGGTGAACGTTCTTCTTGGTCCAGGACATTTCGGACACGTGTACCAGACCTTCGATCCCGGCTTCCAGCTCAACGAATGCGCCGTAGTCGGTGATGTTGGTGACGCGGCCCGAGAACTTGGTGCCGACCGGGTATTTAGCGTCAACGCCTTCCCATGGATCAGACAGCAGCTGTTTCATGCCAAGCGAAATGCGCTGGGTTTCCGAGTTGAAGCGGATAACCTGTACATTGACCGTTTGACCGATTGTCAGCTCTTCCGAGGGATGGTTGATGCGACGCCATGAGATATCCGTTACGTGCAGCAAGCCGTCCACACCACCCAGATCGACGAATGCGCCGTAATCGGTGATATTCTTGACAACGCCTTCCAGGACTTGACCTTCTTTCAGGTTTTCGACCAGTTCAGCGCGCTGTTCAGCACGGGTTTCTTCCAGCACGGCGCGGCGCGAGACGACGATATTGCCACGGCTGCGGTCCATTTTCAGGATCTGGAAAGGCTGAGGTGTGTTCATCAGCGGGGTGATATCGCGCACGGGGCGGATATCGACCTGGCTGCCCGGCAGGAAGGCAACAGCCCCGTTCAGGTCGACCGTAAAGCCCCCCTTCACGCGTCCGAAGATCACGCCATTGACGCGTTCCTGCTTGTTGAACTGCTCTTCCAGCTTGATCCAGCTTTCTTCGCGCTTGGCCTTTTCGCGGCTCAGCATCGCTTCGCCGTTCTTGTCTTCCATGCGTTCTACGAAAACTTCGACTTCATCGCCCTTTTTCAAATCAGCGGGCTGGCCGGGGCTGCCGAATTCCTTCAGCGCGACGCGGCCTTCGGCCTTCAGGCCGACATCAATCAGGACCATGTCATTGTCGATAGAAATGACGATCCCTTTTACTACAGTCCCTTCAAGCGACTCGTTTTCGCCGAGGGATTCTTCCAGAAGCTGGGCAAAACTTTCATTTGCCATGGTTGTGATGTTCCTTTCAGTCTTGTTTCATTTCCGGCCATCCGGTTGTATCCGGCGGTCTCACCTCAAAATGAATGGGGATGGCTGCACGCTTGAGGCTTATCGTGCCGCCATCATAACAAACCTAACCTTATGGTCTGCTCAGTCGCAGATCCGCGCCCTAGGCACCGTCTGCATCTTCAAGGGCCTCTCTTACCGGTCCCCCGATCAAGCGGAGAGCCTGAGCAAAAGACCGATCGACATCCAGTTCCGTGGTATCCAGCACCACAGCATCCTCTGCCGCTTTCAAAGGGGCCGTCGCACGATTCATATCGCGCGCGTCCCTGGCCTTCAATTCATCCAGAACGCGCGGGTATATACTGGGCGTACCCCGATTGAGCAACTCTTTGTGTCGTCTTTGTGCACGAATATCCACACTGGCGGTTACAAACAGCTTCACCAGCGCGTCCGGACAGATCACTGTGCCAATGTCCCGCCCGTCCAAAATCGCCCCCAATTTGCCATCCGGTGGCGAGGCTGCGAAGTTTCTTTGAAACTCCAACAAGGCCGACCGCACTCCGTCAATAGCGGCAACTTTGGATGCCGCAGAGGCCGCATCATCGCCCAGTAGCTCCGGGTCATCCAGGGTTTGCAGGTCCAAAGCGCGGGCGGCATCAGTGGCCGCATCCTCATCTTCCGGGTCGCCACCAGACCGCACCACCGCCAAACCCACCGCACGATACAGCTTGCCCGTATCCAGATAGGCGAAATCAAATTCTGTCGCCAGTTTACGCGCCACAGTCCCCTTGCCGCTGGCGGCCGGGCCGTCAACGGCGATAATAATGGGCGCATTGGATGACATATCTGGAAACTCCTTCACTCAAATCGACTGTTCAGCCGTGCATGGGCCTCTTCAACCATCGTCTCCACAATACGGGCCGCTGGCTCAATGCTGGCGATCAGACCAATCGCCTCACCACAGATCGGGGCGGATTGTTGCGGATCGCCCGCTCCCAGCGCCGCTGTATAAGCCGGGACGGCGGTTTCCACAACCGCACGCAATTCCTCTTCGTGCCCATGCCACTTCTGGGTAAAAGCATTCTGCTGTACCCGAACCTTGAATTCAGCTGGCCAGTCTTTTTGCCGCACGATATCCACAGCGGTGGTCTGCACGGTATCATCCCCGGTCGCGGGGATAGCGGCCTTACGATGCTGCATCGGGGCCAGCGACTCCAGCGACGCCCAAAACCGCGTACCGACCAGAACCCCGTCTGCGCCAAGCATCAAGGCCGCAGCCAATCCGCGCCCATCAGCAATCCCACCAGCAGCCACCAACAGCGTGTCGGGGGAGTTGGCGGCCAGAAGATCGGCGACCTCCGGCACGAAATTCATCGTGCCGCGCAGGGCGCCATGACCGCCAGCCTCTCCCCCTTGGGCAACGATGACCGTCGCGCCCAGATCCACGGCCTGTCGCACATGCGCGATGGTCTGACATTGGCAGATCAGCGGGACACCAGACTCTGCTATTTTTGCCACAAACGGGCCGGGATCCCCAAAGGAGAGCATGATCGCACAGGGATTATGGGACAGAACCAAATCCAGCAAATCCGGATTTTGTGCCAAAGACCAGGTGATGAAACCACAACCAACCGCCGTGTTGCCTGTATCTCGAAATGCCTGGCTCAAAAAAGTTGCATCGCCGTAACCGCCGCCGATCAGGCCCAACCCGCCAGCCTCACTGACAGCCTTGGCCAATTGCCCCCCGCTGGCACCCGCCATAGGGGCCGATAGAATGGGATGGTCGATTCCAAACTGGCGTGTCAGTCGGGTCGTAATCCGGCCCATCGATTACCCTTTCCGTCCGGAATTAAGCGCCGCCATCAGATCCAGGAAATTCGGGAAACTGGTGCGGATCGGGGCGGCATCATCGATGGTGACCGGCTTTTTCGTCACCAGCCCCAGGACAAAGAAACTCATGGCAATGCGATGATCCAGATGGGTGGCGACCATGGCACCGCCGGCAACATCACCGGGGCGGCCTTCGACCTGCATCCAGTCCTCGCCTTCTGTCACCGTCACGCCATTGGCGCGCAGGCCCGTCGCCATCACCGCGATCCGATCAGATTCCTTGACCCGCAATTCGGACACGCCCTGCATCCGGGTCGTTCCTTCCGCTTGAGAGGCGGCAATGCACAGGATCGGATATTCGTCGATCATGCTGGCCGCCCGCTCTGGCGGCACCTCTATCCCATGCAGCGTGGAATGGCGCGCGATCAGGTCGGCAACCGGCTCCCCCCCTGCAACACGCTCATTTTCAATCACGATATCGGCGCCCATTTCCAGCAGGGTTTTGATCAGCCCGATGCGGGTCGGGTTCATGCCGATATTGGGCAGATGCACTTCCGATCCCGGCACCAGCAAGGCCGCCACCAAAGGAAAGGCCGCAGAGGATGGGTCGGCCGGGACCAGTATATCGGCGGCGGTCAATTCCGGTTCCCCCGCAACCGCGATGCGACTGCCCCCGTCGGCCAGGGCCTCACGGCTGACCTTGCCGCCAAAATGGGTCAGCATGCGTTCTGTATGGTCGCGGGTGGCAACCGATTCAATCACGGCGGTCTCGCCCCGCGCCATCAGCCCCGCCAGCAGCACGGCAGATTTCACCTGCGCCGAGGGGACCGGCAGTTCATAGGTGATCGGCAGCACCATATCGGCACCCTGGATCATCAGCGGCAGACGCCCGCCGTCGCGTGTTTCGATCCGCGCCCCCATTGCCGTCAGCGGATCAGTCACGCGGCCCATCGGGCGCGACCGCAGAGACGCATCGCCCGTCATCATGCACCGGATGGGATGGCCCGCCAGAATACCCAATAACAGGCGCGCCGCCGTGCCGGAATTGCCCATATCCAGAATATCTTCTGGTTCCCGCAATCCGCCCAGGCCAACGCCGGTGACGGTCCAGGCCCCATCCTGATGGCGTGTGACATCCGCCCCCAACTGGCGAAAAGCGGCGGCTGTCGCCAGCACATCCTCCCCTTCCAGCAGACCTTCGATCTGTGTTGTGCCGACCGCAAGCCCCCCCAACATAACCGCCCTGTGCGAGATTGATTTATCACCCGGCACCCGCACCGTTCCAATCAAAGAGGACCCGGCAGACACGGTTAAAGAAGAGCTCATTTCAGAACGATCCTATTCTATACACAGCGGTATTTTGGCAGTCGAATATCGTCAAACCTGATGCGTGGGTGTTTTACACCTTGGCCCCCCGGCGAACAAACCCCGTTTCGTGATTTACCGTTTCTCCCTATTTATCTTTTGACAGCGCCGCTGGAATTTGGCAATTCCGCCCGCAATCGGCTGAACAATAGGGGGATGAGTGTATCATCGCCCTAGCGTATCGGTCGCGGTTGCTCTATAGGGAGCCTCCGAAAATATTAATTTTACTGTCAATCCGAAGGAGATCAGCGACATGGCAAATCCCAAATGGGGCTTTAAGCGTTTGTGCCTCAGCTGTGGCGCGAAGTTCTATGACATGCAGAAAGACCCGATCATCTGCCCAAGCTGCGAGGCTGTCTTCGATCCGGAAGCCGCCACCAAGCTGAAGCGCGGTCGCAACCAGGTGCCTGACGACAAGCCCAAGAAGGAAGCCAAAGTCGCGTCCAAGTCATCCGGCGATCTGGATGATGACAGCGACGATGACGATGATGATCTGGACGTTCTGGATGTTGATGACGACGACGATGATGGCGTGCTGGAGGATACATCCGACCTGGACGACGATGATGTTCCGGTTGTCGGCACCAAAAAAGACGACGACGACCTGTAAGAATCCCAAAGTCTTTGTGTCGGTTTCTTGAAAACTCTTGCGAGACCGGATACGGCGTGTATAACACGCGCCGCCGGTCGAAAAAGTCCAGGACCGACACATAAGGGGCCATAGCTCAGCTGGGAGAGCGCTACACTGGCAGTGTAGAGGTCAGCGGTTCGATCCCGCTTGGCTCCACCATCGAAAACCCTCGGGAAACCGGGGGTTTTCGCTTGTTGGGACCCAGATCTAAGAGGCATGCCATAAGTCCCGGTCATGCTGACACGCTTCAAGCGAGTTGTTAAATCCTCAGTCTGTCCGATCAGTTGCCGTTCCCAACCTTTCCCATCGACAAAACTCTCCCGGGATACTTCCCGCCCGGTGAAAGTTTCCCCAATTTCCTTAGTGCTGATTTCCTTCGGTCCGGCTTTCCATCCAAAGTTATCTTTGGCCGTATTTGGCTTGGGAACTGGCAACGCGTTAGGATTGCCTTTGAGTGCCGGTTTCGCCTTTTCGCTTGCAGGTGAAACATTACTCGCGCGAGTATAAGAGGAAGAAATCATGCGATGTCCACCAAACCTGAACTCAGGAGACGCAACGAATGCTTAGTCTTGAAGATTTTGTTAAAGCAAGCCTCGAACAAATTGTTCGAGGAGTTCAGCAATTTAACACCGAAAATAAAGAAGCATTCGCAACCACTAGCCCCACTCTCTCCGGTGGAACGAATACCAAAGAGTGGGCTGGAGCGGGAATCATAATTACTGGATATGGCACCCATGACGAGCTTCAGTATGCCAGCATGGTCGACTTCGATGTCGCCGTGACCGCCGAGGAAAGCGACAAAGCAAAAGCTGGTGGAGGGATCACAGTCGCTACATTCTTCAAAGCCGAGGCTGGTATTGAAGAAGCAAACAAAAACGCAAGCGTTAGCCGGATAAAATTCCGGCTCCCACTCCAAGTTAATACAACTCCCACAAAACGATTCTATTAACGGTAAAATGGTTCGCATAGCAGTTAAGAGGAAAGTCATATCGCTTCCCTTTTTATTTGTGAACCTTGTACCTTTGGGGGGCTTGCCCCCAAACCTCCGCACCTCGGCGGTGGGCAGGGTTCCAGGAGAGGAAGTCGTCGCTGCGCTCCTTTTTTCCTTTCCTGGCCCCTGCGCGATAGGTTGGGGCGCTTCCTGGGCCTCAAGGTCCTCCTTCCTGCTTTTTGTAAGACTCTAAGGGACGCGCGGTTTGCAGATTAAATTACATCCCGTAGACTTGTTACAAAACCTGCAAGGAAACCCGCGTGACCCAGCAACGTCCCCTCATTGGTATTGGCACCGTCGTCCTGCGTCCCTCGGCGGGCGGGATGGATGTGTTGTTGGTTCAGCGGGGGCGGGCGCCGCGTGTGGGGGAGTGGTCTATTCCTGGCGGGCGGCAGGAATGGGGGGAAACGGTTCGCGCTGCGGCCATCCGGGAAGTGCTGGAAGAGACGGGGATCGAGATTGAGATTTTGGGGCTGATCGATGTGGTGGATTCCCTAACGCCCCTTCCCGGTTCCCCCGACCTGTCGCATCACTATACGCTGATTGATTTTGCGGCCCGGCCGGTTGGCGGGGTGCTGCAGGCTGGCGATGATGCGGTTCAGGCACGCTGGGTGCCGCTGGCGCAATTGGCGGACTATCATCTATGGGACGAGACGATCCGCATCATTCGTCAGGCGGCGCGGTTTCTGGCTTGAAGCACGCCGTCAGTTCGGCCACTTTGGCGATAGAGTTGCCCTCATCCCTCCCGTTCCGGAAAGCGCCCGCCATGTCGATTGGTTACATCCGCCCCACCGTTGCCGGTATCGAAGAACAGCAGATCCTGGCCGTGTCGAAACTGGCGCTGGGGGATCCGTCGGTGATTGCCATGTGGTATGGTGAATCCGACCTGGTGACCGATACAGAGATCCGCCAGACGGCCATCAACTCCCTGAATGCGGGGGAGACATTCTATGGTCACAAGCGCGGATTGCCCGAATTTCAGGCGGCCCTGGCGGGCTATGTCACCGGCCTGTTTGGGCAGGACATTGCGCCCAACCGTATCACCGTGACGCAATCGGGCATGTCGGCGATCATGCTGATCTTTCAAACCATTCTGGATCCAGGCGACAATGCCGTCATCATCTCCCCCGTCTGGCCCAATGCGCAATCGGTGGTCCGCGCCTTGTCGGGCACGCCGCGCTATGCCGTGCTGGACAATGACGCACAGCGGGGATGGCATCTGGATTTACAGAAACTGTATGACCAATGTGACGCGCGCACCCGGGCGATTTTCATCAACACGCCCAACAACCCGACGGGCTGGGTCATGCCGCGGGAGCAAATGGTTGAAGTGCTGGCCTTTGCGCGGGAGCGGGGCATCTGGATCGTCTCTGACGAGGTGTATTCCCGCATGGTCTATGACGGGCGCGCGGCCCCCAGCTTCCTGGAAATCGCACAGCCCGACGATCCGGTCCTGGTGGTCAACAGCTTCTCCAAAAGCTGGGCCATGACCGGCTGGCGCATGGGCTGGATCACCCATCCGCCAGAGCTGGGCGATGTTTTGGGCAATATGATCGAGTTCAATTACTCCTGCCTACCGACCTTTATCCAGCGCGCCGGGATACAGGCGATTGTGGAGGGGGAGCGGGCTGTTGCCCAGATTGTCGAGCATTGTCGCATCGGCCGCGACATCTGCAACCAACGCCTGCCAAATCTGCCTAAGGTGCGGGACTATCGCCCGGCCAGCGCGAGCTTCTATGGGTTCTTCCGTATCGATGGGACCGGGGACCGCACGCTGGAGACCTGTCAGCGACTGGTGCGGGAAGCAAAGGTCGGCATCGCGCCGGGCACCGCCTTTGGCCCCGGCGCGGAGGGTTGGTACCGCCTGTGCTTCGCCCTGTCCCCCGACCGCTTATCAGAAGCATTCAATCGCCTGGAGAGTGGATTAGCCAGGCTGTGATTTGAAACAATCCCGCTCGTCACCCCGGACGTGATCCGGGGTCCAGGGCGACATGTATCACAACAGGAAGGATGCTGGGATCTGCCTGCTGGAATGGTTCCGCGTGTATCGCGATATTCCCTTAATTAACCAGGCAGATAACCTGAGCAACTGCGCCATCCTGCCGCAATTGCTGTCCCAGATCCGATAGGGCCTGGGTTTCGATGGGGACCGGCACAGGGGCGGTGTCACCGATATCTCCTGGCGTCAATTGCGCTTCCTGCAGGGCAAGGGTCAGGGAAGATGGCGCAACCGTATTGAAACGCCCCCGCCGCACGGTACCCGATACGATGACACCCAGAACAGTGCCATCCTGTGCGAAGAGTGGTCCGCCGCTGATCCCCGCCAGATCCCCGGAGAAATTGGGAAAGCGCGCAGTTTCCGTCCAGATCAGCACGGGTTCATCCAGCTTATATCGCCCCGTGCTGCGCGATGTCGCGCGCCCCAACAAGGTCCCTACCACCTCCCCAGGCTTTCCCTGCGGATAGCCGACGCCGTAGCCCTGTTCTCCGATCACCGGATCGCGATCCGCCATTCTCAGGGCGGGACGCCGCAAGGATTGCGACAACAGGGCCAGATCAGCAGAGGGGTGAATCCAAATCTGGTTCACCTTGGCGGCCTTTGACGGGCCGGTCATCAGTCCCACCCTGTCACAGCCATCAACGACATGGCGCGCCGTCATCCAGACACCGGCGGATTCCAGCGAAAATGCCGTCCCCAGGCTGGTCGTCGGCTTTTGGCCCATATCCACCATGACAATCGGATCGCGGGTTGGATTGCGGGGCGGCAGCGGGTCCCCCTGAGGCGGGGCCAGGGCGATGCCGGGGCGACGCGGCGCATCCGGGTCGGGGCTGGTTTCAAAGAAGCCAAAGATCGACGCCAGGGACACGATGCCCAGCACCAGGAAGGCGATTTTGTCGATCAGCTTCATCGCGTCGCTACTGCCCCGCTGCGCCTATCCTGAGATGGCCGCCGCATTAAAGAACGCAATCGACAATTTCGTTGCCGTCGCCAGAACTGCCGGGGCAATTTCCCCGGCCTCTATACGGCGCGGTAAATCCTTGAGCACAAGGTCGATCACACGATAAACGACAATCTGTAAGGCCATGCTGATCAGCCCCCAAACCAGAATATCGGCCATGCTGACACTAGACGCCATGGCAAATGCCAGGGGGATCGCCAACCCCAGCATGGCCCCACCCAGCGTCACGGCAGCCGCAACATTATTCTCCCGGATCAGCTTCATTTCCGCGTAGGGGGTGGACAGGGCATAGACCCATACCGCCACCAGCCAGATTGCCACGGTCAGCGCAAAATGCAGGAACAGGAAAGGAAAGCCCGTCATCACGCTTTCCAGAATGATGTCAAAATTCATGTGTGATCCCTTTTTTAAGGCTGCATTGAACGAAAGGCCCCAACTTATTGGCCCTCACTTACTGGTTGGGACTTACTGGCTGGGCGGGGTCCAGGCCATGATCATTTCCGGCGGTTGGGCGTTCAGGCTGTCAATGTTCCAGACATAGAGGGTCGGATTCCCCTCCACAACTTCCTGCGCATTGTGATAGCCGACCTTTGCCGAGGTCCAGATGCGAATGCTGCCGCGCACCCAGAACCCATTGGCAATAAGGTCATCGCGCATTTTTTTGGGCAGGCGATCCCCGAATACTTCCATAATATTGGGTTCGTTGGCGAAATTCGCCGCCGCCAGGGAGGGAAGTGCCGGATGATTGGTGGCCCGGAATTTGGCCATATAGCCTTCCGCGCTGGCCGCCGTCCATCGCCGCAAACCCAGGACAACGCCGTTGCGTTCCGGGAAGCTGAACTGCTTTTCCCGCGCCAAACTGCCCTGCTTGTCGAATTTCACCCGATATTCGGCTTTGCCCAGATAGGTGACTTCCTTAAAGCCGGAATTGCGGCGCAAATCATTTTCATAAATGCCGACATATTCGTCGATCTGATTGCCGACCAGATCCCCCGTCCCGATCCGTTGGAGAAACTGTAACTGCGTCAGCGTGCCGTCATAGGTTGTAGCATATCGCCCATCCGGTGCGATCTGCATCGTCAGTTCGAACTTATTGGGCAGGTAACAACCCGTCAGCATAAGACAGGCCAGGCCCAGACCGCCAAGGCGTGAAAGAAGTGTTTTCATGAGGGGGAGTCTAAACCGCACTGGGCATTCTTACCAAACGGAATCCGACAACAGGGCATCAATTGCCAAACGCGCCTCTTTGGCGGTCAGCCCCCCTTCGCGGGTTGCACATTCCATCCAATAGCCATCCAGCGCGACAGCCAGTCGTATCCCCATCCGAACAGCATCCCCCTGATGCGGCACCAGGGGTCGAACCGCCCGTGTCAAGGCGGCGATCTGGCGATTGCGGACCAATGCGTGAACCCTGGCATAATCCGGGACATAGGCCACCCGCGCGGTAAACTGCAGCCAGGCCGCCGCCCGCCGCACGGTCAGAATGGTTGGGGACAAATGGGCTTCCAGGCAGGCCTCCAAGGCCGGGCGACCCGCCGTCGTGGTCAGTCCCTGCGCGGCCAGATTTTCGACATAGGCGCGGGCGACAGGCTTTCGGATTGCGCGCATGCTTGCCTGCAAAAGACTGGCCTTATCCCCGAAATAATGATGCACGATCCCCGCCGAAATTCCTGCCCGGGCGGCGATCTTCTGTGTGGTTGCGGCATCATGCCCCTCTTCCGCAATCACGGCCAGGGCCGCATCGATCAGCTCAATCTTTCGAATATCTTCAATTGACTGTCGGGCCAAGTGGCGAATTCCTATAGTATTTCAATATGGTGACACATCATTCAATAAGTTGATTGATCATTCAATCTATAAATTAGTCAATCAATTTATTATTTCACGGATGCGCATAGTGCTGGTTCTTCGCACAGGAATCACGTATGCAGGAAATTCGTTTTGCCGCAGCGGTTCACGAACCCGGTCATATGGTTTAGGCTGTCTTGATATGAGACCCTTGCACTCGCAGATACGCGCTGTTCTGGGCCCCACGAATACGGGGAAGACCTATTTAGCGGTGGAACGCATGCTGGGGCAGATGTCGGGCATGATCGGCTTTCCCCTGCGCCTGCTGGCCCGGGAAAACTATGACCGCATTGTCGCCCGTGTCGGATTGTCCGCCGTCGCCCTGATCACGGGGGAGGAGAAAATCCTGCCCCCCAATCCGCGCTATTTCATCTGTACCGTCGAATCCATGCCGATGGATCGAACCGTTGATTTCATGGCCATCGATGAAATTCAACTCTGTGCGGATCCGGAACGGGGTCATATTTTCACAGACCGCCTGCTGCATGCCAGGGGACGGTTTGAAACCATGTTCCTGGGGTCGGACAGCATGGCGGGCCTGATCCGGCATTTGATCCCCGATGCGGTGATTGAAAGCCGCCCCCGCCTGTCGACCCTCAGCTATGCCGGGGCACAGAAACTGAACCGCCTGAAGCGTCGCAGTGCGGTTGTCGCCTTTTCTGTCGATCAGGTCTATGAACTGGCAGAGGCGATCCGCCAGCAACGCGGCGGCACGGCGGTTGTCCTGGGCGCATTGAGCCCCCGCACCCGCAATGCCCAGGTGGAGATGTATCAGGCCGGGGAGGTCGATTATTTGGTCGCCACGGATGCGATTGGCATGGGGCTGAATATGGACGTTGACCATGTTGCCTTCGCCCAGTTGAGCAAATTCGATGGTGCCCGCAGACGTCCCTTGACCCCGCCAGAGATCGGACAGATTGCCGGGCGCGCCGGGCGGCATATGAACAATGGCACCTTTGGCATTACCAATAATGTAAAGCCGCCGGATGAAGAGGTCCTGCGCCGCGTCGAAGAACATGATTACCACCCGGTCCGTCAGATTTACTGGCGCAATCGGTCGCTGGATTTTGCCTCCCCCAGGCGACTCTATGCCAGCCTGAACGTCCATCCCCAACAGGAAGAACTGACCCGGGCCCGGGACGCGTCTGATCAGGTGGTCCTGGCCGCCCTGATGCGCGATGAAGGCATTCTGGCGCGAGCGGGCAGCCGGGACCGCGTGCAACTGTTATGGGATGTCTGTCAGGTTCCTGATTTCCGCAAGGTGATGCCCGACCATCACGCCACCCTGATCGGGCACATCTTTACCTATCTGGTCGATAAAGATGGTCGCCTGCCCGCCGATTGGGTATCGGATCAGATTGAGCGGCTGGATCGGATCGACGGCGATATTGACACGCTGACGGCCCGCTTGGCGCATATCCGAACCTGGACCTATATCACCCATCGGGTTGACTGGATCACCAGCGCCGCCGACTGGCAGGCCCGGACCCGCCAGATCGAAGATGCCCTGTCGGATGCTCTACATCAGCGCCTGACGGATCGGTTCGTTGATAAACGCGCTGCCGTTTTGGGTCGGTCCAAAGGGGCCGAGGGGGCGGACCTGTTATCCGCCGTGACCAAAAAGGACGAGGTTGTCGTCGAAGGGCATGTCGTGGGCCATATCGAAGGCCTGTCTTTCAAGCCCCATGACGCCGCCGACCGGCGCGAAGCCAAGGCTCTGCTGGCCGCCGCTCATCGCGCATTGGGGGAGGACGCCCCGCGCCGCGTCAAAGCGCTGGAACAGTCCCCGGATCAGGATTTTGGCATGACCCCGGAAGGCCGCATCACATGGCGGGGCCGGGTAATCGCCCGCCCGGACAAGGGGGATTCCCTGTTATCGCCGCGCGCTGTCTTGTTGAGCAACAGCCTGACCGACACAAATCTGACGGAACGGGCGCGGATCAGGGTTCAGAACTTCCTGGATGCCTTCATGCTGCGACGGTTAAAGCCGCTGCTGGCCCCGGATATAGACCCGCACAGTCTGGATGCGGCCGCGCGCGGTCTATTGTATCAATTGCGCGAAAATCTGGGTGCCCTGACCCGCAAGCAGGCCGCAGATACTCTGGGGGCCCTCAGCAAATCCGCCCAGGCCAGCCTGACCAAGATCGGCCTGCGGTTTGGGCGCGATTGGATTTATCTGGCCGGGCTGATGGATATCAAGGCCGTGCGCGCCAGGGCGATCCTGTGGTCCGCCTGGTCCGGCTCTCCCGTCCCTGAAATCCCTAATTCGTCATCTCCCAGCCTGCCCCGTGATCGCGTTTCCGATCCGATCTGGCCGATGTTGGGATATACCCCCTTGGGGCCCATCGCCTTACGGCTGGATCGTTGGGAACAACTGACCGCGAAATTGCGGCATCATCCGCGCAAGACACCATTTCTAGGCGATGGCAAATTCTGTGCGCAAATCGGCCTGCCCGAAAAGGACCCCGCTTTGGCTGGCGTGATGCGGGCATTGGGTTTCAAGCCCGCGCCCTTGAAAGAAGGAACGCAGGACGCCCTGGCCGACCCACCCGCCTTTGTTCCTGCCACGCGCAATCGCAATGCGCTCCGGAAATCCATCAAGCCCGAAACGCCGAGTGCAAAAACACAAAAACCTCAGCGTCCGGTGACGGTGCGCCCCAATCCCGATTCCCCCTTCGCCATTTTGAAAGGTCTGGTTTCCCGGAAATGACCGACCACGCCAATGACCCATATCCCAAGGGCAATTTAGAGGGAAACGCCAATACCGGCCGCAAGGGGCGGCTGGACAAATGGTTATGGCATGCACGGTTTTTTAAAACCCGTACGCGGGCCGCGGAGGTCGTTTCCGGCGGTCATGTCCGGCTGAACCGCCAACCTGTGCGCAAACCCAGCCAATCTGTTGGGCCCGGTGATGTCTTAACCTTCTTGCAGGAAAAGGATGTCAGGGTCATCGAAATTCAGGCCATTGCCGATCATCGCGGTCCCGCACCAATCGCCCAGACCCTGTATAAAGATCTGGCGCCTCCCAAGCCCCGATCAAAAACCGATGATCCGGCCCCCGTCGCGCTGCGCGGTGAGGGCGCAGGCCGCCCGACAAAAAAAGAACGCCGCGAAACAGATCGCCTGCGGGGACAGGATGATAGGGGATAGCTGGTATCCCCATAACACTTGTTCTGTCTAAAAATTACCGGTGATGTCGAAAATTGAACGATCCGGGGCGCGTTTCAGCGCGTGCCTTGAGCAGGAAATGATCTATAAAGATTTCAGCGCGTCGATGATCTTCGGCGCGTCCCTTGTTACGGGGAAACCTCCCCCTTTTTCAGGACCATCCTGTAGGAAGCGACAGGCGATACATGTCTCGTTATTCAGTGTTCAGCGTGCTCAAAGGGGGCCTGACCGGTCAAAAACATTGGACTCGCGCCTGGCGTGATCCAAAACCGCAGGAAAGCTATGACGCGATTGTCATCGGCGGCGGCGGGCATGGTCTGGCAACCGCCTATTATCTGGCAAAACTGCATGGCATCACCCGCGTCGCGGTCCTGGAAAAGGGCTATATCGGTGGCGGGAATACCGGGCGCAATACGACGATCGTGCGTTCCAACTACATGCTGGAGGCCAATTCTTTCTTCTATGAGAAATCATTGCAGTTGTGGGAAGGCCTGTCGGTCGACCTGAACTATAATGTGATGTTCTCTCAGCGGGGCGTCTTGAACCTGGCACATTCCGACGCGCAATTGGATGCCTATGCCCGGCGCGGCAACGCGATGCGGCTGAATGGTGTCGATGCGGAATTGCTGAACCGGGATCAGGTGCGCAAATATGCCCCGAACCTGGACTTTTCTGACAATGCCCGCTTCCCGATTACAGGCGGATTGTTGCAGGCCCGTGGCGGCACGGCCCGCCATGATGCGGTCGCCTGGGGCTTTGCGCGGGGTGCGGACCGGCTGGGCGTTGATATTATCCAGAACTGTGAAGTCATCGGGTTTGAAATTGAAAACGGTGCGGTCAAAGGTGTGCAAACCAGTCGCGGCCTGATCAAATCTGAAAAAATCGGCATGGCGGTCGCCGGTCATACCAGTCAGGTGGCCGCCCTGGCAGGCCTGAAGCTGCCCATCGAAAGTCATGTGCTGCAGGCCTTTGTGTCCGAACCACTGAAGCCTTTCATCGATGGGGTGGTTACCTTTGGTGCAGGGCATTTCTATATCAGCCAGTCTGATAAGGGGGGGCTGGTCTTTGGCGGCGACCTGGACGGCTATAATTCCTATGCCCAGCGCGGCAACCTGCCGCTGATCGAACATTTGGGAGAGGAAGGCATGGCCCTGATCCCCGCCATCGGGCGCATCCGGATGCTGCGCCATTGGGGCGGGGTCATGGATATGTCGATGGATGGCAGCCCGATCATCGGCAAGACCCCGATCAAAGGCCTGTATCTGAATGGCGGCTGGTGCTATGGCGGCTTTAAGGCGACGCCAGGATCGGGATGGGTCTTTGCCCATACCATCGCCAATGACGAGCCACACTGGATCAATCGCGATCTGAATCTGGAACGCTTCCGCACCGGTCGCATGGTTGATGAACGCGGCGCCGGCCCCATCCCGAACGCGCATTAAGGAAAATAGAGACAATGTTCAGGCTAACCTGCCCCCATTGCGGTCCACGCGATCAGGTCGAATTCAATTATGGCGGCGATGCGACCGTCGATGTCCCCGATCTGGATGCTGATGAGCAAACCTGGTTCGATGCGGTCTATATCCGCGAAAATCCCCGGGGTCCCCATACAGAATTCTGGCAGCATGTCGCTGGCTGTCGCCAATGGATCCGCATCAAGCGCAATACCCAGACCCATGAAATTCTGGCGTATGGGGCCGCAACCGGCCCGATGAGCGATGAGGCCACCACCAGTGAAGGGTCGGATAAATGAGCGCGCAACCCAACAGATTGGGTGGTTTCGGGCATATCAACCGATCCAAACCGATTAAATTCAGTTTCGATGGTAAATCCTATACCGGGTTTGAAGGGGACACGCTTGCCTCTGCGCTGATGGCAAACGACGTCAAACTGGTCGCGCGCAGCTTCAAATATCATCGGCCGCGCGGGATATTCTCTGCCGGGGCAGAAGAACCCAATGCGCTGGTCGCTTTGCGGGAAGGGGCCCGTCAGGAACCCAATACCCGCGCCACCGTGGCGGAATTGTATGACGGCCTGGTCGCCCACAGCCAGAATCGCTGGCCGAACCTGAAATACGACACCCAGGCGGTCAATCAATTGATCGCCCGCTTCATTCCCGCAGGGTTTTACTACAAGACCTTCATGGGTCCGTTTTCCAGCACCAAATTGTGGATGATCTTTGAAGGATTTATCCGCAAGGCAGCAGGCATGGGAACCGCCAGTGGTCTTGCCGATCCCGACCGTTATGAACGCAGCCAGGCCCATTGCGATGTGATGGTGATCGGGGCCGGACCTGCGGGCCTGAGCGCCGCGCTAACCGCGGCTGAAACCGGTGCGCGGGTTGTGTTGGTCGATGAGAATCCTGTTCTGGGTGGACGATTGCGCCAGGAACAGATGGAAATTGACGGCAAGCCTGCCTATGACTGGGCCATGGCAACGGCGGCAACATTGCAGGCCATGCCCAATGTCCGCATCCTGACCCGCACCACGGCTTTCGGGTATTATGATGACAACCTGATCGGCTGTATTGAGAAAGTCGCGGATCACTTTCCCGTGCCGCCGGACAACCTGCCGCGTCAGCGCTGGTGGAAGATCCGCGCCAAGCAGGTTGTGCTGGCGACAGGCGCGCTGGAACAGCCCTTGGTATTTGGCAACAATGACCGCCCGGGCATCATGCTGGCCGGGGCCGTGCGCTCCTATATCAATGACTTTGGGGTGCTGCCCGGCCGCCGTGCGGTGATCTTCACCAATAATGACGATGCCTATCGCACCGCCCTGGATCTGCTGGCGGCCGGTGCCAGCGTTCAGGCAGTTATCGATGCGCGCAGTGCGCCTGAGTCTGACCTGATCAACGCAGTTCGGGCTAAAGGCGTGGAAATCCTGATGGGCCATGCGGTGACAAACACCCATGGGCATTTCGCCCTGCAATCGGTTGAGGTCATGCCACTGGTTGGTGGCAGCCCCCGGGAGATATCCTGCGATCTGTTGGCGATTTCCGGCGGCTGGCAGCCTGCCTTGCACTTATCCAGCCAGACCGGCGCAAAGGCCGTCTGGAATCCAGAATCCTGTTGCTTCCTGCCGGGCACCCCAAAACGGGCGGAACGATCCGCCGGGGCCAGTGCGGGGCAATTCTCGCTCTACGCCTGCCTCTCCGAAGGATATGTGCGGGGCGTCGAAGCCGCCGTCGCCGCCGGATTTAAATCTGAGAAAAGCTGGACTGTACCAACAGTTGCGATTGAAAAGCCCGCCCGCACAGAAGCCCTGTGGGAAGCCCCGGATTCTGGCGGTCACCCCAAGAAATTTGTCGACCATCAGGATGATGTCAGTTCCGATGATGTGCGCCTGGCCCATCGGGAAGGCTTTGTTTCAGTCGAACATTTGAAGCGCTACACGACGCTGGGCATGGGGACCGATCAGGGCAAGACGTCCAATATTACCGGCTTGGCGATCATGGCGTCCCTGCGCGGCGAGCCAATCCAGGCAGTGGGCACCACAACCTTTCGCCCGCCTTATACCCCCATTGCCATTGGCGCGATGGGTGGGTCTGAGGTTGGACAGCATTACCGACCCCGCCGTCGCACCCCGATGCAGGATTGGCATCTGGAACGGGCGGGCGAAATGCTGCCAGCGGGCATGTGGGAACGCCCGCGTCATTATCCCGCCCATAAGGGTGAGACCCTGCGCGAGGCTTATATTCGGGAAACCGCACAGACCCGGAAATCGGCAGGGATTTGTGATGTCACGACTTTGGGCAAGATTGATGTTCAGGGCCCGGATGCAGCTGAATTCTTAAACCGCCTCTATGCCAATGGCTTTGCCAAATTGCCGGTCGGCAAGGCGCGCTATGGCCTGATGCTGCGGGAAGATGGCTATGTCTATGACGATGGCACGACCTCCAGGCTGGCAGAAAATCATTTCGTGATGACCACCACCACGGCCAATGCTGTGCCGGTCATGGCCAAGATGGAATATTACCTGCAAGTCGTCTGGCCCGACCTAAAGGTCAAAGTCGTCAGCGTGACCGAACAATATGCCGCCATCGCCGTTGCTGGCCCGAACAGCCGCAAGATCATGCAAAAGATCGTCGATCTGGATATCTCTAACGAGGCGTTCCCTTTTATGGGCTGTGCCCCGTGCATGGCAGCAGGTGTGCCCAGCCGCCTGTTCCGGATCAGTTTTTCAGGCGAACTGGCGTTTGAGATCAATGTGCCCAGCGATTATGGGCAATATATCTGGGATGCCCTGCTGGAGGCTGGCAAGGAATTCGACATGGTGCCCTATGGCCTGGAGGCCCTGGGCAATATGCGGATTGAAAAAGGCCATGTGGCCGGGTCTGAACTGGATGGACGCACCACGGCGGAAGATCTGGGCCTGGGCAAGATGCTGTCCAAACAGAAGGACTTTATCGGCAAGGCATTGGCCTACCGCGAAGGTTTTGTCGCCGATCCGCGTAAGAAGCTGGTCGGGCTGGTGCCGGTGGATGGGAAATCCTCCCTGCCCAATGGATCCCAAATTATTGAGAAAGCCAATACGCGCCCGCCCGTCAAAATGCTGGGCCATGTCACCGCCAATGGTTTCAGTCCCGAACTGGACAGCCCGATGGCGCTGGCCCTGCTGGAAGGGGGCCTGACCCGTGAAGGCGATATCGTGATTGTCGCCAGCCCGCTGAAAGGCCTGTCCATTCCAGCCAAAGTGACCAACCCTGTCTTTGTCGATCCAGAAGGGAAACGGCTTCATGCCTGATACTACGCCAAAAGTAACCCGACGCTCTGCCCTGGATGGACATCAGCATGTTGGTGATTTCGGTACGATCAAGGGCGGTGTACCTGGAATCGTGATTCAGGAACGCCGGGCCCTGTCCATTGTTCATGTCGATGCCTGGGCCGATCAGGTCAAGGCCTGTGGCAAGGCGATAGAGAAAGCCTGCGGCACGGCCCCGGCAGCCGAGCCCGTGAAAGCGGTGGAGAAAAACGACACCGCCGTGCTGTGGGTCGGCCCCAACCGCTGGCTGATCGTGGAACCGGAATCGCGGGACTTATTCGCAACGGTAAGTGCGGATGTCAGCGTCGACCTGGCAACCCTGACCGATCAGAGCCATTCGCGGGTTTGCTGGCGCATCACGGGTCCGAATATGCGCGATCTTCTGGCGAAGGGATCGACAATAGATTTTGACCGAAGCCAGTTTGTACCCGGCGACTGTGTCGGAACCCTGTTGAGCCATTTCACCACCGTGCTGCATTGTCGAGGTGAAGACACTGTCGATGTTTACGCCGCGCGCTCTTTCGCGGTGGATATGGACCATTGGCTGCACGCATCCAGCCTGGAATATGGTCTGCGGGTGCTGGAACCAGCCTGACGCCGCCTCAATAGAAAAAGGCCGCGCTGGATTGGCGCGGCCTTTTTCGTTTTCAGAATAAATCTGATTATGCGGTCATGCCCTTGCTGAAAGGCAGCGTCCGAATACGTCGCCCTGATGCGCGGAAGACCGCATTGGCGACCGCTGGCCCGATAGGGGGCACGCCCGGCTCTCCAACCCCTGTCGGGGGTTCTGTGCTGGGTATGATATGAACCTCAACCTGAGGCATATGGTCGATGCGCAGCGGCAGATAGGTATCGTAATTTCCCTGATCCACCTCACCCTTTGTCAGCGTGATTTCTTCCTGAAGGATGGCCCCCAGTCCAAACCCAACCCCGCCTTCAATCTGGGCCTTGATTGTGTCTGGGTTGATCGCGGTACCAACATCCACAGCAGCCACCACCCGATGTACCTTGATATCTGTGCCGTCGACAGAAACTTCCGCCACCTGGGCCACATAGGAGCTGAAGCTCTCGTGCACGGATACACCCAGGCTGTGTCCCTCAGGCAAAGCCTTGCCCCATCCAGCCTTTTCAGCCGCCAGTTTCAGAACAGCCGCATGACGAGGATGGTCCTTCAACAAGGCCAGTCGATACTCGACCGGATCTGCCCCGACCGCATCAATGATCTCATCCAGAAAGACCTCTGTCGCATAGCCGGTATGGGTCGATCCGACTGAACGCCACCACAGGACCGGCACACCAACCTTCGTGGATGTCAGCCCGACAGACATATTGGGGATCGCATAAGGCAGCGTTGAGGACCCCTCAACAGAGGTGGGGTCAACACCATTCTGAACCATGCTGGCAAAAGGCCCCCCATCCATAATGGATTGCCCGACAATATGGTTCTCCCAGGCGATGATCTGACCATCCTTGTCCAGCCCGGCGCGCATTTGATGCACATAGGCTGGGCGATAACGACCGCCACGCATGTCATTTTCGCGGGTCCATTGGACCTTAACCGGCGCTTTCCAGCCAATCGCCTTTGCCACCGCAACAGCTTCCGCCACGACATCTGCATCCGGTACACCGCGACGGCCAAAGCCACCGCCGGTTTTTAGAATATGCAACACAACCTTATCCGGGGTCGTCTCTGCAATTTGCGAGGCGATGTATTGATACAGGCCTGGCATTTGATGACCGCCCCAAACTTCCAGAACACCCTCTGGCGACATTCGCGCAACCGCATTCAGTGGTTCCATCGATGCATGGGCCAGGTAGGGAAATTCATAGATGGCCTCGATCACTTTATCGGCCTGTGCCATCGCGCCAGCGGTATCCCCGTCGTTGCGCGCCATGGCTTGGGGCGTTTGCTTCGCCAAGGTGCGATATTCTGACAGAATTTCATCGCTGCTGCGGGTTTCCGCCTTTGATTCATCCCAATCAGCGGTCACCAGATCGCGACCCTTCAAGGCGGTCCACATATCCTGTGCAACGATGGCAATACCGCGATCAATGGCAACGACATCCACTACGCCCTTCAGGGCTTTTGCCTTGCTGCCATCAAAGGCCGTCAGTGTCGCGCCAAATTTTGGTGGATGGATCATCACAGCTGTCAACATGCCGGGCAGTTTCACATCGATGGTGAAATCCTGCTGACCAGTGGTTTTGCCAACACGGTCATAGCGGCGCAGGTCCGCATTGCCGATCTGGGTCCAGTCCGCAGGCGATTTCAAAGCCACATCCTTGGGCACGGGCCGGGTTGCCGCTGCCTTGGCGAAGGTTCCGAAACCGGCTGCCTTGCCGCTGGCCTGATGAATGATCTGTCCAGCCTCTACTGTTATTTCACCGGCAGGCACAGCCCATTGATCCGCCGCCACTGCGACCAGCATTTCCCGCGCCGTCGCGGCTGCCATGCGATACCGGTCCCAGGATGTCATCATAGAGGTGGATCCACCGGTTCCTTGGAACGCCCCACCGAAGGCGACGTTGCCGTAAAGGGCCACATCACCCGTCACGCCGCGTACGTCGATCTGAGACCAACTGGCGCCCAGTTCTTCCACGACCAGCGTGGCGAGGCCGTGATACGACCCCTGCCCCATGTCGAATTGAGAGGACAGAACCGTGATCGATCCATCCTGAGCAATTTCCAGATAGGCCGCCAGAGGGTTAATCACGTCGGCATCCGCCGCCTGTCCTGAGAGAGGGCGGAAGCCAACGGCCAGCCCGGTCGCTGTCGCCGCTGCGGATAACAGAAAGCCACGCCGTGAGACAGAGAATGCCGAGGGTGCGTCAACACGAGCTGGCAGTTTAAAATGGGAGAGTTTGTTCGGGAGCATAGGTTAAGCCTCCAATCGACGCGCGGCTTCATGAATGCCTGCGCGAATGCGTTGATAGGTGGCGCAACGGCACAGATTGCCGCTCATTGCGTCGTCGATATCGCCGTCACTGGGCTTGGGATTTTCTGCCAACAGCGCGACAGCGGACATGATCTGGCCGGACTGACAATACCCGCATTGCGGAACATCAAGATCAGCCCAGACTTTCTGAACCGTTTCAGCGACTTTATTGCCGGTAACGCCTTCAATGGTGGTTACGGTGGCCCCTTCGACATCGCCAAGAAAAGTCTGGCAGGATCGCATCGGGATGCCATCCAGATGCACGGTACAGGCACCACATTGCGCCAGACCACAGCCAAATTTTGTGCCTGTCAGGCCAGCATGATCCCGCAAGGCCCACAATAACGGCATGTCCGGATCGGCATCCAGGCTGATCTGAGCGCCGTTGAGTGTAAATGTTGTCATGTGAAATCCCCTGTCATGAGCGTTTGAAGGAATAGATACGCCGACCTTGCACACAAACAAGTTCGTTTAAATAGCATAGATTATCCTATATAGTGCATGAATGGATCGTGACATATTGATACACCTGCCGGTAATTCTGTCTGTTGCCCGGTGCCGTGGCTTCGCGGCGGCGGCAAAAGATCTGGGCATGAGTGCGTCTGCGGTCAGCCATGCCATCAAGACGGTGGAAGATCGGTTGGGGCTGCCGTTGTTTGCACGCACGACTCGCTCGGTTTCATTGACAGATTGGGGGATGGATTTCATCAACACCGTTGCGCCGGCCTATACGGAAATTTCCGAAGCCATGGAACGGGTGAAGATTGCACAAGGCCAGGTTTCAGGGCTCTTGCGCATCAATATGCCATATCTTTCCCTGCATAAGACGATATCCCCCGTGATCAAGGAACTGCATCGGCGTCACCCTAAACTGACTGTCGAATTATTTGCCGACAATGCCATGACCGATATTATCGCAGATCGATTTGATGCAGGAATCCGACTGGGGGGCATGATGGCCCAGGACATGGTGACTGTCAGATTGGCCCCGCCCTTTAGATGGGTAGTCGTAGGATCGCCGGGTTATCTGGCGACGCATGGTACGCCAAAGTCCATTGATGACCTAAAGCATCACACCTGCATCAGCTATCGCATGACCAGTTCCGGGCGCGTCTATCAATGGGAATTGATGCAGGATGATGTCGAGGTCCGGGTGGAAACATCAATTTCCATGATCGTCAATACGGGGCAATTTGCTATCGAACTGGCCCTGGATGGCATTGGCCTGGCCTATATGGCAGAGCCTTCGATTTCCGAACCGTTGCGCGACGGTCGTTTGGTACAGGTTCTGCCTGAAACCAGCTCCATGGAATCCGGTTTATTCCTGTACTTCACCCGCAGTGCCGGGCGCACGCCGAAGCTGCGCGCCTTTATCGACACTGCGCGGGAAGTTTTGAAGCTTTAAGCATCATGCGCTCGCATGAGCTAAGCATATACAAACATCATGCGCTCGCATGAGCTTATACTAGACAAAGCATCATGCGCTCGCATGAGCTAAGCATATACAAGCATCATGCGCTCGCATGAGCTTAAACATAAACAAGCATCATGCTCTGACGTTGCCCTAGAGACCGTCAAACAGGCTGGTCGACAGATACCGTTCGGCAAAGCTGGCCAACAGGACCACAATGGTTTTGCCTTCCATGCCGGGGCGTTCTGCCAATTCAAGGGCTGCGGCAATCGCCGCACCGGATGAAATCCCGCAGGCGATGCCTTCCAGCTTGGCGGCCTCGCGCGCGGTGGCAAAGGCTGTTTCATTGGCAATGCGCACAACATCATCGACCACGTCGGTATTCAGGTTTTCCGGAATGAACCCGGCCCCGATCCCTTGTATCTTGTGGGGACCCGGCTTGCCGCCGGAAATGACCGGGCTGTCTTCTGGCTCAACAGCGATGATTTTCACATTCGGATTGTGCTGTTTCAGGATTTCCCCGACACCCGTTACCGTCCCGCCAGTGCCTACGCCTGCGACAAAGTAATCAATCTTGCCGCCAGTATCTTTCAACAATTCCTGCGCCGTTGTTTCACGATGGATTTGCGGATTGGCCGGATTGGCGAACTGTTGGGGGATGATCGCATCGGGCATCGTCTTCTGCAATTCTTCCGCCCGGGCGATTGCCCCCTTCATGCCCTTTTCAGCAGGCGTCAGATCCAGTTCTGCGCCCAACAGTTTCAGCATCCGGCGGCGTTCCACCGACATGCTTTCGGGCATTGTCAGGATCAAGCGGTACCCCCGCGCCGCAGCCACAAAGGCCAGCGCAATCCCAGTATTGCCGGATGTCGGTTCCACCAGAACCGTCTTACCCGGCGTTGCCAGACCCTGCGCTTCCAGCGATTGGATCATGGCATATCCGATGCGGTCCTTCACACTGGACAGGGGATTGAAATATTCCAGCTTGGCCAGAATTTCGACATTCACGCCATGGGCGGCGGTCAGCCGCGACATCCGTACCAGCGGGGTCGCGCCAATCGTGTCCAAGATACTGTCATATACTTTGCCCCGGAACTCGCCCGTTGAGGAAAGGGGATTTTTCGTCGCGTCTGTCATGATTTTCGTCCCTATTGTCATTTTTGCAATTTCTCTGGCCCGACTTTAGCCTACGATAGCGCTTGAGCAAGCCACTCACCGCAGGATTCTTGTCATGCCCGATACGCCAATACCTTTGAACGCCCATGCGTTTCTGCAAGACATTTCCCGGATCAACTGGAACGGATAAGACGAGATTTATACACCATCGTCACCCCGGACTTGATCCGGGATCCAAGGCTACAGGTGGGGTTGGGGCGCTTGGCCCTGGTTTCCCGCCTTCGCGGGAATAGCGAAGCCTATACATCAACGTCACCCCGGACTTGATCCGGCAACCTGGGGAGAATGCGTTATAGGCCTGTGCAGGAATGAGGGACGAAACTGCCTAAATCATGAAATCGAACTGGTTCTGAGACTGGCTTTCAATCCCGGCGCGTTGGGCGGCGACGCATAGGTCTTCGACGGTTTTCTTAGATAAGGTTTCCATCGCATACTCTTCGATTTCCTGCCAGATCGGGCGCAGGACGGTATGGCCCAATTCGCTGCCTGCCGGATCGGTCAGGGGGTCGCGCCCGCCTTCCATTTCGTGCACAACGGCAACGATATCAGCGACCGTGATGCGACGGCGTTCCTTTGCCAGGCGATAGCCGCCCCTGGGACCCCGCACGCCGCGTAAAATCTCCGCATGCACCAATTGCTGCAGCACCTGTTCAAGATAGCGGCGGGGAATGCCCTGGCGGTCGGCGATTTCCTTCGACTGAACCGGCAGGTCAGACGCGTGATAGGCAATGTCCAACACTGCCTCAATCGCAAACATCAGTTTCTTGGTCAGCCGCATGACTTTCCCCTCTTTTTATCGGATTCCTGTCGACCCAAAACCGCCGCCACCGCGCTGAGTTTCGTCCAGGTCATCTGTTTCGCGCCAATTCAATGTCACCACCGGCGCAATCACCATCTGGGCAATCCGCATTCCACGCTCTACCGCAAAATCAGACCGCCCATGATTGATCAGAATCACGCCGACTTCGCCCCGATAGTCGCTGTCGACCGTGCCGGGTGTGTTCAGCACGGTCACCCCAAATTTTGCAGCCAATCCTGATCGGGGCCGCACCTGCGCCTCATAGCCAGGCGGCAGGGCGATTTTTAATCCGGTCGGAATGATCGCGCTGTCGCCCGGTGCCAGGATTTTTGTCTCCGCGATGGCGGCCAACAGGTCACAGCCTGCCGCCTCCACACTGCCATAGGCGGGCAGGGCTAAATCCGCCCCATGGGGCAGGCGCTGAACCGAAACATCGATTTTTGTGCTTATTGGCTTTGCACTCATACGGACTGTCTCACTTTTTATTTTTTGATCCGGCATCAGACCGAAAGTAATCGGCAATGCGACCCGCCAAAGCGACCGCCACCGCTGGCTTGCTCTGCGCCGGCCAATCTTCCGTGCCCGATGACGTGATGAAATGGATGGTATTGTCATCGCCCCCGAATGTGCCGGTTCCAGGCGATACATCATTTGCCAGAATCCAGTCACAGCCCTTTCGGGCGCGCTTTGCGACAGCTTTTTCAACAACCGATCCGGTTTCTGCTGCAAAGCCGACCACAAGCGCCGGTCGATTGGAGAGTGACTGGGCGATGGTTTTTAGAATATCGGGATTTTCTGTCAGGGTCAGCGTTGGACACTCCGCGCCATCCTGCTTTTTTAACTTCAGGTCGGATTCAGTCGCGATCCGCCAATCCGCAACGGCTGCGGCAAAGATCGCCACATCCACCGGCAGCGCAGACTGACAGGCCGCCAGCATATCCCGCGCGCTTTCCACCCTAATCGTGGAAACGCCAGGGGGATCGGGCAAATGCGTCGGACCGCTGACCAGGGTGACCGATGCCCCCTGGGCCGCAAGGGCCGTTGCAATCGCATGCCCTTGCTTGCCGGAAGACCGATTGGCGATATAGCGCACGGGGTCAATCGGTTCATGCGTCGGCCCGGTCGTGACAAGCGACTTGCGCCCCTTCAGCGGTAAATCCTTATCAGGAGACAGGGCCGCCTGAATGGCGGTGACGATGTCCGCTGGTTCCGATAACCGACCAAAGCCGAATTCGCCACAGGCCATGGGCCCTTCATCCGGGCCAATCACTGAAACACCGCGCGCTTTTAGTGTCGCCAGATTGGCCTGAGTGGCCGGATGATCCCACATGCGCACATTCATCGCAGGGGCCACCATGACCGGCTTATCCGTCGCCAACAGGACCGTGGTTGCCAAATCATCAGCCAGCCCGGCGGCCATTTTCGCCAATATATCCGCACTGGCGGGGGAAACGACGATCAAGTCCGCCTGTCTGGAAAGCTGGATATGGCCCATTTCCTGTTCATCGGTCAGGGAGAACAGGTCCTGATATACCTTGTCTTCACTCAGCGCCGCCAGCGATAGCGGGGTGACGAATTGTGCGCCGCCCCGGGTCAGAACACAGCGCACAGCAATGTCCTGTTCCTTTAGGCGTCGGATCAATTCCAGCGATTTATACGCTGCGATGCCCCCTGATACGATTAAGACAATGCGGTGTTGCGCCGCCATCTTTTCTTCCCGGACCGATTAAAAAACAGAATCTCTATGTAGATTAATCCGAGGCGCACCACAAGAGTGTGCTGGGACCGCAAAAGCGCCGGACTATTGGCAATTCACCCCGCCAAATTCACGGCAATCGCAGCCAACAGGGCGATAATGACAACCGGCCCCCACAGCTTGATATTGGTGCTGACACCTTGAGGCTCGCGCAGACTGCCGTCGGGGTTCATACCGTTCTTGGCCAGCCGATCCAGGGTTTCTTCCGCCTTTTGCAATGTGCGTGGCAGGCGCTCCAGCGTCTCCATCGTGTCGCGCAGCGTGTCGGTGATCCGTGCTTCTGGCCCGCGATTGACGATCATCCATTCCTCGATCAACGGCCTGGCCAGCAACCACATATTCAAAGAGGGGTTTAGGGTGCGCCCCACCCCTTCAGCGACCAACATTGTTTTCTGTAACAGCAACAGATCGGGCTGGGTGGGCATATCGAACCGCTCTGTGGTGCGGAACAATTGCTCCAGCAATCGGCCAACGGAAATCTCGTTTAACGATTTATCCAGAACAGGTTCCCCAATCGCGCGCAGGGCCTGGGTGAACAGATCGCGCGATTGCGTTGGCGGGACATAGCCGATTTCAAAATGCGCATCGGCAACGCGGCGATAATCGCGGCTGAGGAACCCAACCAGCGTATCGGCCATGAATATCCGCTGCCGCCGGGTTACACGCCCCATAATCCCGAAATCCACGGGACACAGGCGCCCATTTTCATCAATGAACATGTTTCCGGGATGCATATCCGCATGGAAATAACCATCCCGGAAAACCTGCAGAAAGAAAATCCGCGATGACCGGGCCAGGATATCATCAACATCATGACCGGCGGCGCGCAGGGCATCGACATCATCAATGTTAATTCCACGAATGCGCTCTGTCGTCAGCACGCGCTGGCCGGTGCGTTCCCAATCCACATCGACGACATGGAATCCTTCATCGCCTTCGCAGTTCTCTTTCAGTTCGGCCGCCGCCGCCCCTTCCAGGCGCAAATCCAGTTCGACCCGGATCCATTCTTCAAAGGTATTTACGACAGCGACGGGCTTCAGGCGGCGGATCGGGGGGTAAATCCGCTCCGCCATTTTCGCCAGAAACCGAAACAGGCCAACGTCGCGATCCAGCTTGTCGACAATACCGGGCCGCAGGACCTTGACCGCGACATCCCGCCCATCAGGCGTTACCGCGAAATGGACCTGCGCGATGGAGGCTGCGGCGACCGGATCCCGGTCAAACTGCGCAAAGGCCTGCATCAATGGCATTGCCAGGGTTTCTTCGATGGTCGCAATCGCCTGATCGGTTGGGAAAGGATCCAGCCCGTCCTGTAACAATTCCAAATCCCGGGCCACGTCCTCGCCCACCAGATCCGCACGCACCGACAGGGCCTGACCTAATTTGACGTAGCTGGGTCCCAGATCCGCAAAGGCGGCAGCAAGGCGTTCGCCGGGGCGACCCGGACGCTTGCGCCGGAACATAACCCGCAACAGCCAAACGCAGGCACGCAGAGGCGCAAACCGGCGGCTGACCTGTTCCAGCGGCCACAGCGCATCATGGCGGGCCAGGCTGCGCGCGATACCCACCAATCGACCAAGGTGTAAGAGACCCGTCAACATTGTTTAGATACGCCACCCCTGATGAATAGCCGCAATGCCGCCCGATAGATTGCGATAGGTGACCGTCTGGAACCCGACATTTCGCATTTTATCGCACAGGGCGTCTTGCGGCGGGAAACGACGGATGGATTCGGCCAGATAACGATAGCTTTCCTCATCCTTGGCGACCCATTTCCCCAACGCTGGCAAAACCTTGAAGGAATACGTGTCATAAACCTTATCCAGGACCGGCAGCGCAACCTGGCTGAATTCCAGGCACAAAAACCGCCCGCCTGGTCGCAGCACGCGATAGGCCTCGCTGAGGGCTGAGTCGATATCCGTCACGTTGCGCAGGCCAAAAGCAATTGTATAGGCATCCACACTGGACTCCGCGATTGGCAGGCGTTGGGCATCGCCAACGGTCCAGTCCAGCGACGTTAAAAGGGCCTTGTCGATGGCACGATCGCGCCCGACGCGAACCATATTTTCCGTCAGATCACAGACGGTGACGCGCGACCCGCCCGCTTCCAGGAAACGGAAGGCGATGTCCCCCGTTCCCCCGGCAACATCCAGCAGGTGTTGACCGGTCCGCGGGCGCAATTGATCGATCAGAGACGCCTTCCACAGCCGATGAACACCCCCGGACATCAGGTCGTTCATCAGGTCATAGCGCCCTGCCACAGAGGAAAACACCCCCTGAACCAGGCCGGGTTTTTCCTCTGGATTTACTGTTCTGTAGCCGAAGCTTGCGTTATCGCTGGTCTTTTCTGTCATGATGAGCCAGACAATAGCGCTGAGAAACCAGTAATCAAAGCATATCTGCCATGCCAGAGCTTCCAGAGGTCGAAACAGTATGTCGCGGGTTGCGCCCCGCCATGGTCGGGTTGCGTCTGTCACGGGTCGATCAACGCCGCGCAGACCTTAGATTTTCCTTCCCCGCGGGCTTTCAGGACCGATTGGAAGGACGCCGCATAACCGCCATCGACCGCCGTGCAAAATATATTTTGATCCGACTGGAAGATGGCTGGACCTGGCTGGTGCATCTGGGCATGTCCGGGCGATTCACCGTTGGTCCGGGCGGGCTTGCCACCAATGGTCAGGCCACCAGTGGTCAAGCGGGCCACAATTCCGGTTGGGCCCTGGGCGAAAAACACGACCATCTGATCGCCGAAATGGAATCGGGTGCGCGGGTCACCTATAATGATGCCCGGCGCTTTGGATATATGGACCTGATCCCACCGGGGGGAGAGGCCACCAGCCCGCACCTTATGAATCTGGGGCCGGAACCCCTATCAGAAGCCTTCAATGCCAGGCAATTTTCAGACGCCATTCGGGGTAAACGCACGCCGATCAAAGCTGCCCTGTTGGATCAGCGTCTGGTCGCCGGCTTGGGCAATATTTATGTCTGCGAGGCATTGTGGCGTGCAGGCATCAGCCCGAAACGTTCCGCCCATACCGTTGTAGGGCAGCGCGCAGAACGCTTGGTGCCCGCCGTAAAGGATGTTTTGACCGCTGCCATTGCCGCAGGCGGATCGTCTCTGCGGGACTATGTTCAGGCGACGGGCGAATTGGGATATTTCCAACATTCCTGGGATGCTTATGACCGGGAGGGGGATCTGTGTCGTCGTCCAGACTGTGATGGCACCATGATCCGCATCGTCCAATCTGGGCGATCCAGCTATTATTGCCCCCGCCATCAACGCTAGACACAGTAAATTTTTGCCGTGAAATCAAGCCGATCTATATCAGCATTGTGTGACGCAAAAAAACCGGATAGCAAACGTCCCATGAATTTTGTCAAACAGACAATGGCGCGGGGCGCATTCTTGGCTTTTCTGGGACTAACCTCTTTGGGGTTGGGGCCCAGCATTGTTGGGGGTATCGTCATCGGGCTGGCTGGCAGCACATCCGCTGGCGCACAGGCCTTTATTGAAGGGTCAGAGGACCTGCCCCTGGCCCCGATGCTGACACCGGTGGCGGAAGGGGCCGTGGTTTTCGATTCGCCTTCCGGTCGGATTGTTGAAGCGATCGCCTATGGCAATACCAGTCGGAATACCGTGACAGACTTCTACATCAAGACCTTGCCTGAATTGGGGTGGAAATCACTGGATGCAACGCATTATCATCGCGAAGGGGAGCGTCTGGTAATCGATTTTTTTGGCGCCGATGGGGCGCTGAATGTGCGGTTTACGTTGGTCCCGGAATAGGATGCCCCGGACATCGTTGACCGCGTTGGAAGAGACTGAACGCGCCACCAGGAATGACTTTGGACCGGCACCGCGTCGGACCGAAACGGAACAAACTAAGGGGAATGGAAGATGGGTTACGAGCAAATTCTGACAGAAAAGAAGGACGCTGTCGGTATCATCACATTAAACCGACCCAAAGCTTTGAACGCGCTGTGCGCGACCTTGATCAAGGAGCTGGGCCGCGCATTGGACGACATGGAAGCGGACGACGCCATTGGTGCCATCGTCCTGACCGGGTCGGAAAAGGCCTTTGCCGCAGGCGCCGATATCAAGGAAATGGCCGGTAAATCCTTTATGGATGTCTACCTGCAGAACTTCATTACCGAAGGCTGGGAGCGCGTGACGACCTGTCGCAAACCCGTGATCGCCGCGGTCGCAGGCTATGCCCTGGGCGGGGGCTGTGAACTGGCCATGATGTGCGATTTCATCATCGCCGCCGACACCGCAAAATTCGGACAACCGGAAATCACGATCGGCACGATCCCCGGCGCTGGTGGCACACAGCGCCTGACGCGCTTTGTCGGCAAATCGAAGGCCATGGAAATGTGCCTGACGGGTCGCCTGATGGACGCGGAAGAGGCAGAACGCGCTGGATTGGTCAGCCGGGTTGTCCCCGCAGAAGAGCTGCTGGGCGATGCCCTTAAGACTGCCGGTAAGATTGCCAATCTGTCGCGCCCTGTCGTCCTGATGGCCAAGGAATGCGTCAACCGGTCCTATGAAACCACGCTGGCGGAAGGCATCCGGTTCGAACGCCGCGTGTTCCATTCAACCTTCGCCACCGACGATCAGAAGGAAGGCATGGCAGCCTTTGCGGAAAAGCGCACCCCCAAATGGACCAACCGCTGATCCGGGACGCCCAGCGATAATAAAGAAGAAACACCGACTTTCGCTCGGTTGGGGTTGACGGGGGCCTTTTTGCTCCGTATAAGCGCCGCCGATCCAACACCGTGCCCCCGGCATTCCGGGTGGCCTATGAAATAAGAGATGTAAGACAATGGCGAATCATAAATCCGCGCTGAAGCGCATCCGCCAGACCAAGAAGCGGACCGATCTGAACACCGCGCGTCGCAATCGCATTCGCACCTATGTGCGTCGCGTTGAGGAAGCGATTGTCAGCGGTGACCGTGCTGCGGCGACGGAAGCGTTGAAAGTGGCAATGCCCGAACTGCATCGGGGCGTGTCCAAAGGCATCATGCACAAGAGCACCGTCAATCGGAAGCTCAGCCGCCTGGCCCAGCGCGTGAAAGCCGTCAGCGCTTAATATTCTCGTTTAGGGTGGCGTTAGCGCGCGCCCTATCTCAATAGCCGATATGAAAGACCGCCATTTGTTTTATAGATGGCGGTTTTTCATTGTCGCACTTCTGTCACAGAGTGCAGTGCGATATTTCCGACCCGCCTCCACGCAATTTCATCGAATTGTCATTTTCTGGTTCGCATGTAGCAGACTCGAAACAGTTTTTACCACTTCAATACCCAAGATCAGTATTTGTATCACACGTCCAGGAAACAAGCCATTTAGAGTCAACCGATTTATTTTCCGAATCGGGTAAGTTGTTCGCTTGATCGACCAAATTCGGATGCGTAAGATTGCTTCAGATGAGGTTGGTCAACCCCACCTAACGCCAGAAAAACGGGATGCCTGTCATGTATTTGATAGGTAAATTCCAGGGAACGTAAGAAATACCGTCTTTTTCGGCTATGACGTGCCGGAATAATACTTCCTATGGGCCTCGTTTTAGTGTGGCTTGCTGAGTTTTGGCAAGGGTTTCACTTGTTTGGTGAAATTTCTTGTTGGGATGAAAGGCAATATTCGTAAGATGTGCCGTGCACTTCTAACTGATGTCCTTTTGTCTCTTCCAGCCAGCCAAGTCTGGGTGATGTTGACCCCATATCGGTGTGACATCATCGCTGAGGGGCGATGATGGTCCGGTCCGGTTTATGTCGAAAGACATATCCCAGACGGAAAGGGGCAGGAAATGAGTTCGCGTCGCGGCAATGCCGTATGTCTGATGGTCCCATGCACTGCGCAGGCAGATGCGGAAGGAAGTTTCAGATGCGGTGCGGTTATGACAACGGCCATAATTCTGCGGGCTTTGGCCCCAGCGTGATTTTTTGGGGGTTGGACAGAAGTTTATGGATTTAAAAACAAATGAACAATGGGCGCGCGTTCGAGCCGGATTGCGCGAAGAGTTTGGGGAAAACGCCTATAAAAGCTGGCTTAAGCCCTTGACGCTGGAGGCTGTGGAAAATGGGACGGTGCATTTGTCCGTCCCCACACGATTCATGCGCAACTGGATTGAATCGCAATATGGTGCCCGGCTGGTTGCGCTGTGGTCATCTGAAAATTCTGAAGTCAAATCCGTTTCCGTCCGGCAGGCCCGTCAACGCCCGGCCCAGGAAGACGTCGCGCTGGACGCCGTCGCCGCCGAGGCGGGAGACCAGACTGTCGATCTGGAGGCTGTTGCCACCGCCAATCTGTGTGCGCCGGTCGATCCGCGATTCACATTTGGAACCTTTATTGTTGGCAAGCCCAATGAATTGGCCTTTGCCGCCGCCCGCCGGGTGGCAGAGGCCCCTAATGTCCCGTTCAACCCGCTGTTCCTGTTTGGCGGTGTGGGTCTGGGCAAAACCCATCTGATGCATGCCATTGCCGGGCAGATCCGCGCCAATGCCCCGCAAAAGCGGGTGCTGTATCTGTCCGCCGAGAAATTCATGTACCAGTTCATCCGGGCCTTGCGCTACAAGGACACAATGGCGTTCAAGGAGCTGTTCCGGTCCGTTGATGTCCTGATGATTGACGATGTCCAGTTTATCGCCGGCAAAGAGAACACCCAGGAAGAATTCTTCCATACCTTCAATGCACTGGTGGATCAGAACCGGCAGGTCGTCATTTCCGCCGATAAATCTCCCGCAGAGCTGGATGGCATCGAAGACCGCATGAAATCCCGTTTGGGTTGGGGGCTGGTCGCGGAGATTCACAGCACCACCTATGAATTGCGCCTGGGCATTCTTCAGTCCAAGGCCGACCAGATGCATGTCGACGTGCCCATCAAGGTTCTGGAGTTCCTGGCCCATCGCATCACATCGAATGTACGCGAATTGGAAGGCGCGCTGAACCGTCTGGTCGCCTATGCCAATCTGGTAGGTCGCCCGATCAATCTGGAAAACGCTCAGGAGGTTCTGCATGACCTGTTGCGCGCCAATGATCGCAAAGCCACGATAGAAGAAATCCAGAAGCGGGTCGCAGAACATTTCAACATAAAGATTTCTGAGATGCATTCCGCACGCCGCAGCCGTGCTGTCGCAAGGCCCCGTCAAGTGGCGATGTATCTGGCAAAGCAATTGACCGCGCGGTCCCTGCCCGAAATTGGACGCAAATTCGGGGGTCGCGATCATACGACCGTCATGCATGCCGTTAAAAAGGTCGATGAACTGCGCCAATCAGACCACAGTTTTGCAGAAGATGTGGAACTGCTGCGTCGCATGCTGGAAGGGTGATTCGCGAATCGGGTGATTTTTCATCCTTTTGGGCGACGAAACACCAATCCGCTGTTGCCTCAGACGATCCACTATATCTTGTAGATCACTCAAAAAACTGACGTAATTTCAAATACTTGTGGTGACGCCGGAAATTTATCGCGAAATCTGTGATGGCGCGCCCTGATTCTGCAAAAAAAGCGGGCGTTATCGGGCATGCATGCTATAGTCCCATCCCGGTCGGACAGTCTGCGCAGACATGCAGGATTTCCTTGTTCGACGGGCGGAATCCGGCGATGCGATTCAGCCTGGATCATCCGAAGCACGAGAATTTCATCCCGTTCTGGGAAGGCTTTTTTCAAAGCGCTTTTTGCAACGGGGCATGGGAAGCAAGAGAGAGTTTTGGGAGCGTGCCTGTATGAAAGGGCTTCTTAACCCTGCACAGCGCATAATCGGACAACAACCACGGAAATGATCATTTAAGCCATGAAACTGACCATCGAACGGGCCGCGCTGCTTCGCGCATTAAACCACGTCCAAAGTGTCGTTGAGCGCCGCAATACCATTCCGATCCTCGCCAATGTTCTGGTTGAGGCCAAAGACGGCATGCTGAGCCTGAATGCCACGGATATGGATATCTCCATCGTTGAGAAAACGGTTGCTGAGGTTTCCTCTCCCGGGTCGATCACTGCGCCTGCGCATACGTTGTATGACATCGTTCGCAAACTGCCGGAAGGGGCGCAGGTTGATCTGGATGCCAGCGGTGGCGGGGATCGCCTGGTCCTGTCGTCTGGACGGTCACGGTTCACCTTGCAGACCCTGCCGACAGAAGATTTCCCGGTCATGACAGGGGGCGATATGCCCCATAGTTTCGATCTGGATTCCGGGGCGATGCGCACCCTGATCGATCGTACGCGCTTTGCAATTTCGACAGAAGAAACCCGCTATTATCTGAACGGTATCTATGTCCATGCGGTCACAGAGGGCGATCCGAAGCTGCGCGCGGTTGCCACCGATGGCCATCGCCTGGCCCGGGTTGAAATCGATCTGCCTGAAGGGGCGGAGACGATGCCCGGCGTCATCATCCCCCGCAAGACCGTCGCGGAATTGCGCAAGCTGATTGAAGAAGCAGATGGGGCGATCACGATTTCCCTGTCCGAAACAAAAGTCCGCTTCGAATTTGATGGTGCGGTGCTGATATCTAAATTGATTGATGGCACCTTCCCGGATTACGAACGGGTCATTCCCACCGGCAATGACAAGATCCTGAAAGTGGATCGCGAGACCTTCTCTCGCGCGGTAGACCGCGTGTCGACCATTGCGACCGAAAAACTGCGCGCCATCAAGCTTAGCATCGATTCAGGTCAGGTTACCCTGAGCGCGTCGAGCCAGGAGAATGGTACCGCTATCGAAGAACTGCAGGTGGATTACGACAAGGAATCCATCGAAATCGGCTTCAATGCCCGGTATCTGATGGATATCGCCGATCAAATCGAAAGCAGCCAGGCGGAATTCCATCTTGCCGATGCAGCGTCACCGACCATCGTGCGCGATGCGGAAGACCCTGGCGCGTTGTATGTCCTCATGCCGATGCGAGTGTGATTGCACCCGTGAGCACAATGGCCGCAGCGAAGAAACCATTCGACGCATCATCGGCCGCCCCTGCGCTTAGAATTCGGCGGCTGCGTCTCAGCGCGTTTCGGAACTATCAGGCGGTGGCGCTGAATCCTGATGCGCGCCCGGTCGTGCTGACCGGACCCAACGGGGCGGGCAAGACAAACCTGTTAGAGGCCTTGTCGATGCTGACCCCCGGGCGCGGTTTGCGGCGCGCCAAAACCGGGGAAATGGATCGCATTGATCCAGACAGCCCCCCCGTTTCGGGAGCCGCCTGGGCCGTGGCGGGCACTGTCGAAACCCCCTTTGGCCCTGTGGAATTGGGCACCGGGCGAGACCCGGAAGGGGAACGCAGACTGGTCCGCATCGATGGAGAGGCGGAACGCAGTCAGGCCGCCCTGGGCGAACATTTATCCGTTGTCTGGTTGACGCCCCAGATGGATCGCCTGTTTCAGGAATCTGCCGGTGAACGCCGTCGCTTCCTGGATCGTTTGATTTACGGCTTTGACCCAGCCCATGCCGGTCGGGTCAATGCCTATGACAAGGCCCTGCGCCAACGGGCGCGCCTGTTGAAAGATGGCGGTGCAGACACCGCCTGGCTGGGTGCACTGGAATCGCAGATGGTTGAGCGGGGGATCGCGATTGCCGCGGCCCGGCTGAGCCTGACAGATCGTTTGGCCCGTGCCTGTGCCCGTGCAGAAGGTCCCTTCCCAGGGGCTGACCTAGCGGTTCAGGGGGATGTCGAAGCCTGGCTGTCTGGAACGTCTGCACTGGAAGCAGAGGAACGCTTTGCAGCCGCCTTGCATCAGGGGCGCGGGCGTGATGCAGAAACCGGCGGGGCGGCGATTGGGCCACACCGATCCGATCTGGCGGTGACGCATCGGGATAAAGGACTGCCCGCCGGACAGTGTTCAACCGGGGAGCAGAAAGCCCTGTTGATCGCCATTGTCCTGGCCCATGCGCGCCTGCAAGGGGCGGAACGGGGTGCAGGACCGGTCCTGTTGCTGGACGAAGTGGCCGCACATCTGGATGAGGCCCGGCGCGATGCTTTGTTTGAAACGATTTTGGGGTTGGGCTTACAGGCCTGGATTACAGGGACGGATCAGAACGTCTTTGGCACCTTTGGGGATCAGGCCCAGTATTTCGCGGTGGAGGCGGCACAGGTCCGCCCCATCGAATTGTGACTGAGTTGATGATAAATAATAAGGTAAGACCGATATGAGCGACGATCAAACAGACGTCCAACGCGAAAACGACGCCTATGGCGCAGACTCCATCAAGGTCCTGAAGGGCCTGGAAGCCGTGCGCAAACGGCCGGGCATGTATATCGGGGACACCGATGACGGCACCGGGCTGCATCATATGGTCTATGAAGTCGTCGACAATGCGATTGACGAGGCGCTGGCGGGTCATTGCGATATCGTCAAGGTCGCCCTGAATGGTGATGGATCCGTCACCGTGTCGGATAATGGTCGCGGCATCCCCACCGAACTGCACCCGACCGAAGGCATTTCGGCGGCAGAGGTCATCATGACCCAGTTGCATGCAGGCGGGAAGTTCGACCAGAATTCCTATAAAGTATCGGGCGGTCTGCATGGGGTTGGCGTTTCCGTGGTGAACGCCCTGTCTTCCTGGCTGGAACTGGAAATCAAGCGCGGCGGCAATATCTATCGCATGCGCTTTGAGCATGGCGATGCCGTGGAGCCGCTGAAGATTGTCGGGCCCAGTGGTGGTGCGAAGGGGACACAGATCACCTTCATGCCGTCGCAGGAAACCTTCACCATGGTCGAATTTGATTTCGGCACGCTGGAACACCGGCTGCGGGAACTGGCCTTCCTGAATTCCGGCGTCAATATCGAACTGACGGATTCCCGCTCTGCCGATAAGAAGATCGTCAATCTGCACTATGACGGCGGCGTGAAGGCTTTTGTGAAATGGCTGGACCGATCCCGCCAAAGCCTGCATGGCGATCCGATTTTCATCACGGGTGAGAAAGACGGCCTGACCGTTGAATGCGCGATGCAGTGGAATGACAGCTATCACGAAAACATGCTGTGTTTCACCAATAACATCCCCCAGCGGGATGGGGGCACCCATCTGGCCGGTTTCCGCGGCGCGCTGACCCGCCAGATCAACGCCTATGCCGGGGAAAGCGGGATCGGCAAGAAAGAGAAAGTCTCCATGTCGGGGGACGATGCGCGCGAAGGCCTGACCTGTGTCCTGTCCGTAAAGGTACCTGACCCGAAATTCTCCAGCCAGACCAAGGACAAGCTCGTCTCCTCCGAAGTCCGTCCTGTGGTGGAAGCGGTCGTGAATGACAAATTGTCGGAATGGTTCGGGGAAAACCCTGCCGAAGCGCGCCGCATTGTTCAAAAGGTTGTGGAAGCCGCCGCCGCCCGCGAGGCCGCCCGCAAGGCGCGCGAACTGACCCGCCGCAAGGGTGTCTTAGACATCGCCTCCCTGCCCGGCAAACTGGCCGATTGTCAGGAGCGCGACCCTGCCAAATCTGAATTGTTCCTGGTCGAGGGTGACAGCGCTGGTGGCTCTGCAAAGCAAGGGCGCAATCGCAAAAATCAGGCGATCCTGCCGCTGAAAGGGAAAATCCTGAATGTAGAGCGCGCACGCTTTGACAAGATGCTGTCCAGCCAGGAAATCGGCACGCTGATCACCGCGCTGGGCACCGGCATTGGCAAGGATGATTTCAATTTTGAAAAGGCGCGCTATCACAAGATCATCATCATGACCGATGCGGATGTCGACGGCAGTCACATCCGGACTCTGTTGCTGACCTTCTTTTATCGCCAGATGCGCAGCCTGGTGGATGCGGGCTTTTTGTATATCGCACAACCCCCGCTCTATCTGGTCAAAAAGGGTGAGCGCAAGCTGCACTATATGAAGAATGACAAGGCGCTGGAGGCATATCTGACCGGGAACGGCCTGACAGATGCCATCCTGACCGACGCCAATGGGGCCCAGCGCGGCGGCGAAGATCTGCGCGCGATTGCCGATCAGGCCCGAGATGCGAAACATTTTATCGAACCCCTGGCGCGGTCCTGTGGCAGTGCCCAGGTGATCGAACAACTGGCAATCTGTGGCGCGATGAGCGCGACCGTACAGCAGAATCTGGAAACCGCCCAGAATGCCGCTGAATTTATCGCCAAAGTGCTGAACCGTCTGGCCGATGAACATGCCAGGGGCTGGACCGGCATCGCGACGGAAGAAGACGGTTATACCTTCACCCGCATCAATCGCGGTGTGACGGAAAAAATCAATGTCAGCCCAGAATTACAGCGCAGCGGCGAAGCCCGCAAACTGGATGGCATGGCCGCCCATCTGCAGGAAGTCTATGGCAGCACCGGGGCCACCCTGCAGATCAAAGACGAAACCTTCCGCATCGACGGGCCCATAAACCTGATCGACAAGATCGTCCAGACCGGCCGCAAGGGCCTGTCGATACAGCGCTATAAGGGCCTGGGGGAAATGAATCCCGATCAATTATGGGAAACCACCCTGGACCCCGAAGCCCGCACTCTGTTACAGGTCAAGGTCGCCCATGGCGACGACGCCGACACCGTGTTTTCCACCCTGATGGGCGACATCGTCGAACCCCGCCGCGACTTCATCCAGGAAAACGCCCTGAAGGTCGCCAATCTGGATGTTTGATGGGGTGTAGAGCGGCTTCACATGTAGGGATTTGATGTATCATTGCGCGAGTTTCTCACGATAGGGAACGCGTGCCGGTACATTGTGGATAGTGCCTGCATCCGAGGAAAAGTTCTCCAGATTTTGCATTGGTTCTCTCAATCATCGTTGAACCACAACGCGGGCAGGACTTGGCTTTAAGCTTACGGTCCGCAGCACGCCTTTTTATGTTTCTAAGATGGAGGCGTCTTGTCCGGAAACCAGGATCCAGACGATGCTTCATTAGCGTCTCAATTAGGCACGGCAAGTCTTGCTCGGCAAGTAAAGGGTCACGCTTTGACTTTATAAATGTAACCAGGTCGAAAACGCCATTCCGCACTTCATCAGGCATTGATGTTTTGAGCTTACAGCCACCCAAAAACACAATGACATTGAATACATGTCGCTGGTCCAAGCCGAGTATATCCTGTACCGCCTTTACATGCGCATAGTTCTGTCTAAGCGGATTCTGAAACTGGAATTTCTTTCGGAATAATTGCTGTGTCCACCTTTCCTGATTTGAACTCCCAAAGATCCATCCGTTCATATTTTTGGTTTCGACAACAAATATTCCGAAGGGCGAGATAACGAGATGGTCAATCTGTGTGGTGCCATCCTCGAATGGCAGAGTTACATCCTTGAAAAGACGAAAGACATCCCTGTTGAGCAAAAGCCTCATGCCAAAATTGACTTTGAATTCGCCAATCTGTCCTTTGAACCACGCAGACCGAAGAATCAAAATCACCGGTACTAAAGCGAACAACAGGTATCCACCAAATGACCCCATCCTATTCTTCCTGCAAGCCAGCCTGTAAATAACCGAAGATCAGAATAACATTGCCTTCTTCCCTCCTGAACCAAATTTGCTCTGAAACCATCGATAAGGATAAGATTCCTCGCCCTAAATGAAAGGGCTCTTAAAGTGGCCTTTTTCTGCCGGGAACCATGTAAATCTGTTGTCATTGGATAGAGCCATAGGACCGTGAACGCTGAGATCTCTTATCTTTATGCTGTACGAATGTTTAACTCTAAGCAGGACTCAAGAGGAAGCCCGGTCGATGGATAAAGTGTTTGATCACGTTAGAAAGTGACTTTCCTTACAAACTTCGTGAGATTCGAAATGATAATTGCTACCCCCTGACATAGGGAAACCTGTCGCTTGAAAGGGACGTTCCAGAATGTTTAGTGCTGAACATTTACAAGACTGGATTGGGCGAAGCCAGGAGGCGGGTGATGTTCTGCGGGCGCAGCCGGCGCAATTCATGCAGGCGACCTTAGACCGAGAACCTTCCTTAAAGGATGGCGACCTCTTGCCGCCCCTATGGCATTGGCTGTATTTTCTGGAGGCCAAGCGGGCGAGTGAGTTGGGCCGCGATGCGCATCCGAAGAAGGGGGGCTTCCTGCCGCCGGTCAGCCTGCCACGGCGCATGTGGGCCGGGGGGCGCCTGACCTTTCACACGCCGTTGATTTTGGGACAGGCCGCTGTAAAGCGGTCCACCATCAAGTCCGTTTCTGAAAAATCTGGTCGGTCCGGGTCCCTGTGCTTTGTGACGGTCGAGCACGAGGTTTTCCAAGGGGATTACCTGGCCCTGACGGAAGAGCATGACATCGTCTATCGCGAAGACCCGGCCCCTGATGCGCAAAAGCCGTTACCGGCGCCAGCGCCAGACAATCCGGAATTCTCTCAAGTTGTTATGCCGACCGAAGTGATGCTGTTTCGCTATTCTGCGCTGACCTTCAATGGTCACCGCATCCACTATGATGTGGACTATGCCCGCCAGGTTGAAGGCTATGAAGGATTGGTGTTTCACGGGCCACTGACGGCAACCCTACTGGTCGACCTTGCCCGTACTGAAATGCAGAAAAGCCCGAAGCGCTTTTCCTTTCGGGGTAGTGCCCCGATATCTGGCCCAGCCTCATTTCATCTGGAAGGGCGTCGCTCAACAGACGGGATAGACCTGTGGGCCAGGCGTCAGGATGGCGCGCTGGCCATGTCCGCAACGGTGCAATTTTAGGCCAACACGATGGGATCTCCATTACAAAGTTTTTCTGACACAGTCGCCGACTGGGCCAGCCAACCGGTTCTAACAACCACGCCGGAGGCCTATGAGGCCGCGCGCATCAGCCTGATCGATACACTGGCCTGTATGATCGTAGGCGCGCGCGAGCAACAACCCACCGCGGCGCGAGAGGCGCTGCTCTTTGGCCAGGAACACGGTCCCATCCTGGCCATTGGGGGCAATGAAAAACTGTCCCTGTTGGGTGCAACATTTTTGAATGGTGTGCGGGCCCATGCCATCGATTTTGATGATTATGAATTCCCTGCCTCCACCCATCCCAGCGCGGCGCTCTTTGCGGCCCTGTTCAGTCTTGCGCAGGTTCTGCCGCTTTCCCTTAATCAGATTTGTGACGCCTGGATTGTTGGCTATGAAACCATTGTCTGGATGGGCCGAGCCCTTGGATTTGGGCATTATGACAAGGGCTGGCATGCCAGTGCGACATTGGACCCGATTGGCACAGCGGCAGCAGCCTCCCGTGCTTTGGGTCTGACGCAGCAGCAAATGTCCAACGCCATGGCTCTGGCAACCAGTTCCTCCTCTGGCCTTAAGCGTCAGTTCGGGTCCGATACCAAGGCGTTTCATATCGGACTGGCCGCGGAGAATGGGCTGCGC
This sequence comes from Hwanghaeella sp. LZ110, assembly GCF_048892525.1. NCBI lineage: Bacteria > Pseudomonadati > Pseudomonadota > Alphaproteobacteria > Rhodospirillales > Aestuariispiraceae > Hwanghaeella > Hwanghaeella sp. LZ110. Next base: position 293,442 of record NZ_JBLZHT010000002.1, on the reverse strand, counting down.
GCCGCCCTATTGGCGCAAGCAGATGCCACAGCCAACACACAGATTTGGGACGCCCCTCAGGGCTTTATGGATCTCTATGGGGCAGCGGGGTCGGTTCCCTTTGCTGAGATGATGCAGACTATGGCGTTGGGTCACGCCGTGCGCATTTTTCCCGTGGCGCGAAAACTCTGGCCCAGTTGCTCCTACACGCATCGGGCCATCCTGGGTGCGGAGCGGCTGCATCGCGACGTGCCGGACGATGACCCAATTATCGGCATTCAAGTGCGCCTGCCCGAACCCTTTTATCGCGTCGCTTGTTTTCACGTACCGCAAAATGAGGCGGAGGCGCGGTTTTCGGTCAGCTACTGTACGGTCGTTGGCCTGTTGACAGGCCATGTCACGCCTGAGGATTTCCATCCCCATCGCTTTAACCAGCCTGACCGCCAGAGGCTGGCGCAGCTGGTTGAAATTGATGCCTATGATCTGCCTCCTGGCGATCCGGGTGAATTTGGGCCAACCACGGTTGAAACCATCACAGTAACACTGCGCTCTGGTCGGACCTTACAGACTGAAACATGCGATGTGCCCGCCGTAACTCTGCCGATCACCCGGGAAGAACTGGTACGGAAAGTAACAGATTGCGGGGCATCCTGTGATCTGGTCGACACTTGTTTGGCTCTGGACGGGAAAACCATACTGTCGGAAACAGGCCTGTTGGATGCCAGACAAGCCGTCTAGAGAATTGCTTCTGCGACACTATATCCTTTTGGTGTCTGCGGTCTTTATGCTAGGGCTTTTTGCCGCAACGAAGAGTGATCGATGACATCAATATCCCGCCCTATAGACAGAGTGCTGCGCATTTTTTGCGTGCTGTCGCTGTTGGTCGTGTCGATTGTTCATCATCCATCTGTCTTTGCCCAGAATACATTTGCGCTTACCGCCGCGAATGGGTCCGTCGATCTTGGGGGTTATGTCGCGCCGGATGGGTCTATCCCCGTTCTGTGTATCGCAGGAGGAAACACGCAAGGCCCGGTCAAGATCAACAAGGGGCAATGTGATTTCTGTCGCAATGTTTCCGTCGCGGCGCTGCCACAGCCATCTAACCTGTTTGAAGCCTGCGCGCTTTCCGTTACCGCGCGCATTTTCTTTGCCGCGCCGGACGATATTTCCCGGCAGGTGGTTTATACCAATGCCTCCCCACGGGGTCCTCCACCGCGCAATCAAACACTGTAAATCGGGCCCGATTTCGGCCCATCCCGTTTGATTGTCCGGCCCGCGCGTTTTCAGGCGCAGGCTGGATTTTGATGGAGACTTCCGATGAACTTCCTAAACACACTGCGTGGCTGGGCCGCGTTGCTTGTTATTATGCTTATCCCCCTTTCCGCCGCACAGGCACAGGTCAGCACCGTTGATGTGCTGGGGCGCACCGTCACATTGCCCGAACCGGCCAAGCGCGTCGTACTGGGTTTCTATTATGAAGATTTCCTGGCGATCACCGGCCCCGGGGCCATCGATAAGGTGGTTGGCCTGTCCCGCACCCCCTGGAAAGACTGGCGCCCAAAGCAATATGAAGCCTATTTGAAAGCAATGCCCCAAATTGCGGAGATTCCCGATATCGGCGATACGGAAACCGGAGATTTTTCGGTTGAGAAAGTCATATCCCTGAAACCCGATCTGCTGATCCTGTCGGCATGGTCCTGGAAAGCCCTGGGACAGAATGTGGATCAGTTTGACCAGGCGGGAATTCCAGTTGTCGTGATCGACTATAACGCCCAGACACTGGAGAAGCATCTGGCATCCACCCATGCATTAGGGACCTTGATGGGCACAAAAGACCGGTCCGACGCCCTGGCTGCCCTGTATGAGACTGCCTATCAGGATACAATGGCCCGTGTTTCGAAAGCAGGCCCATCCGATAAAAAAGTCTATGTCGAACTGGCACAAAAGGGACCGCAGACGATCGGCAACAGCTATGGCAATGGCATGTGGGGCGGCGTTATAGAGGGCCTGGGCGGGAACAACATCGCCAAGGGGCAAATCGAAAACTGGGGTCCCCTGAACCCGGAATATGTCCTGGCCCAGCAACCCGACATCATTCTGCTGGCCGGGTCCGAATGGATCAATCAGGACCAATCCGTCCAGGTGGGATTTTCTGCTGATCCGGCCTTAGCCCGTCAGCGGATGCAGGCCTATCTGACCCGCCCCGGCTGGTCGGATCTGCCGGCTGCAAAATCTGGCAATGTCTATGCCATTTACCATGGGGGAGCACGCACCCTGTCAGATTTCATCTATGGCCGTTATATCGCCAAGGCACTGTATCCAGACGCCTTTGCGGATGTCGATCCGGATGCGGAAATCAAGGCCTATTATAAGGCATGGCTGCCGATTGAAGCCCAGGGCGTCTATGTCCTGGCCCTGGATCCGGCGAAGAAATAGGGCGAAACGACATGTCCGACACCAGCATCCGCACGCGCTATGCCCGTGCGGAGGGTCGCAGGATCGTGCTGATCCTGATGGCGATCCTCGTTCTGGCCGCACTTGTCCTATTGGACCTGTTGACGGGTCCGTCGGGCATGTCATTGGCTGATCTGTCACAGGCCTTTAGGGCGGGACCAGCGGGGGAAGACCGCACCGCCGCAACCATCCTGTGGCAGATCAGAATGCCCCAGACCATGATGGGGGTCATTGTGGGGGCCTGCCTTGGGATTGCCGGGCTGCAGATGCAGACCATATTGGCCAATCCCCTGGCCAGCCCTTTCACATTAGGATTCTCAGCCTCCGCTGGATTTGGGGCGGCGCTGGCCATTATGTATGGCGGCTGGATACCGCTGCCTTCCTTTCTGATCATCCCGATCAGCGCCTTTGTCATGACACTGGTTGCCTGCGCGATCATCTATGTCATAGCCGTCTGGCGCGGGGCGACACCGGAAATGCTGGTCCTGTCTGGCATAGCCGTCCTGTTTTTCTTCCAATCGCTGCAATCGCTGCTGCAATTCATGGCGTCGCCGGAGGTCTTACAGCAGATCGTTTTCTGGCTGTTTGGGACTTTGCTGAAGGCCAACTGGACCAGTGTATCGGTCAGTGGCCTGATCCTGGTGATCTGCCTTCCCTTGGTCCTGCGGGATATTTGGAACCTGACCGCGATGCGGCTGGGCGATGCAAATGCCGCCAGCCTGGGATTGAACCTGCAGGCCATGCGCCAGCGCACATTTATCATTGTCGCCTTGTTGACCTCCGCTGCGGTTTGTTTCGTTGGGACCATCGGTTTTGTCGGTTTGATCGCCCCCCATGTCAGCCGCGCCGTGATTGGGGAGGATCATCGCTATGCCATCCCCCTATCGGCAATTACCGGCAGCATCATCCTAATCAGCGCATCGGTGTTGGGCAAAATGCTGTCGCCCGGCACGGCCATTCCGGTTGGCATTATCACCGCCATTGCCGGCATACCGATGCTGATGGCCGTCATCCTGAGCCATAAGGGAGCAGGCAAATGACCCATTTAACGCTTCAGGCCGTAACGGTTGCACGGGCGGGGCGGTGCATCATTGCCCCGCTTGATCTGACCCTGTTTGGCGGCACGATGACCGCCCTGGTCGGGCCCAATGGCACGGGCAAGACAACCCTGTTGGCGGCGATTGCCGGGCACCTGCCCTTTGGGGGTGATATCCAGTTGGACGGTGCGCGCCTGGACACCGCAACAGTAAGCTATCTTCCCCAGACCCATGGCGTTTCGTCACGTCTGACCGTGCTGGAAGTACTGCTGCTGGGGCGTCGGGAAACACTGGGTTGGCGCATTTCCGACCAAGACCTGAACGCCGCGACACAAGTGATGGCACATTTCATGATTTCGGATTTTGCGGACCGTTCCATCGCGACGCTGTCGGGCGGGCAACAGCAGATCGTGTTGTTGGCGCAGCGCCTGATGCGCAGACCGCGTGTGGTTATCCTGGATGAACCGACCAGCGCCCTGGATCTGCACCACCAACTGTCCGTTCTGGCGGTCTTGCGATCCTATGCACAGGACAATGACGCCATCATTTTGGCTGCGATCCATGATCTGAACCTGGCGTCACGGCAATGTGATTCAATCGCCCTGCTGATGGAGGGGGCGCTGCACTGTCATGGTGACCCGCAAGAGGTGCTGACGGCACAGACAATCAAAACCGTGTATCGGGTGGAAATCGACGCCTATCAGAACCAGTCCGGCCATGTTCTGAATATCCCGATTTCCCCGGAAGATGTGTTCGCGCGGTGATAGATAGGCAACCCGGCTGGCGGATGAGTATCAGCGCCGCGTAACCAGAATCGTCGCGCCATCCGGCCCGGCCAGTTCGGTGTGTTCCAGCCCGGCCGCGACGGTGATGGTGTTGCCAGGCGTCGCGACCACTGGACCCTCGGGTTTGTCCACTGTCAACTGACCGGCCTGAATGAACAGAAACAATGTCTCGTCATGGCTGTGGGGCGCGTTGAATCGATCCGCCTCCACCATTTTCTGTATCGGATCACAAAATCCATCCTGCTGCGCCTTAGCGCGAAACGCTGCTTCCGAAGCGGATATATCACCTTGCATTTGATCAATGTCCTCCCTCAACACATCTTCGTGCACAGTTTATCGGAAACAGATATATCACGGCAATGCGCCTTGGTAAGGGGGTATAGGTACGGGCGGGACAGGATACAGACCCTGAATGACATCCAATCCCTTTCAATTAGGGCCCAAGGGCTGATACGCTAAACGGTCGAAATATCCAAAACCATGACACAGATAGGCTTACCATGGCACGGTCGCGCAAATCCGCAGAACAAGAACTACAGCGTCTGCAAATGATGCTGCGCGCCATGAAGGATCAGAAAGACGATGCGGCGCAAAAAATCCGTGACCGGATCGCGGCAATTGAACTGGAACTGGGCGGCGGCAATTCCGCTGGTTCTGGTAAATCCGGCCCCAATATTCTGGTTATTGTCGCCCTGGTGCTGCTGGTCGGTATCCTGGCCTTCATCGCCATGTATTTCGGTATTCGCATCAGCCAAACATGATTTATATTCTTTATGTTCTTTTTATAACTTGACAAAAAATATAGTATAGGTTTATAGAAATAATAAGAGCAACCAAAAGGATTATCTTCACAAACTGAGGGTATTCTTGACACAGGCGGAATTCCGCCTTTTTTACGCAATTACAAAGGAACAAAAAGGGAATAAATAGCATGACCTACTTCAAAAACTCACTCCCACGTGCTTCCGTCGATGATCTGGTCGCCCGGGTCAAACCTGTATACGGCTACCGATATGTGCCAAGCCTGGGACGCTTTGTACGTCGTGAAGAAATCCCCGACGATATACTGAATGGTCGGGCGAAAATTGCGATCCCGGAGCCGAACCCACCCGTCATTCAATATGCGGGCACCGGAAAAGCCCCGACCCAGGGTCCCAAGGCCATCGACACGACGCAACACCCGCCATCGACCATCGAAGACCCGATCCAGGCCTCGATTGAGCGCATTCGCGCGCGTCAAAAACCGTCACCCCAACCCGGTGCGTCCGCTCAGGCCCAAATTGATGATTTCATGAAGGGCAAGATGCAGGACCGACGCTATTGGGATCCCAACCAAAAGGATGATGCCTATCGTGATGGTGTAACAAAACTTTGGCAACTCAGCTATCCCGGTCGCTATCAGCCTGGCAGTTGGGGTCGGGATGATCACCCTGCTGTGGATCTGGACACGCTGCGCGCGGAAAGCAGGCGCGTGCTGCCGTCCGGCCCGCATAAGGCGCCAGGCCCGACGCAGGCCACCCCGCTTTCCGCCAAGGCCAGCGTATCTTCAAACCAGTCAGGCCAAGCATCAAGCCAGGCACCAGGCCGGACAGCGGGAAACAACTCCACCCTGCCGCAAAACCCGAATACCAGCGCGCCCTCTACACCAGAGGCCCGCAATGCCTTTGCCAAAGGCGTCGCCGAACACCTCGGCCTGATCCCCAAATCTCCAGAGACAGGGGTGCAGGTAGCGCAAGCGATACCGCTTCCAGGACCAGCAGGTATTGCCGCTGCTGGTGTTGCCGCCCATGACCTTGGCCAGCAGCTTGGGGATAAATATGGCAAAGATATTGACCGTGCCCTGGACGGGGCCTGGGACGCGATCACCGGCGGCCAAAACAGCGTTACGCCAGCAGAGCCGTTGCCGAACCAGACACAGTCGCCCGCCGACCCGCCCGATCTGGACGATACGCCCGCAGGCCGCCCCGATCAGTCCAATGAGACCCTGGGCGGTTACACGCTCACCTTCCCAGATGGCAGCAAGCACAAGGGTTTCGACACCCTGCCCCCATCCGAAGACCAATCCGATACCCTGCCCCAGGGCACAATCTTGAATATGAAAGATGACACGGGAAATCCGTATAATCTTGATGTATCCGGCGCCCCTAAGAAGGTTGTAGACCGCTATACTAAATTCGTCCGAAAGGTTTCCCCAAACACACAACGGGCAATTGGCAGAGTCTTATCGAACAATGCGCGCCTCTCAACTAAAGGAAATTCAAACAATACGACAAACGATGTTACAAAAACTGTAAGGGGTTATCCAATTCCAGAAATGTATGCTGATATGGAAAAAATTGTGTTGGATCATGGCGGCAAGTACAGTGACATAAAAAGGGACATAGACAAAGAAACCGGAAAGCCTTTTCGGTATTTTGAAGCCAGCGATGGGACGAATATTACTGCGAGAGAATTTTCAAGTGACCGAAAGCCTACCAATCAGATTACCGTAACTCGTGGAGGTGGCACCAAACACCACCTGAAAATACGATACGAAAGGGCACAGAAATGAAAGTCGGCTTTGAGAGTGACCGTTACTTTCGGGCCTATACGGTGGAAGAGGCAAATGGGCTGTTTCGCGCGGCCAAGGAGCGCATTTTCGTGCCGCAGGATCAATCGCGGCTGTTCACCAAGAATGATTCCCTGCTGCCCTTCTTTAACAATCCAGACTGGAAATGCATTGCGATCAGCAGCTGTGCCTACGAATCTATGCTAAGCGAATCCCCGCCAGGCGTGCCAAGTGATTTGCCGCAACATTATGTGTTTTTCGAAGATGATGAGGCTTCAGACATTTGGGATGTTATGCGTCCCCTTTGGATTGCCTTGATTGAGCGGGGAATTGACGAAGTCCTCCATATGCCTGTTTTCACACAGGGCTCAAACATTGGGGCCATCGCGACGCCGCCAGGCTCCATAAATGCCGGCATTGCGTATTTTCAGGAACTCTTCATTTGTATGGGCGCGGGGGGCTTCATGTTCTCACGGGAGGAAAGCTGGGGGGTCTGCACGGATCTGGATTTCTACACCATGCTGGGCGGCGAACCGGATTTCATTGATCGTGTTATTGAAATATCAGGCGGTTTGGATGTGCTGATGCATGATTTAGATTTTTACTGGGGGGCTGAGTCCGATAGATGCGAACACCCAAAGAATTTGGCTTGGATGTATGAATGCGCAGGTTGGGAAGTTCCCGACTTCATCGGCGGCACCCGCAAGACGCCCTATGATCTGGTCGACGTCCTCAAGAACCGCTGAAGGCTGGATAACAATCTCAGCCCCCCTCAGAAAGACCGCAATTCCGCCACATGGCAGCAAGATTTGACAGCCACCTTTAAAATTAAAGAGGGCAAACTGAAACCGGAAGCATTCGTTTGGACGGACCGGGACTAAGAAAGGCTGTATTCTATGAGACTATATCCTGAAACAGATATTGGGCGCGCGGACGACAACCCAAATGATATTAGGTCAACTGTGGTACAGGGAAAAAGAACTCGGGTCCAAAATCTGGGTGATGGAACGACTATTACGTTTTTGACAAACTCTAAAATCAAGAGTCTGACGAATTATGTCATCACAAACAATAATGAAAGAAAAGTGATCGCTAACTTCAAAACCAGATACAAATACGCCAGCGGAGACTGAGAAAATGAAAGTTGAATACTATCAAAATTGCTATTATCGTGTCTATGACGAAATGGAAACCAAACAACTATTCATGCCTGTTTTCGATAAAATTTTCGTTTCTCCTGATCATCTGAATTCTTTGACGAGTTCACCAATTCGTGGATCAGCATTATTTAGAGACCCGACATGGAAAATCATCGGATTTGGCTCAGCGGCATGGGGGGGAATTTCCTCTTACATCAGACCGTCCGCCCCTAAAAAATGTGTGCAACATGATCGAGAAACTGACAAATGGGACTTACTTCGGCCTCTTTACGTTACCCTCGTTGAAAGAGAGGTGGATGAGGTTATTCACATGAACCGGTTAAAAACTTCTGATCATGAGCATCGTGCGGAAAATGGTGCTATATCCTCATTGCCTTTGGCAAATACAACCACGCGTGCAAACTTGGAACCTCTCAACATTCTAACTTCAGGATGCATGTTCTCTCGCGATGGCGATTGGGGGCTGTTTGGTGACGACGATACGGTAACGATTCTAGGCGGTGAGCCACAGTTGATGGCCCGCGTTATAGAACTTGCCGGTGGTGAAGATTTCCTAAGAACAGATTTTGATCAGTGCTGGATTGATCACTACGTCATGAGCGCTCCTGTCGACCATGACTGGACCTTCGCATGCTATGAGTGCATCGGGTGGCCCGTGCCAGACATCATCCGCAATCTGGAGCCGGGACAAAGCCTGGACCGATCCCATCTCAGTTGGATCAATGACGTGGCCGACAAGGGCAGGGAATGAGAAAAATCCCGTCATTTTGGTTAGATATGCAAAGGCGCAGTAATGAAAGTCGAGTTTGAGAATGACCGATACTTTCGGGCCTATACGGTCGACGAGGCGGATGTGTTGTTTCGGGCGGCAAAGGAGCGCATTTTCGTGCCGCAGGATCAATCGCGCCTATTCACCAAGAATGATGCCCTACTGCCCTTCTTTAACAATCCAGACTGGAAATGCATCGCGATCTGCGGGTGCGCCTATGAATCGATGCTGAGCGAAGCACCCCAAACGGGGGCCCCAAAAGATTTGCCGCAACGGTTTATGCATTTCGATGACGGGGAATCCTTTGAGGTTTGGGATGTTATGCGACCGCTTTGGATCGCCCTGATAGAGCGGGAAATTGACGAGGTTCTCCATCTGCCTGTCTTTACGCGATGGTCAGACATTGGTGCGATCGCGACCCCGCCCGGTTCCATAAATGGCGACATGGCCTTTTCCTATGATCTTCTCATTACGAAAGGTGCAGGCGGCTTCATGTTCTCGCGCGAGGAAAACTGGGGAATCTGCACGGATCTGGATTTCTATACCATGTTGGGCGGCGAACCGGATTTTATTGATCGTATTATCGAACTTTCAGGCGGATTGGATATCCTGATCCAGGACCTGGATGCCTATTGGGGGAGATCCTCTAAAAGATGCGAGCATCCAAAAAATTTGGCTTGGATGTATGAATGCGCAGGCTGGGAAGTTCCCGACTTCATCGGCGGCCCCCGCAAGACGCCCTATGAACTGGTCGATGTCCTAAAGAACCGCTGACGGCCGGATAAAGGGTTCAGCGCCCCCTCAGAAACACCGCAATTCCGCCACATGGCAGCAAGATTTGACGGCTACCTTTAAAATTAAAGAGGGCAAACTGGAACCGAAATCATTCGTTTGGACGGACCGGGATTAAGACAGGCTGTATTCTATGAGATTGTATCCTGAAACAGATATTGGGCGCGCATGGCTCTTGCTAATCCTTGGTACCATTCTTGTTTCAGGATACTTCTCTGCTCAATGGATTATCAATAATGTGCCGTTTGTGGCATTTCATCCTGCCTGTAGAAATTACTTCCGAGTACCACCGCAGACCGTAGATGACTTGCATCTGATGTCAGGCGATCTCTCAGATGAAGCTTGGGACTTTGTGAGGGAATCTTATGGAGAAGATCTTAAGCGTTTTGAGGAAAGCGGCTTTATCAAAATAAAGAACAAAAAAGTTTATGTACAGATAAGCTATTACCTACCCGATGAGCATCTTCCTAAATATGGCGGTGAATTCGAAGAAAGTGCGTATCTTATGACCCAATTTATAACCTACAAAATATTTGAGCGCCGCCAAGCAGAGGGTACAGACTTTTCAGATTTCATGGTCTCCTATGGTAAGAAGGGGAAAAAGATAACTGTCCCAGAACTCATGGAACCAGACGAATGCGGCTTTGCCGAAGAACTCATCCTTAAAGGCGGGCGCTTTGCCCGCGAGTCATCACAATAACCAATGGAACCAGAATCATTTAGTTGGAGAGGCCGGAACTAAGGGAAGGTACTCATATGAAACTGTATCCTAGAACCAATGGTGGAAGGCTTCTCTTTTTAGCAATCCTGTTTGCGGTACTTACTTGTGGGTACTTCAGCTTTATATGGGTCACTTACAATGTTCCCTTCGTTCAATTTCGGGCGGCGTGCCGAGATTTTTTTCGGAACGCCCCCCTAGGAACGGATGATCTAAGTCTGGTCTCGGGTGAATTGACGCAAGAATTCTGGGATACTCTCATCGTCGGATATGGAAACAGGCTCGAAGCGCTGATTCGAGCAAACTTGCTAACCGTCAAAGACAAAAAGCTTTATGTTACCCTCTCTTTTTATATTCCACTGCCTAAAACGGCTGCAAAGTTTGAAGGGGAATTTGAAGAAGTTGCTTATAGAGCTACGGCTGACACCGCTTACGAAATTCTTCAACGGCGTAGAAATGATGGCGCGGACTTTTCCGACTTCAGGGCAAATTTTGGAACCTACGGGAGGAAACTTGGTGAGCCTGAACTCATGAAATCTGGCGAGTGCGGCTTTGTCGAAGAACTCATCCTTAAAGGCGGGCGCTTTGCTCAAGACTCGTCAGAGTAACTTTTAGAACCTCCGGATGACAGGCTGTATTCTATGAGACTATATCCTGAAACAGATACTGGGCGCGCATGGTTCTTGCTAATCCTCGGCAGCATTCTTGTTTCAGGATATTTCTCTGTTCAATGGATTATAAATAATGTGCCCCTTATAGCATTTCATCCCGCCTGCAGAACCTATTTCCGAGTGCCGCCTCAGACCATAGATGACTTGCATTTGATATATGGCGATCTCTCTGATGAGGCTTGGGAACTTGTGAGGGAATCTTATGGAGAAGATCTTAGGCGTTTTGAGGAAAACGGCTTTATCAAAATAACGAACAAAAAAGTTTACGTGCAAATCAGCTATTACCTACCCGATGAGCATCTTCCTAAATATGGCGGTGAATTCGAAGAGAGCGCATTTTATATGACTCAGCATATTACATACATAATATTTAAACGTCGCCAAGCAGAAGGGGCAGACTTTTCAGATTTCATGGTCTCCTTTGGCAAGAACGGGAAAAAATTAGCTGTCCCAGAACTCATGGACCCAGACGAATGCGGTTTTGCCGAAGAACTCATTCTCAAAGGCGGGCGCTTTGCGCGGCCTGAGGCGAAATGAATTCCATACAAAAACGCCCGGACCTTGGCCCGGGCGTTTTGCTGTAACGGGGCAGGCACCGATCAGGCAGCGTAGATGCCGGCTTTTTTGATGTCGTCGGAAACATCGGTTTCGAACTGTTTGAAATTGTTCTGGAACAGGCCGCGCAGGTTTTGTGCGGTTGAGTCATAGGCACCGCCGTCGGTCCAGGTGGTCTTGGGCTGCAGCACGTCGTTGGGAACGTCCGGGCAGTTTTCCGGGACCAGCAGGCCGAAATTGGGATCCTGAACCTTGGCGACGGAGGCCAGTTTGCCCTCAATCGCGGCGCTGAGCATGGCACGGGTGTATTGAATCGACATCCGTTTGCCCACACCGTATTGCCCACCGGACCAGCCGGTATTGACCAGCCAACAGCGCGCGCCGGTCTTCGCCATTTTCTCGCCCAGCATCTTGGCATAGACGGTGGGATGGCGCGGCATGAAGGGCGCCCCAAAACAGGTGGAGAAGGTTGCCTGAGGCTCGGTCACGCCGCGCTCCGTCCCCGCCACGCGGGCGGTATAGCCGCTGAGGAAATGATACATGGCCTGTTCCGGCGTCAATTGCGAAATCGGCGGCAGTACGCCAAAGGCATCAGCCGTCAACATGACGATATTCTGCGGCTGACCGCCCATCCCCGATGCTTCGATATTGGGAATGAAATCAATCGGGTAAGAGGCACGGGTGTTTTCCGCCAGCGTTCCATCATACAGATCGCATTCACGGGTCAACGGGTCGAACACGACATTTTCCAGAATCGTGCCGAATCGCTGCGTGGTGGCGAAAATTTCCGGTTCTGCCTGTTGGCTGAGATTGATCACCTTGGCATAGCACCCGCCTTCAAAGTTGAAGACGCCATTGTCGGACCAGCCATGTTCATCATCACCGATCAATGTGCGTGATCCATCCGCCGACAGGGTCGTCTTACCGGTGCCGCTGAGACCAAAGAACACCGCGACATCGCCCTGTGCGCCAATATTAGCGGAGCAATGCATCGGCAGAACACCCTTTTCCGGCAGGATGTAATTCATCAGGGAGAAGACAGATTTCTTAATCTCCCCAGCATATTGGCTGCCCCCGATCAGAACCAGTTTGCGATTCAGGTCCGCCAGGATGAAACATTCGGAATTGGTGCCGTCCCGCTCTGGCACCGCATTCATGAAGGGCGCGTGCAGGATGGTCGCATCAGGCACGAAATCCGCCAAGGCCTCAGCCTCTGGAACGATAAACATGTTGCGCGCGAACAGGGCGTGCCAGGGGCTTTCAGAGATGACGCGCACCTTCAGCCGATAGGTTGGATCCGCCCCGGCATACAGGTCCTGAACATACAGATCGCGGTTTTGCAGATAGACCGAAGTCATCGCATGCAGGCGGTCGAAACGGTCCTGATTGATCGGCTTATTGACCTTGCCCCACCAGATGCTGTCCTTCGTATTCGCCTCTTCCAGGATAAATTTATCATTCGGGGAGCGCCCGGTATATTTACCCGTCTGGCAGGCCAGCGCCCCACCTTTGGTAATCGTGCCCAGCCCCAGACGCACCGTCGCTTCATACAGCGCCTCCGTGCCCAGATTCCAGTGCTGCACCGCCGCATTGACGATGCCGTGTTTACCAAGCCCATAGGAGCTGCGGGAGATAATTTTCTCGGACACCAAATATTCCTCCATGGTCGCGCCTGGCAGGATTTCGCCATACTGAACTGTCGCGATCTCAGACCGGGATCAGACAATGTGCGAGCTTTTAGCCGACGCTTTTGTTGCCTACGCTTCAATTATAGACGCACACCTGATGAGGTCACAGCCTCTATGGTGTCGCCCAATCCAACACGGGTGAAAGCCTTGCTGCCTCACCCCCCACCTGATCAGCATGCCGGGGCGATGTTTATACTAGCCACACCCCAGAATGGCGAGTCTGGAATGCCGCATTTTCGGCATTTTCTTACGCAGATCGCGCCAATTGAACCAAACGCACAAATTCCCGTCGCGCCCCTTCCGCATCGCTTACAGTCGTGGCGAAATTCAGACGCGCACAATCGCCGCCCCGACGCAAATCACACCCTTCCGGGTCAATGCCTGTTAAAAACCATCCAACCCCGGAACGCTTCAGCAAGCGATTCGCATATAGGCCCACCGCATCCAGATGATCGCTGTTCATATGGGCCAAAATTTCAGCCTCCGCTTCTGCAAGATCCTGATAATCGCCCGTAAACAGCACGTCCTGTGTCCAGTTTATGCGCCCAAAACCCGCGACCAGATGGGCCCGATCCGGGATCAGACGATAAAGCGAAAAATCTTCAAATCCCGCATACAGCCGGGCAGAGGGATGGCGCCGGACATAGCGGGTTCGCGCCAGTACATCATCGTCCGCTTGAATCCGCCCCTGCAGGCTGACCCTGGCCCCGGTCAGGGGATTGTCCAGCCCGGCGGTCCCATCGATCAACAGCGAGACCCGTGGATCGGCCTTCAGATTCTTCGTGTGTTCGGCCAGGTCACTGAGCAGCATCAATGGCTCGCCCCTGGGCGTCGCGGCGATCAGGACCAGGGAGCCATAAGGCTCCCCCGTGTCGGGCAATCTGGTGGACAGGACAGCCCTGTCTGTCGCCCGCACCAGCAGGCGGCAGGTCTTGGCGGGATTGTCTGTCGACATGTCTTTTTCCATGACCCAATCTGATCTTGTTCCACCTTGGACTGCAAGAATTCCTTATATGCGGCGTCGGATCATGTCTTTTGCCGCCAACAAGGCACCGGCGACAATGGCCAAACAGGCCAGGGCGAGAACCAGACTGACGCTGGCCTGTCCCGCCACCACCAGCAGGATCGCAGACAACAGCGGGGCCATGTAGCTCAAGGCCCCCAATGTCCTGATATTGCCGCGTTTCATCCCGATATCCCAGGCAAAGAAGGCCGCCCCGACCGGCCCCAATCCCAACAGCAGGATTGCAATCCAGATCAACGGCGTTTCCGGCTGGATCCAGGTTTCAAACAGGCCATGACAGACAAATCCGCCAATCGCCGTGGCGGCACAGAACCAGCCCACGGCATCGGTCGGCACCTTGCCAAAATAGCGCGATCCGACCGAATAACTGGACCAGGTCAGGGCGCAGGCGGCTGCTGACAAATAGCCCAGCAGATATTGATCCTTGAAACGAACCGACCCGCCATCGGACACCAACAAGACGCACCCGCCAAGCCCCAACAGCACCCCCACGATATGATGCCAGCCCAACCGTTCCGACCCTGGCAGAAGGGCGGAAAAGACCACGATCAACAGCGGCCACAGATAGGCGATCAGGCTTGCCTCCACCGCCGGGGCGTTCTTCAGGGCCATGAAATAAAAGAAGTGATAGCCAAACAGGCCTGCAGTGCCAAAAATCCAGACCCGGACAGGTTGACGCAAATGGGCGCCGATCGCCTCCCTCCGCCACAGCCATTTCCCCAACATCAGCAGGAAGGCGATCGTAAACGTCATCCCAACCAGCTGAAACGGCGGAATGCCCCCGGTCCAGGTCGTGAATACGGCCAGCGCGCCCCACATCACAATCGCCGAAAACCCGATCAGGGTCGCTTTGACCTCACCCATGGCGAACGCCTAACAGATATCAGTGCCTAAAATGGCGCATGCCGGTGAAGACCATGGCGATTCCGGCCTCGTCTGCGGCGGCGATGACTTCTTCATCGCGCATGGAACCGCCGGGCTGAATGGCTGCCGTTGCGCCGGCCTTGATTGCCTCCAACAGTCCATCGGCAAAGGGAAAAAACGCGTCCGAGGCAACGACGGAATCCTTTGTGCCTTGCTGTTCAGAAGACTTCTGGGCGGCGATTCGCGCGCTATCAACACGGCTCATCTGACCGGCACCGATGCCAACCGTGGCGTTATCCCGGGCATAGACAATGGCATTGGATTTGACATGCTTCGCAACGCGCCAGGCAAACATCATATCCGACAGTTCCTTATCGGTCGGGCTGCGCTTGGTCACCACTTTCAGATCATCCAAGGAGACCCGCCCATTATCCGCAGACTGAATCAAGATACCACCCGCAACGGAAGACAGGCGATTCCGGTCTGCCTTGGGATCGGGCATTGTCCCCGTGCGTAACAGACGCAGGTTTGGCTTTTGACCCAGCGTTTCGCGCGCGCGCGATCCGAATTCCGGCGCGATCACCACTTCAAGGAACAATTCCTTCAGCTTCAATGCCAGATCCAGATTAACCGAGCGATTGACCGCAACAATGCCGCCAAAGGCTGATACCGGATCACAGGCCAGCGCCGCATCCCAGGCATCGGCCAGCGTCTCCCCACTGGCCACGCCGCACGGATTGGCATGTTTAACGATCACAACAGTCGGTTCTTCGAATTCCGCAGCCAGTTCAAACGCGGCATCCGCATCATTGATGTTATTATAGCTGAGTTCCTTACCCTGCAATTGTTCGCAATTGGCAACGCCGGGACGATGGTCGCCAGCACGGGTATATAGGGCGGCCTGCTGATGCGGGTTTTCACCATAGCGCAGTTTCAGCGACCGACGACCGGCAACGGCCAGACGCTTGGGCCAGTGTTCCCCCTGCTGCGAGGCAAACCAGCTTGCAATCGCACTATCGTAAGCAGCCGTGCGGGAATATGCTTCTCTCGCAAGGAATTGGCGCAGTTCCAGCGGTGTGTGACCGTCATTCTCATCCATCGCTTTGATGATGCTTTCATATTCGGCTGGATCGGTGCTGACGGTGACGCATTCATGGTTTTTTGCCGCAGCACGGATCATCGCCGGCCCGCCGATATCAATATTTTCGATGCATTCTTCGTAGCTGGCCCCGGATGCGACCGTTTCAGCAAACGGATACAAATTCACCACCACCATATCGATGGGAGAGATGGAATGGGTCTCCATCGCCACCCGATGCTTTGGATCATCCCGGCGGGCCAGGATACCGCCATGGATCGATGGATGCAGCGTTTTCACGCGCCCGTCCATGATTTCCGGAAATCCGGTGTGATCCGATACTTCGGTCACAGCCAGGCCAGCCTCTTTCAATACCTTCGCTGACCCACCCGTCGAGAGCAGGCGCACTTTATGGCGCGCCAGACCCTGAGCGAACTCCACCAGCCCTGTCTTGTTCGAGACAGAGATCAAAGCGCGGTGTATTGGCATATCGGTCATGGCAAGCAAGTTCCTTCGTGTCAGGTCAATCGGTCTGGGGGCGCCCCGACTCCGGAACGGCGCGTTCCGAGACGACGGGCACCATTGTCCCGGGATCAGGTGTATATTCCGGCACCAAATCGGTCATAATGCGCAGCACTGTATCACGCTGTCCGGCCCGCGCAGCCTTTTCAAGCGCATCAAGGGCAGATTGCAGATCTTTCAGATTCGCAGTACGGGGTGCCGCCAGGGTCATGCCCGGCGCGCGGGTGGGCAATTCGGCCTCACCGCCATGCAATAATTCTTCAAACAGTTTTTCACCGGGCCGCAATCCGGTGAATTTGATCTGGATGTCTTTGTCGGGTTGCAGTCCGGCCAACTGGATCATCTGACGGGCCAGATCCAGAACCTTGATGGGCTGGCCCATATCCAGCACGAAAATCCGGCCAGCGGCATCGGCATCCTCTGTCCCGACAACGGCCGCCTGCAAGACCAGTTCGACGGCTTCACGCACAGTCATAAAGTACCGGGTCACATCGGGATGGGTCACGGTCAAGGGACCGCCCGCCTGTAACTGACGCCGGAACAGCGGCACCACGGACCCGGTGGATCCCAGCACATTGCCAAACCGAACGACAACATAGCGGGTGCCGCCTTCGGCGCGGGAAACCGGGTCCAGCGCCTGGATATAGGATTCTGCGACACGTTTGGTTGCGCCCATTACATTGGTTGGATTCACAACCTTATCCGTGGAAATCTGCACCATGCAATCGACACCCGCCGCGCGGCAGGCATCCGCGACGATGCGGCTGCCCAATGCATTGGTCTGTACGCCTTCCAACGGGTTCGCCTCAACCATCGGCACATGTTTCAAGGCGGCAGCATGAAACACCAATTGGGGGCGCAGGCGCTGCATGGTGTCCTGCACCCGCATCTTGTCGCGCACATCGCCCAAAACGGCTTCGCGGGGCAGATCGGGATGTTTTTCCGCCATCGCCATATCGATCTGGTAGAGTTGATATTCCGAAGCATCGAACAGAAACAGATGCGACGGATGGCTGTCGGCGATCTGGTTCACCAATTCGGACCCGATCGTTCCCCCCGCCCCGGTGATCAGAACCCGCCGACCCCGAACCAGCGCCTTCATCGCCTCCCGGTCCAGCGGTTGCTGGGGGCGACCCAGCAAATCCTCAACCGCAACCGGCTTGATTTCCAATCGCTCAGAATCCAGGCCACCGCGCAACTCCGTCAGTTTCGGCGCGCGCGATACGGTCAGGCCATGGGCCTCTGCCTTTTCCATGACACGGCGAACCAGTGCCCCGTCCAGGTTTTCCTTGGTAATGACCAATTTTTGCGGAGCCAGGGCGCATTTTTTCAGCACGTCCTGAATATCCTCCACCGTGCCCATAACCGGCACATTGTGGATTTCCCGACCGACCCGACCGCCGGTTTCATCCAGAATGCCGACCGGATGATAGGGCGTATTGGCATCCCGACGAAGTTCTCGCAGAAATAACTCGGCCCCGTCTCCGGCGCCGATTAACAGGATGGGGACCTGTTTTGTAGGGCTTTTCAGCAATCCTTTGCGAATGCCGCGATCTTTCATCACACGGTATAGAAACCGTGGCCCGCCCAGCATCGCCAACAGAACAAACCAATTGATCAGAGGCAGGGAGCGGGGCACCGATTCCAAACGCCCAACGATAAACATCAGGGGCAGAAAGATCAGCACGATCAGGGTCACGGCCTTGGTCATCGCAACCAGATCATCAATCGAGGCGTAGCGCCAGATCCCCTTGTACAGGCGACTGGTCAGAAAAACCACGGCGGCGATCAGCGTGAAGATTATTGTTCCGCGCAGTAAATAGCTGCCGGCAAATATAAAAATCCCATCCCCCATACGCAGATACAGCGATAGGGGAAAGGACAATGCCGCCATAATCACGTCATGGGTGAAGGCGATGCGCGCGCGGTTATGTTTCAATGGCCCCAACATAACTGGCGTATAGCCTTGCAAATGTTCTCAGGCAAGCGAATGACTCGTTTCCTGTGCCTTTACGACCCGGCAAACGCCCGCGCGGTTTGCAACATGGCTTGTTCCGCAGGCACGGGCGGCTCCCAGCCATCCATTGCGCCATTAGAGGTGAAACTGCCCGTCAGGCGGGCAACGGCCGGATAAGTTCCGGTTAGGCGTCCCATTCCCCGCATCAGGGCCACTGGAACCGGCAGCAGGAAACAGCGTCGCCCCATACCCTGAGCCAGAAGACGGACCAGATTGGCCGTGCTGAAATCGCGGCTGTCTTTCGGGTGATAGGTGCCGGGATGACAGGTCAGCGCATGGCGCACCGCATCGGCCAGATTATCGATATAGATCAGGCTGCGCTGGTTCTCGATTGCGCCAAAGGGCAGGGGCCATCCGCTGGCGACCAGATGCATCAGTCGATCAAAATTTGCCTTCACGCCAGGTCCATAGACCAGGGGAGGGCGCAAAATCACGGTCTCCATATCACCGGATAACTCCCGCACTGCGGCTTCCGCCTCTGTCTTGCTGACGGCATAGGCGTCAAACGGGGCGGGCGGGTCGTCCGGTGTTACTTCGACCCCGTTTTCGCCCAGAACCTTTATCGTGCTCATAAACACAAAGCGGCCAATGCCCCGATCTGCCGCCTGACGCACCAGATTGGCGGTGCCGTGCAGATTGACCTCTCGAAAGGCATCTTCCCCTTTTGCGCTGTCATGGCCCATGATATGAACCCGCGCCGCAAGGTGAACCACCGCCTGACACTCTTGCAGGGCCTGGCCCCAATCGGTGCCGCGATGAATCTCGCCCACATCATGACGGCCAACGGGACGGGGCTTGTATCCGGCCCGGGTCAATGTGGCGCATACCGCGCGCCCGACAAAACCGCTGGCTCCGGTCACCAGAACGGTACTGCCCGGCTTCAGCGTTTCATCCACCATAATACTCCTCCCACCATAGCGACGCTTACGACCAATGCCACAATCGCATGACTGAGCGATAGCAGGGCAAGGGCAACCAGGGCGGCATTCAGGCATGCAATGACGGCGGAAATACGGCAGTGCGCGCGACGCCGCGACAGACCAGCATTCATGCGGGATGCAACCGCCTGTTGATAGAAATGCTCTTTATGGGCCAGCCAGACTTTCTCACCACGGGCGGCCCGGATTACCAGGGTCAATCCGGCATCCGCCAGATAATAAGCCGGCAGGATCACCGCCGCCGCCCAATTACCCTTTACGGCCAGAAAGAGCAGAAACCAGCCCAGGCAATAGCCCAAAGGCACACTGCCAACATCCCCCATGAACAGTTTTGCAGGCGGCCAGTTCCACACCAGAAAACCAGCAGCGACCGCAGCGATTGCCAAAGGTGCTGCCATCGGCAAGCTTTCAGAAGCAGGCTCCATCGACACAACAATTGCGAACAACGCCAAACCGCCCGCAATTCCGACGGTCTCAACACCGGTTATGCCATCGATCCCATCCATAAAGTTATAGAAATTCAGAAACCCAGCCCAGATTAGCACAACCAGCACCGCATCCGCCCATGCGGGCAACAGTCCCTGAAAGACCAGACCGTTATCCGGCAGTGCCCAGATCCCGATGGCGCAGGCGACCAAATGCGCGGGCAGGCGCAATCCCGCCCCCAGGGGTCGTAAATCATCCAGCCAGGACAAAAGACACAGGCCCAAGGCGCCCAACATCACTGCCGGATTAAGGCCTATCGCAAGATCAGGACGCAGCCACAGCAAGGCAATCCAGGCAATCGCGATCGTCGCTGCGACTGCAATCCCCCCGCCACGGGGTGTTGGCGTATCGTGATTGGACCTGGCATTGGGCGCATCCAGAATGGCGCGGTGACGCAACCAGCGCAGCACGACACCGGTCAGCAAAATGCTGAGGGCAAAAATTATCCCGGAAAAGACGATATAGAAAATCATGGGGTCGATTTACGGCCCGGACCCGCTGTGAGGCAAGGGAATTTCGAGGTCCTCTTCCTCAGGACGCGCGGCGCAGGCGGTCATTTCCAACCCGGACCTTGACCTGCTGACCCAAAATCGACATCAGCACGAAAACACGGTCCCGGTCCGATTTTGCCGCCACCATCGCCGCCACATCAGACAGGGGTCCATCGGTAATCTGAACCTGATCACCGGCATTGAATGCGACCTCTTTTGGCAAACGAATGATGCCGTCCGAATCTTCCCGCATCCGCAATTCTTCTATCACCGCATCGGGTACAGCAGCCGGACGGTCGCCAAACGAGACCACTGTGGCAACCCCGAACGTGCCATAGATTGAACGCCACCGACTGGCATCCAGATCCGCGCGCACAAAGAAATAGCGCGGGAACATCGGGACCGTGACAACCAAACTGCGCCGCGCCTGGGTTTTCCGGCAGGCCAGTCGCGGCAGATAGGTTTCAAACCCCTGCGCCTGAAGATTTCCTTCGGCTATGCGTTCCTGTGATGACCTGGAATAGATTACGAACCATTGCTTCATTGCGGCGACTCCGGCCGTGCTGCGGGCTTGTCCGTCCGAATATGCAGCAGTCGGGGGGCCTTGACGCGCAGTGTGCCATAGCGGGCAATCATCGCGTCGTATGTCGCCTGGGACTTTTTAACATCCGTGATCAAATAGGCTTCACCGGCAGGTAAATCCTCCATCCGGCGAACAACGGGCAGGCCTGCAAAGCTGTCCTTGCTGCTGTCTGGATCGACAATGCCGATAAGGGTCACGTCAATCTGTAACTGACATAGTGCGGCGATTTCCGCTAGTTCACTGACGCCGATCAAGACGACAGCGCGTCGATCCTGTGCGACAAATTCTTCCAGTGCTTCGCTGATTTGTGTTTTCGCTCGGCGGAAAAACGTCAGGGAACTGCTGAGATATTCCGCTGTCAGGCGGGCCTTTTCGTGGAATCCCTGCGGCGTCACATAATACGCATAGCGATTGGGGGGAACCTGCTGAACCTTGATCCATCCCTTATGGGCGGCCCGCTTCAGATAAGAATTGGCAAGGCCCAGTGCGATACCCAATTCACCTGCCAGCGAGCGCTGCGTGACCTGACCCTCACGCTCCACCGCCGTCAACAGACCCAGCGTGATCGCCATATCAGCGTCCACCGTGTCTATATCTATTGGCTTCTTCTCGCTCATTTCAGGGCCCGCATCAAACCATGTTCACGGCTTGAACACGTACTCTGTTCATCGCATGAACGTCAAGATAATTTTCGGATAAACACCCTTCTCTAAGGAAAACAGGACCTTCCGGGGGTCTGACGAAAAGGACCGCTCGATCATCATCTCTATGTTTTACGAATCACTGGAACCGGCCTTTCGGGCAATACAAACCACAGGTTTCGACAGTGCTTGAGCCAAACCCGCTATCCATTGTATTACAGGGGCAACTTAGGTATGAAGGAAACCAAGATGGGCAAAAGCCCCAACGCTTCGGGGCCTGCGCCCCGGTTTCTGATGTGGTTTTCATGAGGATGAGCTCTTGACGGGTAACGAAGCAGTCGCAACCGCGCGCCAGAACAGCTTCTCGTATGAGGAATTGATCGAATGCGCAAAGGGCAAACTCTTTGGGCCGGGAAATGCGCAATTGCCATTGCCCCCGATGTTGATGATGGACCGCATTGTCAGCATCACAGAAGACGGCGGTGATCTGGGCAAAGGTCATATTCTGGCCGAATTTGATATTACGCCGGATCGCTGGTTCTTCGACTGCCATTTTCAGGGCGACCCTGTTATGCCCGGTTGCCTGGGGCTGGACGCGATGTGGCAGCTTGTCGGTTTCTTCCTGGGCTGGATGGGCGCCCCTGGTAAAGGGCGCGCTTTGGGCGTGGGCGAAGTGAAGCTGTTTGAACAAGTGCTGCCCACTGCAAAAAAGGTCACCTACGAGATCAATCTGAAACGTGTCATCATGCGCAAACTGGTTATGGGCATCGCCGACGGCCTTATGAAGGTTGATGGAAACCCGGCCGCAGAAGTCCGCGATATGAAGGTTGGTCTGTTCAAAACCGATGGGTCTTAAACGTTTCGCTGGTCTTAATTTCTGGCAGGGTCGACCCCATATGCGACTCGAGCAGGTCAATAGAAAGTCCTGATTGTTTCACTTAACGAATGGAGCTGCGACGCAAATGAATACGCGGCGGGTAGTAATCACCGGCATGGGCATTGTGTCCTGTATCGGAAATTCTCAAGACGAAGTCCTGGATTCCCTGCGCAACGGACGCAGCGGCATCAGCCATAGCGACGACTATGCGGAACGCGGCTTTCGCAGTCATGTCCATGGCAAACCAAACATTGATGTCAGCGACCATATCGACAAGAAGCTGCTGCGATTCATGGGGGATGGCGCGGCCTATAACTATATCGCCATGCAACAGGCAATCGACGATTCAGGTCTGACGGACGAGGAAGTCTCTAACGAGCGCACCGGTCTGATCATGGGATCAGGCGGGCCGTCGACCAAGAATATGTTGTGGGCCTGGGACACCGCGCGCGAAAAATCCGCCAAACGAGTTGGCCCCTTCATGGTGCCGCGCATTATGTCGTCGACCAATTCTGCAACTCTGGCCACGCCGTTCAAGATCAAAGGCCATAACTATTCCATCAGTTCTGCCTGTTCGACCAGCGCCCATTGCATCGGCAACGGCGCGGAAATGATTCAATGGGGCAAGCAGGATATCGTCTTCGCCGGCGGCGGCGAGGAGTTGGATTGGACCATGACGGTGGTCTTCGACGCCATGCCAGCGCTCAGCAGCGGCTATAACGACGATCCGACCAAGGCCAGCCGCGCCTATGATAAGAATCGCGACGGTTTCGTGATTTCCGGCGGTGGCGGGGTTGTTGTTCTGGAAGAACTGGAACATGCCCGGGCGCGGGGCGCGAAAATCTATGGCGAAGTGGTCGGATATGGGGCCAATTCCGACGGGTACGATATGGTTCAGCCGTCGGGCGAAGGCGCCGTTCGCTGCATGAAATTAGCGCTTCAGGGATTGAACGAACCTGTTGGCTATATCAACACCCATGGGACCTCCACCCCGATTGGCGACACCCGCGAATTGCAGGCGATCAAGGAAGTGTTTGGCGACAAGGTGCCGATCATCTCGTCCACCAAATCAATGACCGGTCATTCCCTGGGCGCGACCGGCGTGCAGGAGGCGATCTATTCCCTGCTGATGATGAAGCATCGCTTTATTGCTCCCTCCATCAACATTGATGAATTGGATGAGGAGGCCGAAGGCCTGCCCATCGCGCGGGAGCGGATGGACGATGTTGATCTGAATCTCGTCATCTCAAACAGCTTTGGTTTCGGCGGCACCAATGCCACGCTCGCCCTCCGAAAAGTAACGGATTGAATCGGTCGATGAGCGCGAAGAAACTAATGGCCGGCAAACGCGGCCTGATCATGGGGGTTGCGAACCAGCATTCTATTGCCTGGGGAATCGCCAAGGCTGCCCACGATCACGGTGCTGAACTGGCCTTCACCTTTCAGGGGGAAGCCTTTGAAAAGCGCGTCCGCCCAATCGCGGAGAGTGTGAATGCGGCGGCCTGCCTGCCGTGCAATGTTGCCACGGATGAAAGCATCAAGGAAACATTTGAGGCCCTGGGTAAAGTCTGGGACAGCTTTGATTTCGTCGTCCATGCCATCGCCTATTCCGATAAGGAAGAACTGAAAGGGCGGTATGTTGACACGACTCGCAACAATTTCCGCCATACGCTGGATATTTCCTGCTTTTCCTTCACATCGGTCGCAAAATATGCCGAACCGATGCTGCGTCCCGGGGGCAGTCTGTTGACCCTGACATATGAAGGCGCACAACGTGTCATGCCCTCCTATAACGTGATGGGCGTTGCCAAGGCCGCCTTGGAAGCATCGGTGAAATATCTTGCTGTGGATCTGGGCCGCAATGGTGTTCGGGTGAATGCCTTATCAGCCGGTCCGATGCGCACCCTGGCTGGATCTGCGATCGCAGGGGCCCGGTTCACCTATAACTGGCAGGGAAAATCCTCCCCCCTGCGTCGGAACATCGAATTGGAAGAAGTCGGAAATTCCGGGCTTTATCTGATTTCAGATCTATCTGGCGGTGTGACTGGCGAAGTGCATTATGTCGACAGTGGATATCATCTGGTCGGCATGGCAATCCCGGCGGAAACAGACCTGGAATAAACCCCCTTCTAGTGCGCGCCCACAAGGTCAGCGGCATGCTGTGCTGCTTCGGTCACTGATGACTGCCTGATCGGGGCGATTACCGGTCGTGCTGTGCTCTTATAAGCCTGATCCAGAATCTCCATCGCCTTCAGGAAGGCGGAATGTATTTCCGTCTTCTGCTGCGACAACAAGGGCAATGCGACGGATGCCCGGTATTGGGCGGCCTTGTAAAAGCCATATCCATTCAACCAGGTACGATCCGTGCCATCCGCCTCAAAAGCCGAATTGTATTGGGTTGCAGCCCGCACAAGCAAATTCGCCAAAACCTCCGCCTGGCTGTCTTCCGGGCTGCGGTCGCTCTTTGGGGTGACCTGTTCTGCAGCGGTCAAAGAATCGAAGATGGTATCAATCGCTGCCTGCATGTCGCCCTGTGATTTTTCCAGAAAAGCCGCATCGGACGCCTCACTCAACGCCTCCCCGAATGGGCGCGCACCCTGCTGGTTCAGAAAGGATTCCAGGTTTACATAGACATCGACCATCGGGGCTTCAAACATCTCCCCCGCAGTACCCGGATCATTGCTTTGATAAGCGATTTGGCCAGCCCAGAAATAGGCTCGGATGGTGTCCAATGCCAAAAGATACGCAACCGGGTCCTGTGCGATGTGATCTGGATCAACGGCGTCATCAACAACCTGACCCGTCGTCTGACCTGCCGTCTGCTCCATCGCCACTCTGTCTTCTTGCCCCTGCACTTTCTGGGCTGAGAATTGTGTTGGTATAGCAGTATCAGACGCGGCCCCGGCATAACCTGATACACCCAGGAGCACCCCGAAAACAGCGCAGGAAAGCCAATAGGCTGTGGATGTCCCAGATGAGTGCATAATCCGACCTTCTTTCAAATGCTTGCAGAACTGCTGCACTGGATATTTGGATGGTCGCATTGGTTTCAAGCTGTTTTCCTTTCGGCCTTCTGTCTCAAGGATCCATAGGGAATGGCGTAGAATCTGTTGCACCTGCCGTCATCATGCTTGACGTCGCCCCGGAAGCTTGGTCCACAGGGGGTGGCAATGATCGACAACGCAAACGGCGATTTAGGGTACACACTGTATGCATTTACTGGCCGCCACACCGGGGGGAATTGATGACGGGTCCGAAGCTGTCGATCTGAATCAGGACCCGGCGGATATTGTCATTCTCAGCGCCGCTGACACAGAAATCGCCTGTTTCGCTGCCGCTCAGGCCCGCCGCCAGGAGAAAGACCCATCTGCGCCCAGCCTGCGC
Source organism: Hwanghaeella sp. LZ110 (assembly GCF_048892525.1). NCBI lineage: Bacteria > Pseudomonadati > Pseudomonadota > Alphaproteobacteria > Rhodospirillales > Aestuariispiraceae > Hwanghaeella > Hwanghaeella sp. LZ110. The sequence continues at coordinate 267,381 of NZ_JBLZHT010000002.1, read as the reverse complement.
TGTGCCAACCTGCTGCATCTGGGGCATAACTATTCCGTCGATCTGTATCTGGAACAAGTGATCGGCAGCGCCAAGCTGGTGATCGGTCGATTGCTGGGTGGGCGGGGCTACTGGTCCTATGGCGTTGATGAAGTCACCGCCCTGTGCCGGGACAAGGGCATCGCGCTTGCCTGGCTTCCTGGTGATGATCAGCCCGATACAGAATTGCATGGCCTGTCCACCCTGCCCGCGGAAACACTGCATCGGCTTTGGCAGTACTGTGTGCATGGGGGTATCGACAATGCCGAACATGCGCTGGCCTATGCCGCGACCCTGATGGATCATGCGGCAGAATGGCAGGAACCCGCCCCCCTGTTGCGCGCAGGCCTGTACTGGCCGGGCAAAACCCTGCCGGATATCACAGACCTTCCCCATGACACGGCCCAGCCCACAGCCGCCATCGTGTTTTATCGTGCACTGTATCAGGCCGCCAATCTGCGTGTCATTGACGCCCTGATCACGGCCTTACAAGCCGCCGGGATAAACCCGCTGCCAATTTATGCCGCCAGCCTGAAAGACCCGGTGTCCGCGGATACAGTATCCAATTTAATGGCCCGGGGGAATGTTGAGATCGTTCTGAACGGAACCGGGTTCGCGCTATCTGTTCCGGGTGCGGTCCGCAGCGAAACCCCCTTCGACGGACAGGATTGCCCGGTCCTGCAAGTGGTCTTTTCCGGTGGCAACGAAGCCGCCTGGCGGGACGGAACACGCGGCCTGGCCGCCCGGGATATCGCGATGAATGTCGCCCTGCCAGAAGTGGATGGTCGCCTGTTGAGTCGCGCTGTCAGCTTCAAGGGCAGCGCCAAACGGGATCCGCTGACCCAGGCCGATATAGTCACCTATGATCCTGTTCCGGATCGCTGTCAGTTCGTCGCAGACCTGGCAGGCCAATGGCTGCGCCTGCGGCGAACCCCGGCATCGGATCGACGGGTCGCGATCATCTTTGCCAATTACCCCAACAAGGATGCCCGGCTGGGCAATGGCGTCGGACTGGATACGCCGGCTGGCACAATGGCCCTGCTGGATGGCCTGCGCCAGGCGGGATATCATGTTGAGGGGGGCTTCAAGACCAGTGATGCCCTGATCAATCATTTGAAAGCCGGGCCCACTAATGCCGCCATCAAGGGGCGGGAAATCCGCGAACGCCTGGCCCTGCCGGACTATCATTACTTTTTCAGCAGCCTGCCCGACGCCGTGCAACAAGCAGTGACCGACCGTTGGGGAGCGCCAGAAGCCGACCCGTTCTTCCACGCCGGGGAAACGGATTGCGGGTTCTTTGCTCTGCCGGTCTTTCGATTGGGCCATATCGCCATCGGGCTACAGCCCGCGCGAGGATACAATATCGATCCCAAATCCAGCTATCACAGCCCGGATTTGGTGCCACCCCATGGTTATCTGGCCTTCTATGCCTGGATACGCGAAGCGTTCGGCGCCCATGCCGCGCTGCATATGGGCAAACACGGAAATCTGGAATGGCTGCCAGGCAAGGCAGTGGCACTGTCGGAAAACTGTTTCCCAGAGGCGATTCTGGGGCCGATGCCCCACCTGTATCCCTTTATCGTCAACGATCCGGGGGAGGGGACCCAGGCCAAGCGCCGTGCGCAGGCCGTCATCATCGATCACCTGACACCACCGCTGACCCGGGCGGAAAGCTACGGGCCACTGAAAGATCTGGAACTGCTGGTCGATGAGTATTTTGAGGCCGCAGGCGTCGACCCCAGGCGCATCAAGGTGCTGAAACGCGATATTCTGGACCTGACCCATCGCATCGGCCTGTCGCAGGATTGCGGTATTCAGCCCGATGAGGATGAGGAACAGGCGCTGGCCAAGCTGGACAATTACCTGTGCGAATTGAAGGAAATGCAAATTCGCGATGGGCTGCATATCTTTGGTCGCGCGCCCCAAGGCGACCAGATGACAGACCTGCTGGTTGCCCTGGCCCGTGTGCCGCGCGGCACGGCGAAAGGGGGCGATGCCTCCCTGATCCGCGCGCTGGCAAAAGATTTTGGCTTCGATGGCAATTTTGACCCGCTGGATTGCCCGATGGGCGATGCCTGGACCGGTTCCAAACCAAACGCCTTGCAGGACCTGGATATCGCCCCCTGGCGCAGCAATGGGGACACGGTTGAACGTCTGGAAGCCTTAAGCCGCCTGATGGTATTGGGACAGGCCGCCGCGCCGGGCCCCAACAGCGCTGCGGTGCTGGACTGGATCACCGGTTCTCTAAAGGGGATGGTGGAAAACTGTGGCCCCGCCGAAATCAACGGCGTGCTGACCGCGCTAGACGGGCGTTTCCTGGACCCCGGCCCATCAGGTGCGCCAACGCGGGGACGGCCGGATGTGCTGCCCACAGGTCGGAACTTTTATTCGGTTGATACCCGCACCGTACCCACCCCGGCGGCCTGGACGCTGGGCTGGAAATCGGCGCAATTGCTGGTGGAAACCTATGCCCAGGAACATGGCGATTATCCGACCCGGCTGGCGCTGAGTTGCTGGGGCACAGCCAATATGCGAACCGGGGGTGATGATATCGCCCAGGCCCTGGCGCTAATGGGCGTGCGGCCGCAATGGGACAGTGCGTCGCGCCGTGTCACCGGATTTGAAATCCTGCCCGCAGACATGCTGGACCGACCCCGCGTTGATGTGACCTTGCGCATTTCAGGATTCTTCCGCGATGCCTTCCCCAATCTGATCGATCTGGTGGATTCCGCCGCCCGCGCAGTTGCCGCCCTGGACGAACCCGCAGAAATAAACCCACTGGCGGCGAATGTCCGTGCTGAGTCTGAGACCTTGGCGGCGGATGGACTGGACATAGACATTGCAAAACAACGGGCCGGTGCCCGCATTTTCGGCTCAAAGCCTGGGGCCTATGGCGCGGGGTTGCAGGCCTTGATTGACGAGAAAGGCTGGACCACCGACGCCGATCTAGCCGAAGCCTATCTGGCCTGGGGCGGCTATGCCTATGGCGCCGGGCGCGAGGGAGAGGCGGACCGTGCCGGGCTGGAACGACGGCTGAGCAAGGTTCAGGCGATCCTGCACAATCAGGACAATCGCGAACATGATCTGCTGGATTCGGATGACTACTATCAATTTGAAGGCGGCATGGCGGTCACAACCCGTGCCCTGACGGGCCAGACCGTGCCGGTCTATCACAATGATCACAGCCGCCCGGAATCTCCAAAGGTGCGCAAGCTGGAAGACGAGATTGGCCGCGTTGTGCGCGCCCGCGTCGTCAATCCAAAGTGGATCGCAGGCGTCATGCGCCACGGCTATAAGGGCGCATTTGAGATGAGCGCGACCGTCGATTACCTGTTCGCCTTCGCCGCCACAGCCCGGGCGGTGTCCGACCATCATTTCGATGCGGTTTTTGAGGCCTATTTGATGGACCCTGCGGTGCGAGACTTCCTGCAACAGACCAATCCAGACGCCCTGCATGACATCGCCGCGCGCCTGACAGAGGCGCAGGAACGCGGCCTATGGTCTTCGCGCCGCAACGATACCCGCCCCGTTCTGGCGGAAATTGTGCGGGGCATATCTTAATCAGGAAAAGCGCGTCTTCATAATTACATACACGGCGAATGCCCGACGATCCTTCTTTGGACTTTTTCCATATCGATCTATGACCACATCAGCATCTTCAATATCCTGAAGAACCGAAGATTTGTAATATGGGCCTGATCTTGGATCATAGTCCGCATCGTGCCGTTTAATCTGCATTTCCACAAACTGATTTGCAAAATCTTCAATCTCTGGAGGAAACTTCTTGATAAATCTCTGATCGATACACCGCGATTTCGTATGCCCATGTTCCAGCGCACGATATGCTTGTCGCCAGGCATGTTTGCTTCGATCTGATCCCTGTCCCCCAACAAGCAGGTTCGCAGCGTCCTCAGCTAAACAATGAAACAAGGCATAGTAAACCGTGCTGACGGCCCGTCTAAGATTTGCCTGACGCGGTTTCCCGCGATCAATACGAATCAAATCCCGTGCCGATTTCAGTAAGTCATGCGACTGCAGCGGCTCGTTTCCCTAGATCAGATTTAGACACAAAGGAAATAACAGGAAACGCATAAACACCAATATCGGCAATTCGTGGACGCAAGTGGCGCGTCAAACTAGATGTTTTCTGAGGGTCCAACGCGCGCTGTTTTCCATCAAATACGATTTGAACCACAAGAATCTCGTTTCCATCCTCATCATGATCAGACTGGACATCAACAGATTCAAATTCAACGCCCTCAAGCCGTTCATTAAGAACGTCCCTAAATACAGCCTTCAGCCTCTGCAAAATGTCTTCAGTCATTCCACGACTCCGATTAAGGCAAAGATAATAGCGCGAATCAGGTGATTCGGAAATCCTGTTTTGATTTAAGATAATAGTTTTGAGGCATTTGTCATCGTGCTGCGACGCGAATTCGCAGCGCGAGATGGGTCCCTTGACTCGATTCGGTCTTTGGGGGGACACTTCTCTTGCGCGGACGAACTGAAATTCGTTGGTGAAACATCCGCCCCAAAACCCTGGGGTGGACGGAGCCCTCTCACAACGGCCGGTGGGACCTGGTTCCAGAATAAATGAGCGTGTAAGACGCGAAACCAACCGGGGGTCTCCGACGAGGGGACCTCCGTTTGCATTCAAATCATGCCAACAGCGCCGATTGCTTCAGCGCCTGATCGCGTTCTTCAAACAGCCATGCACGAAATGCCTGCAGGCGGGGATCAGACGCATTTGTGGGCGGATATACCAGATGATAGCCCAAGCGCTCATTAATCTGCAGCGCATTGGCAAAGGGTTGCACCAGTTTTCCGCTGGCCAGTTCCGCCTCTACAAAAACATGCCCGACCAGAGCAATTCCCTGCCCCGACGCAGCAAAATCAATCGCCAGCACATAATCGTTGAAACGCGGGCCGCGATTGGCATCCACCCCTGTAATCCCCGCCGCCCTGAGCCACAGGGCCCAGGTATCCTCCATCGCCGCCGCCCCGGTATCCTGAATATGGATCAGTGTGTGATTCTTTAAATCTTCCGGTTTCTTCAATGGTTTAGGACCATTTAGCAGGCTGGGACTGCAGACCGGGACTGTTGGGGTGGCAAACAGACGCTCACAGGTCAGGCCGGGATACGACCCCAGGCCGAACCGAATGCCCATATCAATCTCTTCCTTGTCAAACTGAACCAGTTTGGCATTGGCATCGATGCGCAATTCAATTTCAGGATGGGCCGCATGGAACCGACCCAGGCGCGGCACCAGCCATTTTCCCGCCATGGATGGCGGCAGCGTCACCGTCAGGGGCCCATCGCGCCCGCCGCTGCGCATCACGCCATAGGCGGCTTCCAATTGATCAAAAGCATCAGTCAGGGCCGGGGCGGCGGCGCGACCTGCCTCCGTCAGGGCCAACGCACGGGTCAACCGCCGGAACAGGGTCAGACCGCAATGATCTTCTAATGTCTTGATCTGCTGGCTGACCGCCGCCGGGGTCACGCGCAATTCCTCCGCCGCCAGCTTGAAACTCAGATGCCGGGCCGCCGCTTCAAAGGCCCGCAATGACGATAGTGGTGGAAGAGAGCGCATTAAGATATCCTCTATAAAATAGAATATCTTAATTATAAGTCAAAAATTACTCGTTTGTGAAGCGTAAAGATTTGCCCCATCTTAGGATCAGTGAAGGCGATCAAGCGCCGCGGAAAACCTAGATTAAGGAGAGGTAATATGTACTACATGCCCTATGATCTGATGACCCATACCTTCTATGCTTCCCACCGCCAGATGGTTAATGAAGCTAAGGCATATCGGTCTTGGCAGTCGATCAACCAGTCCCAACGCCGCCTGGCCCGTTTACTGAATTGGGCACGCGGAAAAGTGTCCCTGCCCCAGAGTGCAAGCGCCTGAGCATTGAGTACCGAAGCACCCCAGTGCAGATCCCAAACTGAGCCCCGGGCGATCCCCCCGTCCGGGGCTACTTTTTTGATCGGCAGCACCTGCCCAAGAGGTGGTCCCTAAAATGCCACACCACCGTCACCCCCGGACCTGATCCGGGCCCCAGAGCGCGCAGTCAGCTTCAGAACAGGCCGCCCTGGCACCCGCCTGCGCGGGTGTGACGTATGATTTATGTCGGTGCGCCCCGGACGACGTTGGGCATCAGACAGCCGTCCCGCATCGTCACCCCGGACCCGATCCGGGGTCCAGGGCAGTCAGGCACATTCAATGTAAATCGCGCCTAGGCATCCACCCGCGCGGCAAGATGGCTATCCCTGCCAGTCCTGATACGCCTTGGCGCGGGCAAGCAGGCGTTGGGCATTGCTGATCATGGGCAATTCCAGCATCACGCCGTCCAGTTCCACATGGGCAGAGTCTGCCGCGTTAAAGGCATCCACGATCCGCTGAGCCTGAGTGACAGCCTGGGCATCGGGCGTGAAAATTCCATTGATCCTCGGCGCATGATCCGGCCGCACCAGGCTTTTTGCGGTATAGCCCAACCGCTTGGCATGGCGGGTTTCCGCCTCCAGCCCTTCCAAATCGGTATAGGTATAGGGGCAATCGATTGAAACCACGCCCGCCGCGCGACATTCCAGGTGGAAGCGCTGGCGGACATACAGCAATTCCTGTCCGTCGCGCCCCCGTTCCGCCCCCAGATCCGCCGCCATGTCTTCAGACGCGACAAGGCATGCCGTCACGCGGGGGTCGGATCGCGCAATGTCATAGGTCTGCATCAGGCCCCGGGCCAGTTCCACATTGGGAACGATTTCCATCTGCTTGGCCTTGTCCCCGACGATCCGGTCCATCACCTTGGCCAGGTCCTGAATGCGGGTGGGGCCATCGACCTTGGGCAACATCACCACATCCGGGCCAGCAGGCAGGATTGCGGTCAGATCTTCTATGCCATCGCCTGACAATGGATTCACGCGCACGGCGGCCACCGCCCCCGCCTTGCGCCAGGCCGCAAACAATTCCGCCGCAAGAGCACGGGCCGCAGGACGATGGGCCGGTCGGGTGAAATCCTCCAGTTCCAGGGTTATGACATCCGCGCCAGACTCTGCTGCGGCGAGTTGCCGGTCACGATCGGCACCGCCCGTAAACAGCCAGGTACGGCGCAAGGCCGGGGGTCGCAGCGCCATCACTTAACCTCGATCACAGCATCAATTTCCACCGCGACATTAAAGGGTAATGACCCAGCCCCCATGGCAAACCGCGCATGGGCACCAATCTCTTCCCCAAAAATTTCACCGATCAGGTTCGATGCGCCATTGATCACCACAGGATGCTGGTCAAAGTCGGGGGGGCAATTGACGAATCCGCCCAGTTTCACAATGCGCGTGATCCGGTCCAGATCGCCACCAAGGGCCGCCTTTGCCTGGGCCAGAATATTCAGCGCACAGACACCCGCAGCCTCCTGACCCTGCTCAACCGTCAGATCCGTGCCGACTTTCCCGATATGGCGGCGTTCCCCGTTCCAGAAGGGGACCTGCCCCGCAACGAACAAAAGGTTGCCGGTTTGAACCACCCCGACATAGGCACCAGCGGGCGGCGGGACTTGCGGAAGTTCTATACCAAGCGCTTCTAAACGCGCGTCAATCTTGCCAGTCATCGGGAATCCTTTCTAAAATTTCGATAAGATGCGGGACTATAGCCATCGCATCATGACCCTGTCCATCATCGACCCATGCCAAAGGGCACATGCCAAAAAGTTTCGGCTGCGACGTGATGATGCTTTGATTTTACAGTCAGGATTGCTATCTCGTGTATAGTAGCAGGATCACTTTCGGACCAGACGGGATTCCCGGACAATATGCTGTATCAAGTGCCAGGCGTTTATGATCTAACGCTTCCGGAATCGGAAGAGGTGCCTCTTGTTCTGGATTCACCGCATTCTGGTCATGATTACCCCGATGACTTTCAATCCCTGGTGCCAAGGGCGGATCTGCGCCGGGTAGAGGACAGTTTCGTCGACGACCTGTTTGGGACAGCCGCGCAATGGGGGGCAACCCTGCTGTGCGCGCGATTCCCCCGCAGCTACATCGATCCCAACCGGGCAGTGACGGATATCGATCCGGGCCTGGTGATGGGAACCTGGCCGGAACCGCTGCGCCCGACAGAGAAATCCCGACTGGGCCATGGACTTGTCTGGAAGACCTATCCCCCCAATCGGCCACTCTATGCGGGCAAGTTGCCTGTCACCGCCGTCCATCGCCGGATTGAGAAATACTGGCGACCCTATCATGAAACGCTGGAGACAGAGATCCGTCGCCTGCACAGTGCCCATGGCTGCGTCTATCACTTGAACTGTCATTCCATGCCATCGACCAGCAGCCCTTTCATGGCCGGCGGCGGGCGTTTCGGCGGGCGGGCAGATTTTGTGCTGGGGGATCGGGATGGCACCAGTTGCGATGGTGCTTATACACATTTCGTCCGCGATTTTCTGCAAGGACAGGGATATGCCGTGCGCCTGAACGATCCCTATCGGGGTGCGGAACTGGTGCGGGCCTATGCCGCGCCGGATCAGGGGCGCCACAGCCTGCAGATCGAAATCAACCGGGCCCTTTACATGGATGAAGTCTCGCTGCAGCCCGGACAGGGCTATCAGGCACTGCGCAACAGCCTGACCGGGTTAATCGCAAGCCTGGCACAATTTGCCCGGGATCAACGCAACACAATCCGGGCAGAAGCCGCCGAGTGAATTCTTTGGAATTTTTCAAATCACAGGCAAGCGAAAACCGCGCCCTTATCGGACGCGGCTTCGAAAACTCCAACCGCCAGCGCCAAAGCGCCGTTGCGGGCCTACAGCGTCAGACTTAAGCCTGTTTCGCCTTGAAGCGAGGGTTCTTCTTGTTGATCACAAATACCCGACCTTTACGGCGGATGATGCGACAATCTTTTTCACGCTTTTTCAGCGTTTTCAGCGAGCTTGCGATGCGCATGGCGCTTCTCCGTTATTTTCGGTTTCCTTCGGGTCAATCCCAAAAGGCCCCGGCGAAAGACCGGCGGAACATATGGACCGGACCTATGCTTGTCAAACGGGTTTTGCCGACTAGGCTCTTGAACGTCACTTTTTTAAGCGCCAGGGGGATTCATGCCACCAATATCTGACACAAAACCCATTTCTGATCCGAAGCCCGCCCCGTGTGGTGCCCCGTGTGGTTCCTGGACCTCCCCCGTGACGGAGGAATCGATCACCCGTGGCACCGTCGGTCTGGGGTTTGTCGCGATGACCCCGGATGCGGTCTATTGGACGGAATTGCGGCCCTGGGACAAGGGGCGCAGCGTGCTGGTGCGCCATACCGCGCAATCGGGGGCGAAAGATATCAGTGCGCCGGACCATACCGTGCGCAGCCGTGTGCATGAATATGGCGGGCGCGCCTTTGCCGCCGCCGGGGATACAGCCTGGTATCTGAATGACACGGACAAACGAATTTACCGTGTGGTACAGGAAGGAACGCCTGAACCGATAACACAGGATGATGGGACAGACTATGCCGATTTCCTGCCAGATCCGGCCCGGTCCCGCCTGATTGCCGTGGCGGAACGGTCCCGCCCCGGACAGGAAGCAGAAAACCTGTTGGTCGCCATTGATTTTGACGGGCATGTCACCCCCTTGGCAGAAGGGGCTGATTTTTATGCCGCGCCCCGCCTGTCGCCCGATGGGCAAAAGCTGGCCTGGATCGAATGGTATCACCCTAATATGCCCTGGGACGGCACCCTGTGCAGAGAAGCGCAACTGGATGCCAATGGGACCCCAACGACACTTCGCACCGTCGCCGGTGGGACTGATACAAGCGTGTTTCAGCCGGAATATGCGCCGGATGGTCGATTATACTATGTCTCCGATGAAAGCGGGTTCTGGAACCTGTACCGGGACGGTGACCCGCCAGCCCATTATAAGGCGCAGGCGGAATTCGGCCTGCCGCATTGGCAATTTGGCATGCGGACCTATGCCTTTCTGGATACTCATACAGCCGTTGTGACCTTTGCTGTGGCGGGTGAATGGCGACTTGCTTTGTTTGATCTGGACACAGGCAAGGCAACACCGATTGATCTGCCCTGGTGCCGCTTCGATGGTTTGCTGGCCCAGGGTAATAGGGCCGTCTTCTGTGGGGCCAGGCCGGACGGGCCCGCGGCCATCGTGCAATTGACCTTTGGCGGTGCACAGCCGGAAACCATCCTGCGCGCAGCAAGCAGCACCGATATCCCCGATGGCAGTATTTCCAGGCCGCAAGCCATCACCTTTCCAACCGAAAATGATCAGGTTGCGCATGCGTTTTTCTATGCCCCCGCCAATGCGGACTATTGCCCAATGGACGGCGAACGCCCACCCCTGATTGTCATGGGGCATGGTGGCCCGACCGGGCAGGCCGATTCCGGATATTCCGCCAAAGTGCAGTTCTGGACCACGCGCGGATTTGCCGTGGCGGATGTCAATTACGGCGGCAGCACCGGTTATGGTCGGGCCTATCGCCGTCGATTGCTGGGGCAATGGGGCATTGTTGATGTGGATGATTGCTGTAACGCCGCGAAATATCTGGTGGCGGAAGGTTTGGTCGACCCCGATCGCCTGATTATCGTCGGGGGCAGTGCGGGGGGCTATACGACGCTCAGCGCGCTGGCCTTCCGATCCGTCTTCAAGGCAGGGCGGTCGTCCTATGGCATTGGGGATCTGGAAACCCTGGCGCGGGACACGCATAAATTTGAAAGCCGCTATCTGGACAGCCTGATCGGCCCCTGGCCACAGGAAAAGGCGGTGTATCACGCGCGATCCCCCCTGCACCATACAGACGGATTGGATTGTCCGATCCTGTTCCTGCAAGGGGCCGAAGATAAGGTCGTTCCCCCCAATCAGGCCGAGGCCATGGTAGAGGTTCTGAAAGAAAAGGGCCTGCCCGTCGCCTATCTGTTGTTCCAGGGGGAGGGGCATGGCTTTCGCGGGGCGGAATCGGTCCGGGCCGCCCTGCAGGCGGAACTGTCTTTTTATGGACAAATCTTTGATTTTACCCCGGCTGGCGATATCTCCCCCATCAGCATCACGAACCTTCGGTCTTAGGAACATCCAAATGACCCCATCTGCATCTGTCACCGCCGCCCTGATCATCATCGGGAATGAGGTCCTGTCGGGCCGCACCCATGACAAGAACCTGCCCTATATTGCAGAGAAACTGAACGGGGTCGGCGTGCGCCTGACCGAAGCGCGGGTCATTCCCGATATCCCAGACATCATCATTCGCACGGTTCGGGAATTGAGCGCCAATTTCACCTATGTCTTCACCACCGGGGGCATTGGACCGACCCATGATGACATCACCGCCGATTGCGCGGCCGAAGCGATGGGGGTTGCCATCGATATTGAGCCAGAGGCGCTGCGTCGGCTGGAAATCCACTATCAGAATTCCGGGCTTGAGATTAATGAGGCGCGATTGCGCATGGCGCGTATTCCATCCGGGGCAACCCTGATCGACAATCCAATTTCCGCTGCACCGGGATTCCGCATCGGCAATGTCCATGTCATGGCGGGCGTGCCAAAGATTATGCAGGCAATGCTGGATGGCATTCTGCCGACCCTGAAAGGCGGACGCCCGATGATATCGATCACGCTGCGCTGCAGCCTGCCGGAGGGGCGCATTGCAGAGGGATTGGGGGCCCTGGCAAATGCCTACCCCGATGTCGATTTCGGCTCTTACCCCGCCTGGACGAAGACTGCGTTTCAGGTGTCCCTGGTGGTGCGCGGGGAAGATCCCGACCGGGTAGAGCAAGCCGCCCTGGCAGTGGAAGGATTGATACGAGATTTAGGCGACACCGCAGAGCGCATCACAGCATCCGCCCCTACTGCATCAGGTTGAACAGGATCATATAAGTCAGGGCGACAGCGATGGCACAGGCAATCAGCGTGCTGAGCATGCCGGGGCGTGTACCACTGGCCCGGCGTCGAAACATCAGTATCAGCAGCACCGCCCCCAGGGCGACCAGCCCGAAATAGGCCATCCCACGATCCATAAATTTGCCTCCAGCTGTTGTCTGATCAGGCCCGATACGGCACAACACGCGATAATCACCCTATCCCTGTCATGATGTCGCCGTATTTTTCCGACATTGAATAGGGTGAGCACACCATCTTGGCATTCACCCTGAGCGGGACCTTCACTGTATATGAAACAGAGACGACGTAAAATTCGCATGGATCGCGGTGATACGCTGGGCGGCACCGTCCCCTTGTTGCTGCGCGACAGCATTACCGCCAATGGCACCAGTGGTCGTTTTCTGCACAAGGACCGCCGGACCGGGCCGGGATGGCGTGCCTGGCTGATTTTCTTTGCTGTTCTGCTGATCGGGGCCTTTGTCGCCTGGCTGACCCTGCCGGAACTGGTCAGCAATCTGGGCCTGCCCACGGCCAATGACATCCTGGACCGGATTCAGACCTTCTTTTCTGTTCCAGACGCCTAAATCCCCATCGTCTAACTTGCGCCCGGAAACCGAGGCGGGTACTCTCCCGCCCGGTCGAAAGAGGTATGCTCTCAAGACCCGCTGCGGGCGTGGCGAAATGGTAGACGCAAGGGACTTAAAATCCCTCGGGCTTTAGCCCGTGCCGGTTCGAGTCCGGCCGCCCGCACCAAGGTTTTCCCACACTATGGTTTCCAATCAGGAATTATGCGACTCCCCCTCCACTGGCACAGTCGGTTGGGCCAGGGCCATCAGGTCCTGACGCAAGGCCACGCCATCCGGTTGTTGCAGCAATTGATCGACCGCATCATGGGTGCGGCGCCAGATTGGCAGGGCGGCCTTCAGGGTGTCGCGCCCGGCATCGGTTAAGGTCAAGCGCCGGGCGCGTGCATCTTTCTCATCCGGCAGAACCGTCACCAATCCGCGCCGCTGAAGGGGTTTCAGGGCGGCGGTCAGGGTTGTGCGGTCCATGCCAAGCAAGGGCACAAGGTCACTGATCCTGGGACCTATCGGTCTGTTCAGCGACATCAGCAGGGAAAACTGACCATTCGTGATGTCCAGGGGGCGCAAAGCCTCGTCAAAGCGCCGGGCCAGCATGCGGGCCGCCCGCTGGACATACAGGCACAGGCAGCGGTCACGCACTTCAAGCGTTGTTGATAGGGGCAGATCGTCATCCATTATCATTCCAATATATACGTTGACATCAACGTATATGTCAAGTTATAGGACTTACCAGACACACCGTCAGGACCGTTTCTATCCGTCGATGGATGGGCAGTCCATTGGGATTTCACGCGTCCAGGGCTGGACATAGGCTGGGCAAAGGCTGGGCACTTGCTTTTGTCCCGATCATTGCAGCGGCAATCGATTGGCCGCAAATGACAGAAAGGACCAGGGGAGATGACCTATATCAGTGGCTTTTTGTTGGCCGTCCCGACTGAAAACAAGGCGGTCTATAAAGAAATGGCAAAGGTGGCCTGGCCGATCTTTAAATCCTATGGATGTCTGTCCATGCGCGAAAACTGGGGCAACAGTGTTCCAGACGGCAAGGTCACATCCTTTCCCATGGCGGTTAAGAAAGAAGAAAACGAAACCGTCGTCTTTTCCTGGATGGAATGGCCGGATCAGGAAACCTGTGAAAAATGTTTCGCGGCGATGATGGATGATCCGCGCATGAAGGACATGCCCAAAATGCCCTTTGACGGGATGCGCATGATGTGGGGCGGGTTTGAAGAACTCGTCCGGTTTGACTGACCCCTTCACGCTAAGGAATTTAGCCATGACCATTACGATCAGCGCCTTTGCCTGGGTTCCCCCTTTCGCACAGGGTTATGTAAAAGATATCCGCGCCCGCTGGGCCCTGGCTGAAGCCGGGTTGGACTATAACCTGCACCTGTTGCCAGACGGCGCACAGGATCAACCGGACTATCGTGCCTGGCAGCCGTTCGGCCAGGTTCCCGCCTATCGTGATGAGACGGTTGAATTGTTCGAATCCGGTGCGATCGTATTGCATATTGCGAGTCTGTCAGACGCGCTTGCGCCCCGGTCCAAACAGGAAGCGGCGCAAATTCAGGCCTGGGTCATCGCCGCACTAAATTCAGTAGAACCCAAAGTCGAGAATTTGATCCTGCCGGCCATCTTTCATACGGGGGAGGCCTGGGTATCTGAATTCCGCCCCCATGCGGAAAATCTGTTGGCATTGCGCCTGAAGTCCCTCTCCGGTTGGATGAAAGGGCGCGACTGGCTGGTGGGGCGGTTCACCGTGGCCGATATCATCATGGCGACCGTCCTGCGTGGCGTGCAGGCAGAACCGGTCCTGCAGGACCATCCCGACCTAGTGGCCTATCTGGACCGGTGCCTGGCCCGCCCCGCCTTCAAGAAAGCCCTGGATGCGCAACTGGATACATTCACCAAGAATGCCCCCTAACCTGGACTGCCGCGCAGGCCCCTTTTCAGCAGATACGCCGTCGCAACCGGGTCCGCTTGCGACGGCTTTGCTTTGTATTCCACAATCCTAATGAGATTCAAATCCTGTTGTTCGCCAGACGATAAAATTTACCATTTAGAACACTTCACTAAGACGTTATTACATAGATTGAGTTTTTAATAAGAAATTGAAATTATTGTATAATTCTTTCTGGGTTTTCACCGAATGAAAAGATTCACTTAACGTAATGGTTGAAAGGCCTTATTGTGTCCCTAAGTACCCGTCAATCAAAGGAGTTTACGCTCCCATTTTTGAAAATTTAGGGCACACCAGCATATTGCTTTCTTTCTTTTAAGAATAGCTACATTGTTCGGATAAGCCCTGCAATTCAAAGGGGTCATATTTATGATTAAGTCCATTTTTACCCCTATTGGTGGTTTGCTGACGCAAATCATCAGTCTGGGGCTTATCTGTATATGTCTTCCACTTATTGCCTATCTTGTCTATGAAACCGGGGGGACCCAACTGTCCTGGCCCTATCTGATGATTCTACCGATTGCGCTGGGGGCAATGATTTTCAAGATCCCAGGCGGTGTGCTGACCGGCGTTGCGGGGGCGCTTCTGCTTGGCCCCTACATGCCGCTGGATACAGTTCAAAACATTGCGCAGAGCGAAGAAAATTGGCTTCTTCGGACCGGCTTTTTTGTGATCATTGGCGGGTTTATCGGCGCATTAGCGGATTTCCTGGATCGCCAAAGAATAAATCAAGATCGGTTGAGCCGGATAGATCCCGACACTGGATTGACCTTGTTTGGCAAACTGCCTACCGATGACAGATTTATGCGAAATCAATCAAACGAGGCAACGATCTGTGTGGTTCGGCTGCACAATTATCGGGATGTTCAGACTGTATTTGGCTATACAATCGCCACAGAATTTTCCACGAAGGCATTTCTGACCCTTAAGGCACATCTGAACGCGCAAGACTTTCAACTTTTTAAAATCGGCGCCTCAGCGCTGGGGGTGGTTCACAACAATGCCCTGAAGGATGCGCAACGACACATTGCTATTTTAATAGCAGCAATTCCGAAACGGGTAATTGTCAACAACATCCCCCTTCCGGTTCGATACACGGTTGGAATAGCCACGACCGATCAAGTGGAGCAGATACATCATAAAGCCATGGATAAGGCGCTGTTTGCCTCTGAAGTGGCGATCAAAATGCCGTCACACATTGCGACCTTCAATGCTTTGCAGCATGAAAATACGCGCGAGAACCTGATTTTGATGGATGACCTGTATAAGGATCTGTCACAGGGCTGCCTTTCCATTGTGTATCAACCCAAACTGTCTCTGGACGATAATATGATTACCGGAGCGGAAGCGTTGCTGAGATGGAACAGCCCTCGGCATGGCGTTGTACCACCGGATAAATTCATCCCCCTTGCAGAGAAAGCCGGTCTGATCGGGGAAGTAACGAAATGGGTCCTAGATAAGGTCAGCCAGGAATTG
The DNA here is from genome assembly GCF_048892525.1 of Hwanghaeella sp. LZ110. NCBI lineage: Bacteria > Pseudomonadati > Pseudomonadota > Alphaproteobacteria > Rhodospirillales > Aestuariispiraceae > Hwanghaeella > Hwanghaeella sp. LZ110. The sequence goes on along the minus strand of NZ_JBLZHT010000002.1, from coordinate 251,481 downwards.
GTTGATTGGCGCAAGGCGGGGATACCGATTGATATGTCCATCAATCTGTCGGGCAATGATCTGTCGGACAATGAAATTCTGGCTGTTCTCAGCGACCTTCCAACCCGTATGGGAAGCGACTTTAATGGCATTGAGCTGGAATTGACCGAAACCGGCCTTGTCCAGGATTTCGATGCCGCAATGGTGACTTTGCAGAAACTGCAATCGATTGGTTATAGAATTGCCATCGATGATTTTGGCACAGGGTATTCCACCCTTGAACAGTTCAAATTGCTGACAGTCGATACCGTGAAGATTGATAAATCATTTGTGCAGGATTTCGCTTCCTCGAAAGATTCTCAGAACATCGTCAATGCTGCCATTTCAATCTGCGGCTCCAGAGATGTGAAAATCGTTGCCGAGGGGGTGGAAACCGAAGCCGTCTTGAACAAGCTGAAAATCGCCGGTTGTCATTATGCTCAGGGTTATTTCATTGCAAAGCCAATGAGTGGTAAGGACTTCACGGCTTGGCTTTCCAAACAGGCTTATCCTGGGAAAATTTCCGCGTAAACGTCCAGCCTCCGCTAGGCCAAAAGCAATGAGTCCCAAACGATTGCGGCTGTTTCCCGTGAGTGGTTGCACAATATTGCTTTTCCCATCCGGTGGGCTGGGCTAACACCCTTGCAGGATTTGCCTTTGTTAAACGGATAAAAGAGCTATGAGCAATCGGGATTTGCGTGGAAAACCAGTTGCGGACAGAATCTTAAATGCGGTTCAGGCGGATATTGAGCATTTTACGGCTGCAGGCTGGCCGCCAAAGCTGATTTCCATCACGGTTGGTGATGTGGAGGCCGTGGCTGTCTATGTCCGCAACCAGCGTCGCGTGGCGGAGCGGATTGGCATCGCCTTTGAGGAGCGGCATTTTCCAGGCGATGTGACCCAGCAGGAAATGGAAGTCGCCATCGCGACCATGAATGTCGACCCGCGCGTCACGGGCATCATTATTCAGCGCCCCGTGCCTGCGCAAATTTCCATTAAGGCGCTGCAAAGTGCCGTGCATCCGTTCAAGGATGTTGAAGGGATGAACCCGACCTCTATCGGCAATATCGTCTATAACGAAATCGATCTGGCACCCTGCACCGCCGCAGCCTCTGTCGAGTTGCTGCGCAGCACCAATCTGCCCATGCAGGGATTGGAAGTCGTTGTCATCGGGCATTCGGAAATCGTTGGCAAGCCCATCGCCTTTATGTTGATGGCGGAAGGCGCGACGGTCACCGTCTGTCACCATATGACCCGCGCTGTTTCCATTCATTCCAGACGTGCCGATGCGGTCTTCGTCGCAGTCGGGCGCCCGAAACTGGTGACAGCCGATATGATCAAGCCTGGCGCGGCGGTGATCGATATCGGTATCAATGCCATCACCAAAGAAGATGGCACAGAGGGATTGTGCGGGGACGTCGATTACGAAGGCGTGTCAGAGGTCGCCGGCTGGATTACGCCCGTCCCCGGTGGCGTTGGTCCGGTCACCGTTGCCCTGTTGATGCGCAACACGATCAACGCGCTGAAACGCCAAAAGGCCGCCTATGAGGCCCATTTCAAACTAACCGATGCTGCGGAGTAGGTTTTGAGCGATATTCTGGATGTAGATTTTTGCCGTTCGCAATTTCCCCTGCTGGCGCAAACTGAGGCGGATGCCTATTTCGAAAGCGCTGGTGGATCTTATGTGCCCCAACAGGTGATCCAGGCCATGTCGCATTTCATGCGCGACAGCCAGACCCAGCCGGAATGGCCCTTTGCTGCGGCAAAACGGGGTAAGGCCCAGATCGACAAGGCCCAGAAGGGCATTGCCGCGCTGTTTAACATCAACCCGGACGAATTGGTCATCGGACCGTCAACCACGCTGAATGCCTATGTCCTGTCCCATGCCTTGCGGCCCGGCATGGCGGACGGTGATGCGATTGTTGTCACCAATCAGGATCATGAAGCCAATGGCGGCTGTTGGCGGCGTTTGGCCGATACGGGTATCGACGTTCGTGAATGGCGCATTGATCCAAAGACGGGCGACCTGGACCCGGCGGATCTGACGCCCCTGCTTGCAGATGGTAAGGTCAAGCTGGTCGCCTTTCCCCATGTATCCAATATCGTTGGGTCAATTAATGATGTGGCGGCCATCACCCGCCAGGCTCATCAAGCCGGGGCGATGGTGGTGGTCGATGGCGTTGCTGCCGTGGCCCATACCCTGCCCGATCTGGTGGCGCTGGATGTCGATTTTTATATGTTCAGCTTCTATAAGTTATACGGCCCGCATCTGGCCATGTTGTATGGCAAGAAGGCCCGCATCGATGCGGTCGCCAACCAGAACCACTTTTTTCATGATGGCAATGGCGCTGCGATGCTGAATCCTGGCGGCACCAATTACGAATCCGCAGGCGCGATTGGCGGCATTCTGGATTATCTGGATACGGTCCACGACCACCATTTCGACACCCCCTCCAATGATCCACGCAGCCGGGCGGTTCAGGTTTACACGCTGTTCCAGCAGCAGGAAGCAACGGTCATGGCGCGGTTTCTGGCCTGGCTGGAAGCCCGTCCGGAGATCCGCCTGATTGGACGGCGGGAGTCTGACCCGGCACGGCGGGCGGCGACATTTTCGCTGGATATTCCGGGACATTCGCCAGAGGCGCTGGCAATCGCCCTTGCGGAACGGGGTCTATGCGTTGGGGCAGGCCATTTCTATGGGCGACGCTGTGTCGAAGCCCTGGGCATTGATCCTGAAATCGGTGTCCTGCGCGTCTCAATGGTGCATTATTCCACCGTTCCGGAAGTGGACCGCCTGACGAACGCCCTGGACGCATTGCTGTCCTAGAACCGCGTTAAAGTGTGTCTGACTGCCGGGCGCGCTTGGCGCAAACCCAGGTCCACCGAACCACCAGGACGATACAGGCCAGGGTCGCCCCTAACAGGATCGCCTCATACAGCCCCTGTGCGCCGCGTTCCATCACAATACCGATAATATAAGCGGCAGGGATCATCGAGCCGATAAAGCCGACCAGATTTATAAATGTGGGGGACCATTTATCGCCCGTGCCCCGCAATGCATTGGCCAGTGTGAACTGACCGCCATCCAACATCATCGCAACACCGACCAACATGGTTGCGGGCGCCATGACATGCAGTAGTTTTTCATCGGTGATCTGATACATGTAGGCCATGGTCTGTTCAGGCAGGAACCATAGGATAACGGCTATGGGAAGTAACAGGACCATGTTCCAGAACATGCCCGTCCAGCCCGCCAGGGCGCGATCCGGCCAGTCCCGGCGACCATGGGCAACCCCGACGCGAACCGCTGTCGCATTGGCGATGCCCAGCGATATCATGAAGATCATCGATAACAGATTCATATTCACGGTAAACGAGGCAAGCTCGTTCGCGGCCATCCAACCGGCATAGATATGCAATACATGATACGCCCCGCTTTCCGCGGCATAGGCAGGACCTGCGGCATAGCCGTGTCGGCGCATGACCTTCCCGCCAGCAATCCAACCAGGCTGAGGACGCTGGCGAATGCCATATTCCTGACGACCGCCCAGATACCAGACATATCCTGTCACCCCGATCATCATCAGGGTGCGACAGATCGTGGTCGCCAGGGCGGCACCATCTGCCCCTTCTACCCCCAACCCGCCATGGATCAGCCACAGATTCAGAGGGATGTTCACAAGATTGACACCCCAGACAATGATCATGCCTGGGACCGGTCGCCCCATCGCCTCCAGGTAGTAATTACTGGCCATATAAATCATCAGGGGCAACAGACCGATCCCCTGAATATGGGTCACACTGGCGCTGATTTTCGCGAGGTGGGGATCCTGTCCGACCAGCAGAAAATAGGTTTCAGCGAACTGTGTCATAACAACGCCGACAATACCCAGGACGATGCCATAGGGCAGTGCACGACGCCAAACCTGTCCGGTTTCTGCAACCCGACCCGCACCGCGCAAGTGGCTGGTTTCCACCACAGTTCCGAACATCAATCCGATGCCACAGACCAGCAAGAGGATGAAAGCAGAGGTTCCCAGGCCATAACGACCCACTTCTTCCGCCCCCAATGGCCCCAACATGATGGTATCGGTCAGCGCCAGGGTCAGAATGCCGGCACGGCTGATAACCACCGGCCCGGCAAGACGGAATAGCTCATGGGTGTGTCGGTTGAACCGGCTAAAAAACCACGACAGGCCGGATTGCCCAGATGCGCGCTGGGGGGAGGAATACGGCGCGGGTTGTGAATTTTCGCTCATGACCTTAGGTGACCTGAGCCTGAGATTTATGCAAGCAAAAAGAGAATAAAAATTCCAACCTTTTAAAACTACACCTCAAGGTCACTGTAATACAGTCCTAGAACATTGTATCGATAACCCGGTCCGGGGGATTGTGCCCATCGACATAGGTTTTGATGTTGATGATAACGCGTTCTCCCATATTGATCCGGCCCTCAATCGTTGCAGAGCCCATATGCGGCAACAGAACGACATTTGACAGCTTGATCAATTTTGGATTCACGGCGGGTTCATTTTCATAAACATCCAGGCCCGCACCGGCGATCTGTCCCTGGGACAGCGCCTTGACCAGGGCCCCTTCGTCGATGACTTCCCCGCGCGACGTGTTCACCACATAGGCATGGCTTTTCATCAGATCCAGGCGGCGTGAATTCAACAAATGATAGGTTGCAGGCGTATGGGGGCAATTGATCGACAGGATATCCATATGCGCAATCATCTGATCCAGGGACGACCAGAAGGTCGCCTCCAGCGCGTGTTCGACGTCTTCGGCCACCCGGTTGCGATTATGATAATGGACAGACAGGCCAAACCCCTTGGCCCGGCGCGCAACGGCGGTGCCGATCCGACCCATGCCGATAATGCCCAGCCGCTTGCCATGAATACGATGGCCCAACATTCCCGTTGGGCTCCATCCTGTCCATTTGCCCTCGCGCACCAATTGCTCCCCTTCCACCAGACGGCGGGGAACCGACAGGATAAGCGCCATGGTCATATCAGCGGTGTCTTCGGTCAGCACATCTGGGGTATTGGTCACAACGATGCCACGTTTGCGGGCGATGGCGAAATCAATATGGTCCACGCCGGTGCCAAAACTGGCGATCATTTTCAGGCTGTCGCCAGCCGCATCCAGTATGTCTTTGTCAATCTTGTCGGTTACAGTTGGGACCAGAATTTCCGCGCGCGAAACCGCATCCAGCATCTGGTCGCGGGTAAAAGCCTCATCAACCAGGTTCAGCTCACAATCAAACAGCTCCATCATCCGGGTTTCAATGATATCCGGCAGCTTGCGCGTGACGATGACTTTCGGCTTCCTATACGTCATGACAATTCCATCCGTTCCCTAACACTGCCCCGCCCGTTTGTTCCGCAATCTGGCGCAAGCGACGGGCTTTATTGTTTCAGTCGTAATTCTCAGTTCAAAAACACTGATTTTGAGTCAAAAACCAGCCTGATACGGTCCTGCGTCGCTATGAACCAAGGTCCAACGCTTTCTTTATAGGAGAATCACGCTATAGGAAACCGATTGACCCTGCTTGTCACTCCCTTAAGGAAAACATGCGCCGCATTTTCACACTTCTCTCTTTGCTTTTGACCTTGGCCCTTGCGCCAGGCCCGCTGGCAGCGCAATCCAGCGGCCAGCCAGTGCCCCGTATGGTCTCTATCAAGGCCTCAGAAGCAAATGCCCGAACCGGCCCCGGCGTGGATTACCCCATTCGGTGGGTCTATCATCGCATGGATATGCCGGTTCAGGTCATCGCAGAATTCGATAAGTGGCGGAAAATTCGCGATTGGGAGGGGGATGAAGGCTGGGTCCATTTCGCACTGTTAAGCTCCCGGCGGACGGTGATCGTCACGGCACCGGAAACCACCCTTCGCCGCCTGTCAGCCGCCGCGTCTCCCGCTGTCGCGCGCCTGGCCCAGGGCATGGTTGCCCGCATCGAACTGTGCGAACCCGATTGGTGCCTGGTCACTGTCGAAGGCTATGACGGCTGGCTGGACCGCAACGACGTCTGGGGCATCGATCCCGGCGAGGTGCTGCAGTAGAAGGTCCTTTAATTCGCATACTGATAAAGTATATACTTCGTCATGATCTTTTCTGACGAAGGAGCGTGCTATGCAGAAGGATTCCGTATTTACGCTAAAGCTGGAACCAGATCTACATGCAGCCTTTAAACAGGCGGCAGAGGCAACGCACCGCCCGGCATCACAAGTCGTTCGCGAGTTGATGCGCGATTTCATTGAGCAACAAAAGGAAAAGGCGGGTTACGAAGCCTATCTGGAAAGAAAGGTCTCAGCAGCACGGCAATCAGTCGCCGCTAAATCCGGAAAAACGCACACAGCGACCAATTCAGAATTCGAGAGTCGGAAGCAGGTGCTGAGAGACACGTTGGTACCTAAAAATTAATGGAGATAATTTGGACTCCAGAGGCAGAGAAAGACCGCTTGGCGGTATTTGAATACATCGCCGCTGATAATCCATCCGCCGCGATCACTTTAGATGATCGGTTGGTTGAGGTTGTTTCCAAACTGATCGATTTTCCAACAATGGGCACCCAGGGGCTCATAAGTGGCACGAGAGAACTTATCCTAGAGAAGCACTTTCGCGTGATTTATGAAGTGAACGGGACGACTGTCTGGATTTTGGCCTTAGTCCATACATCCAGACAGTGGCCACCTTTGTAACCCCTACCCAAAATCCTTCGCCAGGGCGTCGCGGGACGCGTCGGTCAGGACGGCCATGTGGCCATATTGGTCGTGGCTGAAACCGACCAGCACTTGCGCCGCCGACTTGAAGGCCGCGATCTGGGTATCGGTGAAGGGGAAATGGATGAATTGAACCGATGATGCCTTGCCGTCGGCGGTGGTGCGGTCCAGATCTTCTTCCGGGACGCCCATAACCTCATGATCGCCAAAGCGGATGAACATGGTGTTTTCCACCCCACCCAGGCGCGACAGGAAATTCTTGCGGCGGATCGGTTCATCGATTTCGAACATCACCGTGGCGGTCAGCTCCTTCCCCTTTGGAATCATCGGATTATAGGCGCGCAGTTCATCCTCAACCTGCTCGTCCCCGCCCTTTTCGATATACAGCATTTCCTGCACCTGATGCAGCATCGTGTCGTAGTTTTCGAAATAGCAGGTCGCGACCGGGCCAATTTCGATGCGGCGCATCTTCTTCAGCGCGATCAGCGCGGCATGGCGCTCTTTCCGAACCTTGATATAGTCCGGCAGGGGCAGGATATCGGCTTTGGTGATCTCAGTTTTCATCATGTATTCCATCTGTTTGCTCTGACTTTCAATTTGGTAAGCTTGGCGCTCACATCAATCCATAGGATTTTGCCAACAGCACAATCGGGTGGGCGGCCAGTTCGGGTTTTGTATATTCACCCTCCCCCTCCGGCGTTTCCGGGGCGGCGGCGATGCCTTGTTCAATATGCAGACCCGCCAGAGGACATTCTGATGCGATATATTTCGCCTTGCCCTTAGATTGCATCTGCTTGAAGACCGGTTTTCCAACCTTCATGCCGACATCGAAAGTGTCCTTCATTATCCCCCATGAACCACCATGGCCGGAACAGCGCTCCACCGCCGCAATGCGGGTGTCGGGGATCAGGCGGGCCAGTTCAGCCCCCTTCTGGCCCATATTCTGAGCCCGCGCATGACAGGCGATATGAATGGAGATCGGACCATCCAGAGGCTGCAACCCTTCTGCCAGACCCTTTTGTTTGGACAGCGCGACGACATATTCCGAGATATCGTGCGACGCCCCGGACAAGGCCTTCACATCCGGATCCTCTGGAACCAGCAGCGGCCATTCGAATTTCAGCATCAGGGCGCAGGATGGCACCAGGGCAATCACATCATATCCCTGATCGATATAGGGGCGCAGGGCCTTGGCAACATTTTTCGCCTTACCCGCAACGGTGCCCAGATCGCCCTGTTCCATTTGCGGCATGCCACAGCATTCCGGATAGACGACCTCGCATTCCACCCCGTTCTTGGCCAGGATTTTCATCGCAGCCTCGCCAATCTGGGGCGTGTTGTAATTGCCATAGCATGTGGCATAGATCACGGCCTTCTGGCCGGCGCCAGGACCTGTCGGATCAGCCTTCGGGAAATCCTTCGCCATATCCACCAGGGTCTTGCCCGCAAACGGTGGCAGGGCCGCGTCCTTATGGACCCCCGCGACCGATTGCATCACGCCCCGGGTCAATCCATTGCCGCGATCTGTTGCCCAATTCGCCAAGCCGGCTAAGGATGTTCCCAGCTTGCCATTGCGGTCGGTCTTGGTCAGTTGCGCTTCCAGTCCGCCGCGCAGGCCCTTCTTATTTTCCACCGCCCGATAGCGCAGCATCAGATGGGGAAAATCCAGATTGAATTCGTGCGGCGGGACATAGGGGCATTTCACCATGAAACACATGTCGCACAGGGTGCAGGCATCCACGACCGGTTTGAAATCTTTAGAATCAACCGTGTCCAACTCTTCCGACGGCGCGGCATCGATCAGGTCGAACAGCCGCGGGAAGCTGTCACACAGGTTAAAGCAGCGGCGGCAGCCATGGCAGATGTCAAACACCCGGCGCAATTCCGCATCCAGCTTTTCCTCGTCATAGAAATCCGGATCATCCCACCCGATTGGATGGCGCATTGGCGCGTCCAAACTGCCTTCCCGCATTTCCGTCTCCTGATTTCAAGACTGAATAAGAGAGCTCTTTACGAGCAAAGAGAAGAGAGGCGGTACCGGAATTTGCCGCTACCGCCCCCTTCTGACAGACACTTAGTCCATCGAGTCCAATGCTTTCTGGAAACGACCGGCGTGAGACTTTTCAGCCTTCGCCAGGGTTTCGAACCATTGGGCGATCTCGTCAAAGCCTTCTTCGCGGGCCGTGCGCGCCATGCCCGGATACATATCCGTGTATTCATGGGTTTCGCCAACGATGGCCGCTTTCAGATTCAGCGAGGTTTCGCCAATCGGCTCGCCCGTTGCCGGGTCGCCGGTTTCTTCCAGATATTCCAAATGGCCATGGGCGTGGCCGGTTTCACCTTCCGCCGTTGAGCGGAAAACGGCGGCGACGTCGTTATAGCCTTCAATATCCGCCTTTTGGGCGAAATAGAGATAGCGGCGGTTTGCCTGGCTTTCGCCCGCAAACGCGTCTTTCAGATTGTTTTCGGTTTTGCTGCCTTTAAGGGACATGATCATCCTCCTGATCCGTTGAACACCGCCCAACCAAACAGAAAAGGGCAATGTACGTGGTGTACTATCCGCTAACCGCCGCAAGGGCGTCTAACGCCCCGATTACGTCGGGACACAGATATCCTAGCGCAGGGAAAACCCACGTCAACAGTTTAAAACAATTCTAAACTAGAAAATATTGGGATGATTTTGTTACGGAACGCTTACCAAACTCACGGCCGTGTCACACGGATAATGACATCAACGCGATCCATCACGGTCCCGTCGGGGGGCGTGGGCAAACGACTCAATTCCACCGAATCGACGGGGATATCCACCAGTTCCCCCACAGGCTCCACATAGAAATGATGGTGTGCATGGGTGTTGGTGTCGAAGTAAGAGCGACCAGGACCCACCACGACTTCGCGCAGCAGCCCGGATTCGGTAAATTGATGCAGCGTGTTGTAAACCGTCGCCAAAGAGACCTTCACCGTCGCCTTGCGGGCCATCCCGTGCAGATCTTCCGCCGTGATATGCTGATCGCCGCCATCAAACAGAAGTTTCGCCAAAGCCATGCGCTGGCGTGTCGGGCGCAAGCCGACCTGCTTTAACCGCAACAGGGCATCGGCATAGGGGCGCTGGACACCAGGAGTGCTTCCTGCTGCCTCTAAAGTCCCATCTGTGACAGTCTTACCGGTCTGATCGTCGGGCATCCGACAGTCTCCTTCGTGATTTGATCCTGATGTTGCATCGCAACGGATCAAATTCAACCGTAATCACAATACTCTATGCCTTTTTCTAGAACAACACCAATTCAAAGTTAGCCCAATTCTCCCTGATTTTCAGAAAAAATTCGACCAACCCCCCACAATATATCGCGATTTTTCTGATGTGATACGCTATATCGGCCCTATGACCCGACAGACCGGCAAGAAATCATCCCCCCGCAAATCCGGTGCGAAAAAGGCTGCGCCCCGGAAAGCTGCGCCTGCGCAATCGAAGCAGACAAAAACCGGAAAAAGGAAGATACCCGCCCTGCGTCGGGGCGGCGGCAGCCGGGAACCCCGGCGCTGGCCCCGCGTCGTTCGGGGATTTGTGTCCCTGATCATCTGGGGACTGGTGCTGGGTGCAGGTGTCATAGGCTGGTTTGCCTGGGACATGCCCAACCCCAGCACTGTTCTGGCCCAGGACAATCGCCAGCCTGCCGTCACAATTGTCGCCTCTGATGGCGCGTCCCTGATGAAGGTTGGGGATTTATATGGACTGCGGGTCAGCCTGTCCGACTTGCCGCCCTACATGCCCCAGGCCTTGCTGGCGACGGAGGACCGGCGATTTTATTATCATCCGGGGGTCGACCCAATTGGGGTGATCCGGGCGATTGTCAGCAATCTGCGCGCCGGGGGCGTTCGGGAGGGGGGCAGCACGCTGACGCAACAGCTTGCCAAGAATCTGTTCCTGTCGCGCGAGCGAACCTTGCGGCGCAAGGTGCAGGAAGCGTTGTTGGCCTTTTGGCTGGAGGCGCGATATGGCAAGGACAAGATCCTGGAAATCTATCTGAACCGCATCTATCTGGGAGCCGGTGCCTATGGCGTTGACGCAGCGGCCAGGCGGTATTTCGGAAAGCCTGCCGCCGCATTGAGCCTTTGGCAATCCGCCGTGCTGGCGGGACTGCCCAAGGCCCCGTCCGCCTTGAACCCCTTCCGGGCACCGGAACAATCCGCCCGCCGCGCCCGCGAAGTGCTGAATGATATGGTCAGCGCCGGGTTCATCACACAGGCCACCGCCGACGCCGCCAAACAGAGCCGTGTTGAAACTGTCGCCACCGATGCATCAGGGGCGCAGACGCGCTGGCTGGCGGAATGGGCCTTTGATCGCGCCGCAGATATTCTGGGCGGTGTGGACCGCGACATCCTGGTGGAAACCACGTTGGAGCCGGACCTGCAGCGCGCCGCAGAGGCCGCTGCGACCACAATTGGCCCCCTGGCGCGCGAAAAAGGGGCGGGCGAACTGGCCTTTGTCGCAATGCGGCCCGATGGCGCGGTTTCAGCCCTATTGGGTGGGGCCAACCGGCAGAAATCCGCCTTTAACCGCGCCGTACATGGCAAACGCCAGCCAGGGTCTGTCTTTAAGCTGTTCGTCTATCTGGCTGCTTTTGAAGGGGGTCTTACCCCAGACAGCCCCATTGATGATCGTATCGCGCCGATTGAAGGTTGGACCCCGCGCAATGCGGGGGTCGGGCATCGGGGTGTGGTCAGCCTGCGAGAAGGGGTCGCGCGATCGATTAATACAGTGGCGGTCGCTGCGATGGAAACCGTCGGGCGGGGCAAGGTTGTTGATATGGCACGGCGGCTTGGCATTACTGCGCCGCTGTCCCCCGACCCTTCACTGGCCTTGGGCGTGTATGAAGTCAGCCCGATGGAGATCGCCGGAGCCTATGCGACCCTGGCCGGTCGGGGATATGCCGCCACGCCCTATGTCATCCGGCGTATCCGCGATGCCGCCGATGGGTCCGTGATTTATGAACGGGGCACGACCCAGGGCGCGCGCATCCTCTCCCCCCAGGTCGTCGCGATGGCCGATGATGTCTTCAGCGCCTCCGTCGCCTGGGGCACCAGCAAGGCCGCCGCCCTGCCGGACCGCCCTGCCGCAGGAAAGACGGGCACGACGCAGGACTATAAGGATGCCTGGTTTGCTGGCTATGTGCCGCAATTGGCTGCGGTCATCTGGATGGGCAACGACAATGGCAGGGCCAGCGATGGCGTCTATGGCGGCCTGTATCCCGCCCAGATGTGGCGGGCCTTTATGATGCAGGCCATGCAGGGCCAGCCGATCCAGCCCTTGAATTAAGGCTTATGCCGCCAGGGACAGGGTGAATCGCCGAATGCGCATACAGGCCTCCGCCAGTTTCTCCTGACTAGCCACAAGGCCCAGACGGATATGCCCGATTGCGCTGGGCCCGAAGGCTGTTCCGGTCATCACCCCGACATTCTCTTCATCCAGCAAACGGGCGGCATAGGTGAAATCATCCAGACCGGTTCCCCGAACATCGACCATGACAAACATCCCCGCCGCCGGATAGCGCAGCGTCAGGCCCGGAATATTGGCCAGATGCTCACAGACCAGATCGCGACGGGCACGGTAATCGGCCAACATGCTGGCCCGATCTGATTCAATCTCTCCGGTTTCATCGATCAAGGCGGCCAGTGCGGCATCCTGAATGAAGGGGGGAATGCCATACAGCGTGCAACTGGCCATATCCGTAATGATCCCGGCCAGGGTTGGATTGGCGACCATCCAACCAACGCGCCAGCCGCTCATCCGATAGGCCTTGGACATCGACCCCAGGGTCACGGTGCGATCCGCCATGCCGGGCAGCGCGCCAATCGCCACATGGGTCGCATCATAAACGAAATCCGCATACACCTCGTCCGAAACCACCCACAGGTCATGCTTCTTGGCCAGATCCGCAATCGCTTCCAGCACCGCTTTGGGATAAATCGCGCCGGTCGGATTATTCGGGCTGTTCAACAGAATGACGCGGCTATTGGGCGTGATCGCCGCGGCAATTCTCTCAGGATCTACAACAAAATCTGCTTCTGGATCACAGGGTACGGTGACCATGGTTGCCCCCCCGGCACGACAGACGCCAGGATAGGTGGCATAATAGGGTTCGGGGACAATGACCTCATCCCCCACGCCAGCCAGACAGACCAGCACGGAATACAGGGCATTCTGGGCACCCGCCAGGATACAGCAACTGTCAGGCGTGACCCTTTGACCCGTCAGCGCAAGATGACGTGCCGCCACGGCGGCCTTTAGGGCATCCGACCCGGTCAGGGGTGAATAGTGATGCCGCCCCGCATCCAGGGCCTGTTTCGCAGCGGCGACAATGGCAGGCGGCGTTGTGGCAGAGCGTTCTTCGCCCGCTGACAGGACGATCACAGGTTCCCCCGCCGCTTCCTTGACCCAGGCACGCCGATGGATTTCCCAGGCATCGTCGCCCATGCCACCAAACCGTTTCGCATTGTCTGAATACCGCATGCAATCCTCCGATTTTAACCGGCGCACAATCTGTCAATTCACCGACCGGGGCAAGTCCAGTCCGTCACGTTCCCGCCCGGATGGCAGGCGGGAGTCGGGATTCAGAACAAAGCTGGTGATATCCCTGATCACCAGATCCGCATTCAAATCCCGGATCAACATATGATAGCCCGTATCATACAATGCCAATCGCCACCCTGCCCCCGGTGTCAGGCGGGAAACCGCCCCCTGCCAGGCCGTATCGGGCAGGATATCCTCATTCAATCCATACAACAGCAGGACATTATCCCCCAATTGGGGAATCCCGGCATAAGCGCTGTCCATCAGGTCCACCAGACCGTGGATCGCATCGATTCTGGTGCGCCGGATCATCATCGGGTCCCGCGCCAGCGCCCGCAGCATGGGAATATTGTCCGACGGGGTCCGGCGAATTTGGGGCGCGACCTCCAGCCAGGGCAGGGTATAGGACATCGCCCATAGCGGCCAACGCTGCCACCAGGGCATAACGGCACGGCCCCATACTGCCGGGGCGGACAGGATCGTGCGGTCCACATCGGGATGGGGCAGGCTGTCGGAAGTGATCGCGGTCAATGCCACCGCACCCCCCATGCTTTCCCCCAGCACCGCAATGGGAATTTTGGGATATCGGGCGCGCAGGATTTGTGTTGCGCTGGCAAGGTCGCTGACCATCGCGTCTGTTCCATGCCACAGGCCGCGTCCTTCGGTCGCACCAAAGCCCCGTTGGTCATAGGCATAAACGGCAATCCCGGCCTGGGCCCAGATCGGGGCGGCCTTGGCAAAGGCATGAGAATAATCGTTGAAGCCATGCAGCGCGACCAGAACCGCCTGAACCGGTCCATCCTGTGGCAGGGTTTCCAGCACCGGCAGGCGATACCCATCGGCCATAATGAAGGCATCATTTGCCAGTCTGGGGGTTTCAATCAGGGGCCCCAACCCCTCAACGCGTGGCGCGCAGGCTGAGACCAGGATCGCCAACAGGACACAGCAGAGGCCGCGCAGGATCATCTGCCGCCCCAGGGTCAGTCGTGTTTGGTCAATTGCAGGAAGATATCTTCCAGATCGGTCTCTTCGGTCGACAGGTCCAGAATATGCAAATTGGCCTCAGTCACAGCAGAAATGATCTGTCCCGCCGTCATGGCGGACGGGCGATAGGCGACCGTCATGACGGTTGGTCCGTCACTGGTCCCGTCCTGTGGGTGGATCGTTGCCCCCATCTGCGCCAGTTTTTCCGGCACGATGGCCAGGGTTTCGCGGACCGTGACGCGCACGGTCTTGGCATCCAGCCGTCCCAGCAGACTGCGGGTGTCATCATTGGCAACCAGTTTGCCCTGATTGATGATACCGATATGATCGCACAGTTCTTCCGCCTCTTCCAGATAATGGGTGGTCAGGACCACGGTCGTGCCGCGCTTGTTCAAGGCGACGACATTTTCCCAAAGCTGGCGGCGCAATTCGATATCGACCCCGGCGGTCGGCTCGTCCAACACCAGAACCGGCGGATTATGAACCAGCGCCTTGCCGATCAGCAGACGACGGCGCATGCCGCCCGACAGGGTGCGCGCATAAGCATCACGCTTATCTGCCAGCCCAATCATATCCAGGATTTCCTTGGTCCGTCGTTCCCCCTTTGGAACGCCATACAGGCCCGCCTGCACATCCAGCATTTCTTCTGGTGTGAAGAAGGGGTCGATATTCAATTCCTGCGGCACGACACCAATGGACGCCTTGGCCATGCGCGGATTATCTGTCACATCATAGCCCCAGATCCGGGCGCTGCCGGACGTTTTCGTCACCAGGCCAGCCAGTATATTGATAAAGGTCGATTTACCGGCCCCATTTGGCCCCAGCAACCCAAACAGGCTGCCGCGCGGGATTTGCAGATCGATATGATCCAGCGCCAATTTGTCCTGTGACTTGCCCTGTCCGCGATAGACCTTGGTCAGACCCTTGGCATCAATCGCCAGGTCGGGGTCGGTCGATGTGGCGGCATCGACATGCATATGGGTGTCTAGCGGCATGGATATCCTCTTTCAGCTTCAGTCTGGACCGGTTCAGCCCGCCCTGTGCTGTTGCACCCCATTTACACATTCGCCCCATTTACACTTGCACGGGGGGGCGTGGCTGGGTCATAACGAAACAACGGGCGGGATGGTCGGCCTGCGCCCTTAGATAGGCCTACAGGCCGATTGGGGCAAGCACCGACATTACCGGCCTGACGCAAATGGACTTTTGGTTTGGGGTCTCCCGGCCTCTTACTCGTGCTCTTAGGATAGAGGATGCATCGCACCATGCCAGCGCCTTCGATCAATGAACCTGAAACCGAAATCGTCGAAACCAGCCGCGTCAGTTGCGACGGCGGCGGCGGTGCCCTGGGCCACCCCAAGGTCTATATGCAGATCGGCCCGGAACGCTATGTCGAATGCGGCTATTGCGACAAAAAATTTGTGCTGAAAGACGGTGTCCCGCTGGGCGGCCATCACTGAGCATCATGCGTTCGCATGCGCTCACACAAGATGCTCTATGCCAGACCGACAACGGCCAAACAAAACCCCCGCGACCAGTCATCCGCGGGGGTTTTTTTATGGGACTTTCCCCAGTGTTAGACGTGCCCCTGTCTTAGACGTGCTGATTCAACCAGTCCTGCAGGGCGCTTTTCGGGGCGGCGCCGACTTTCGTGCCAATCACCTGACCATCCTTGAACAACATCAGGGTCGGAATCCCGCGCACGCCATATTTCGTCGGCGTTTGGGGGTTTTCATCGATATTCAGCTTTGCAATCGTCAGCTTGCCATCCATATCAGCGGAAATTTCATCCAGCGCCGGGGCAATGGATTTGCAGGGACCGCACCATTCCGCCCAATAGTCCACCAGGACCGGGCCGTCCGCCTGCAACACCTTGCTTTCAAATTCGTCATCAGAAACTTTGACCGTGCTCATACTGCGTCTCCTTATTCCCGTCGCGGACTTTTCCCAGAATGGGAGCGTCGGCGGGACGGACAGTTACGGGTTAACTTTGTGCATCTCATTTATGCTCAGGGTGAATCTAAGCAGGGGCCGGGTTGGAATCAAGCGACGCGATCAAGAACCGCGTCGGGCAATGCGACCAGACGCGGTGTTTCCGTGAAAACCAGCGCGCATTGCACCGCACGGTCTGGATAGATTTGCCGTAAAATAGCCCGATATCCCGCCATTTGTGCCAGGTAGGCACGAGGTACCGCACTGGCCTCCGTCGGGGCGGGCCGCAGGGTCTTATAATCCACGACAAGGATCTCATTCCTGGCGATCAACAGTCGATCCACCTGTCCAGAAACCGCAAACGGGCCCAGTGATTCGCCAGACTGTAACACCAGCCCCGCCAATGGCACCTCTGCCCGGCTGTCTGGCCCGAATAAGAGGGCGAAGGCGGCATGGCGCAAAACACCATCAGTTTCCCGCCACAGGGCGGATTGTTCTTCTTCTATCAAACCATGGGCCGGCAGGGCCAGATACCGCATTGCCGCCTGTTCGCGATCCACCAACGGCAGATCGGGCAGGGTCTGCAAAAGACGGTGAATCAGCTTTCCCCGCTTGAAGCGCAAGGGATCATCATCCCGCAAGGGGGAGCGTACAGCCGGATCAAGGAGTCCAGGTCGACTGGGCGTCAGCGGGCGCGGTGGGGCCGGTTCTTCCGGTGGCGCGGCCGTCAGCCAGCGGGGCACAGTTTTGTCCATCAGATCCGGACGATCTGGTTTCTTGTCAGTCTCTGTGCCGGGATTGCCGGTTTCATACAATTGGATATCACCGGTCCAGCCCCCAATCGCAGCACCATCAGCACCTGCACCCGATGGCAGGAAGGGGGCTTCTACTGTGCCGTCCAGGCGCTCCAACCCGCTTTTCACCAGCGCATGCCAGTTCCCCTCTGGCGGGGTGGTTCGGGGCAAACGCCCGGTCACGATCAACCGATCCTCCGCCCGGGTCATGGCGACATATAGAAGTCGGCGGTATTCGCGTTCCGTTGCGGCCTTTTCAGCCTCCTTCAGGGATGCCGCCACCGGTTCCTCATAGCGCGAAGAGGGTGTCCATATCGGCAGATGCAAGCCACTGTCATGGTACAGCCAGCGCAGGGGGGTGCCCCGCGCACCGCTTTTCGTCATGGCGTCGGGCAGGATCACGATCGGGGCCTGTAGCCCCTTTGCGCCATGCACCGTCATGATGCGAACCTCGTCACGGGCCTCCGTCTCCAGATCCCGCTTCAAATCCGTATTGCCCCGGGCAAACCAGGCCAGAAAGCCTTCCAGCGACGGCGTATTGGTGCGGTCATGGTCCAGGGTCAGGGTCAGGAATTCCTCCAGCGGGTCTTCAACCTCCGTCCCCAATCGCGCGACCAGGGCCTGACGCCCGGTAAAGGATTGACTGTCCGTCGCCATTTTTCCAGGGCCGGGACAGGGGGAAATCAAGGCGCGCTGAAACAATTCATAGGGGGCCAGCCGGTCTGTGGCATCCAGCAATCCGTCAAACCAGCGTGCTGCCGCCGCAAAACGCGGATTCTGGGCCTTCAGGGCCGAAAGCCGTTGCCACAGGCTTTGCGCGCCGCGATCCGTGGCCAGGTGAAACAGGTCGTCATCATCCATTCCGACAAAGGGCGATTTCAGCAAACAGGCGAAGGTCAGGTCATCCTGGGGCAACAGCAAGGCGCGGGCCAGCGCCAGCAGATCCATCACCGCGATCTGTTCCGTCAGCGTGATCCGATCCACCCCGGCGACCGGAATGCTGCGGCGTTTCAATTCCCGCACCAGCGCATCGATCAGGACCGTTCGGCGCTGTACCAGAAACAGGATATCCCCGGCGCGGATCGGGCGACCCTTGGCAGGCAGGATTTCCTTGTTTCCGATCCAGCCACTGATGGTTTCTGCCAGACCTTCCGCCAAAGTCTGAGTCGCGTCCGCAGAACTGCCGCCTTCCAGGCTGGGGATGGTGAACAGATCATCATCCTGCGTGTCTGGGGGAACCGTGGGGGGCCAGACCTCGACCCGACCCTGTAAGCCGGTGCGAAAGGCATGGTGCTTCAAGGCCGGTTCATCTGGTTCCACGACACCATCACGGGCGGGCATTTCGGCAAAGGTTGAATCTACAACGTCCAGAACGGCCTGGACGGAGCGGAAAGAGATATCCATCGGCACCCGGCGAATGTCCTGTCCGCCCGCCTGGGCGCTGTTTGTCAGACTGTCGCGCCACTGGCGATAGCCTTCGGGATCTGCCCCCTGAAAGCTGTAGATGGATTGTTTCGCATCCCCAACGACGAACAGGGTTCGGGCCTGTTCCGCACGCCCCTGGCCGGAAAAAAATTCCGTGACCAGCGCATCAATGATGGCGCGCTGATCGGCGCTGGTATCCTGTGCCTCATCAATCAGCATATGGGTCAGGCCGCCATCCAGTTTGAACAGCACCCAGGGCACAGTATCCCTGGCCAGCAGACGGCCGGTGAAATGGATCAGGTCATCATAATCCAGCCGCGCCGTCGCCCGTTTGTTGGCCTCATAGGCCCGCAGCACCGCTTCACCCAATCGCAACAGACCCTCGCTGGCGCGCGCCGTGGCCTGACGGCGCAGGCGTTGATCGACCGCCAGCAGCCGGTCCTGTTCCGCCAACAGCACATCGGGCGTCGCCGGACTGTTTTCCGCCACCGCCTTCACACATAAGGTCTTTAAGGGCTCGTACTTTCTGGTCAGATAGGCACCGATATAGCGATCAAATGTTGCAATCCGCGTTTCGCGACCCCCGGCCAGCCATGCCGCGATAATGCGCCCTTTTTCCTGATTCGGACCTGTGCCAAAATCCAGCAGAGCCGTCGCGGCCTGTCGCAATGCCGCTTCGTCTGCCACGCCCGGTGCACAGGCGTCATCGATCACCTGATCTTCATCCAGACCCGGTTCTGCGCCCAAGGCCTGATGCAGGGCCGCAATTGCCCCATCCAACCCGCCAACGCGCCGCAGGGCATCCGGCGCCAGCCAGGCGCGATGTCTGGACAGCCCCGCCATCAGATCGGAGAATGTGCCTTCTGCCGCCCGCGCCGTCACCGCCGTCAACGCGGCATTCAAGGTCGCATTACCCTCTGCAGCGCCCAACACGGTATCGCGCGCCAATTCCATCGCTTCCGCCGCCTGGCGCTCATCCATCGCCTCAAAATTCGGTGCGACGCGGGCCTCCAGCGGGAAGCGGCCCAGAACCGACTGGCAGAAACTGTGAATGGTGCGGATGCGCAACCCGCCTGGAAGATCCAACACCTGGGCAAACAGGCGTCGGGCCCGCGCCAGTTTCTGCGGTGTCACTGTGCCACCATCCAGATTGCGGATTGCGGTGCTCAACGCCCCTTCATCCATGCGAGTCCATTTTGACAATTCACGGTGAATGCGGTTCGCCATTTCTGCGGCGGCGGCCTTTGTGAAGGTGACACACAGCAATCCATCCGGCTTGGCCCCATCGACCAACAGGGCCAGAACCCGGTCGGTCAGAACCTTTGTCTTGCCACTGCCAGCGCTGGCCGCAACCCAGACGCTGGATTTCGGATCCGCAGCACGGCGTTGGGTCAGATTGGGATCGGGCCTTGGGTCTGTCATGACTCACCCCCGTCCGCATCGCCACCCAGCGACCATTCCTTAATACGGGCCAGATGCGCATAATCGTTAAAGCGCGGGGCCTCCCCCGGGCGCGGCACAGACGGATAGGCCGTGTCTGGATCATCATAGGCCGCGATCAGCGCGGTCAGCTTGTCGCGCACCAATTGGGCCAATTCATCAGGATCAGCCGCATCATTGATCTGAATCGATCCCGCCGGTTCGCCCCCACTTAGCTTCCAATAGGCCAATTCAACAATGGGACCTGGCGGAATGTCCAGAAACCCCCTGTTCTTCAATATTGCAGCCTCCAAGGGCAATTGCGGGGCTGTCAGGGCCCCTACGGCCTTTTTGTTGGGCATGGTGCCGGTCTTGTAATCCAGAATGGCATAACCGCCATCGCGATACCGGTCGATGCGATCCGCTTCGGCTGTCAGCAGGAACGGGCCAGCAGGGGCTGCGATTTCAATCTTCCCGCTGATCTCTGTATAGCTTTGCGCCAGTCTCGGGCGTCTTGCTGCTTCCTGAGCCAGGAACCATACCGCGATCCGCTCAAACCGTGGCCACCAGAAGGCCCGCACAGTGGGGCGTGCCAATGCCTCCTGCCCAAAGACGTCTCGTCCAATCTCTATTAGCCGGGCGGCGGCATCAGGGGGCAAATGATCAGGATAATCGCGGGTGAACCGGTCCAGCGCCAAATGGATCATGTTTCCCTTATCCGCCGCGCCCAGATCACTTTCCAACGGGTCCAGCACATCCAATTTCAAGATGCGACTGGCAAAGATCGAATACGGGTCGCGCATCAGCGTTTCAATGCGCGTCGCCGACAGCCTGCGGGGGCGCTTGTCAACGGGGGGACGTGGTGCGGGCGGCTGCAACATCGGCAGGCGATCCCGGCTGTCCAGATGACGTTGCCAGTCCATACGCTGCCGGCTGTCCGTGTTATTCTTGGGCAGGATAGGATCCAGACCCAGCCGCTCCGTCACCGTTGCCAGACGCTCCAGCCAGCGGGCGGGCACTGTCTGTTGCCCACCGGTCTTTTCTGACCGCAGCAGAACAACCTCTGGCGCGGCGAAGGCCTGGGCGAAGTCATGCGCCGACAGACCAATGCGCCGTTCATGCGGGGGCAGGCCAAAGGCACTGCGCATCGCACGCGACATCCAGGGATCATCCCCCGGTTCCGGCGGCCATACCCCTTCGTTCAATCCTGCCAGGATCAGGCGATCAGCGTGCTGCAAACGGGCTTCCAGCGGTCCCAGAATGGCCAGTCTGGGATGCGCGCCATAGCGCGGGCGCACCGTTTTGCCTGCCATCAGCGCATCGATCAGGGCGACATAATCCCCTGGACCAACCGCACCCAACAGGGGGGCGGCGGGCATCAGATCAGCGATGAAATCAGCCAGCATCTCCCCATCTTCACCGCGCCACAGGGCATCGGCACCGGGGCTATCCTGTGTCGCAGCCAGCGCCTCTGCGGCCTGGATATGGGCGGTCAGCAGATCATCAAAACCGATGTCACCCCCCGCCATCAGGGCCAGCAGGGGCTGCAGGGCGGCTTCAATCGCATCCACGGTTCCCAGCGCCGCTTGAATGGACTCCTCACTGGGCGGCTTGCGGGTTTCCTGGCGTCGTGCGATCAGGGCCCGGCGCAGGCCCTGTGGCCCACCTGCAGGCTTTGGCCCGCGCAATCCAGTGACTTCCAGATGCCGCACCGCCTTCCGCAAATCGCCAGGCTGCCCGCCCAATGCCGCCATCGGATGCTTTAACAGGGCCAACAGGGCGACCGGGGCCAATCGCTTCTGAACCGCCTCTGCCGTCAGGACGAAAAACCGACCCGCCTCCGTCTGAGCCAGCGGGCGACCAGCGGAATCATCGATCTGAATCCCCCAACGATCCAATTGCGCCGCCACCCGACGGGCCAGAATGCGATCCGGTGTCACCAAGGCTGCGGTCTTGCCGGGGGTTTCCAAGACCTCCCGCAGGCATTGCGCGGCCATTTCCGCCTCTGCCGATTGCGATGGGGCAGCCAGCCATTGCACATCCGCGAAGGCCGATTCATCCAACCCGCCGGACTCCGCCAAGCCACGCCAGCGCTCCGTCGTTGACGCCGGGCGCAAAGCCTCCGCGATCAACCGCACCCGGGCCGTCCGATCCGGACCGGTGCCCGCATCGGGCCAATCCAGCACATCCGCACGGGTTACCTCCAGCTTCTCCAACAGCACGGCCATACCATGCTGGGGATGGGTCGCATCTTCGACGACTGCGCCCCAATCCTCTTGGGCAAGAACCCGATCCAAACCGGGCAGAACGACCATGCCCTGGGGCAAATTGGCAACCGTTGCAATCAGATGCGCTGTAGCGGGAATGGACCCTGTCGACCCTGCCGCGATGACTGGATGGGTCGGCGGGGATTCGCGCCACAATTCCGCCTGGGACAACAGCAGGCGATTGCGACGCTCTGCCGGATCCATCAGGCCGCTTTCCGCCAGATGCGCGGGCCATGCCGTGCGGATGATGTTCAGGAAATCCAGCGTCACACCCCAATGGTCGGCATATAGTTCGGGCACCAGCCCATCCAGCCGATCCAGGCTTAACCCCTCCGTCTGAACCTGATCCAACAGCCGCCCCAATTCGCGGGCCAGAAGCAGCGCCTGATCCGGGCCGATCGGGTCCAGCGCCGGGTCCGATTTGGCCTGCTGGTTGCGCTGTGCCTTTACCAGACCGGTCAACAGTAACAGGCGCTCTGTTTCAGATATCGCCGGGGGCAGATCGGTCAGTTCCGCCAGGGCACCGGCGGCGGAACCAGGGGCGGTCAGGACCAGTTCTTCCTCATCCACATCGCCAACGGGCTGCATCCGGGGCAACAGCATCGCCTTGCCATCCGCCTGACGCAGGAACGCTTCGCGCAGCGACCGACAGGCCCGACGTGTCGGCAATAGAACCAACATATCAGACAAAGCCAGGGGATCGTCGCCTGCCCGGGCCAGAAGACCCAGCGCCAAGGCGTCCACGAAAGCCCGATCGGGCGCGATTGTGTACAGCGATTGGTGTTTCACAGGTAAAAGACTACCGGGACTCGCAGGACCGCAACAAGCATCATCTGGTGTTGGATTTGGTGTGCCCGCGCGCGATTACCCATTGGGTCTCCTGCAAGGCCTGTGGCGTGCCGATATGATACCATTCCCCATCATGAACCAGCCCATATAATCGGCCTGCCTGTTCCGCCCTGTCGAAAACCCAGTTCAAGGAAAACGATCCTTCAGGTGCGCCTTCGAACATACCAGGCGTCATCACCGACACTCCGGCATAAAGATAGGGCACAACGGCCTGTTCAACACGGCGTGCCGCCACCCCCATCTGATCCAGCGTATAATCACCAACGCCCGTGTAATCCCCCGCCGCCGTTGTCACCGGATGCAGCAGCAACAGCACATCCATTACGTCTGGATCAAATGCTTTAGCCATGCGTGCAACAGCAGGGGTCGGGCCATCCAGCCAGACGATATCAGCATTCGCCGTGATAAAAGGGGCAGACCCCAAGGCTGACAGCGCCTTTCTCACACCGCCGCCGGTTTCCAGAATGACCTCTTCCGGGGACAGCGTCACGTCAGGCTGATTCTTGAAATGGGCCGCGATCTGATCGCCCAGATAGTGGCTGTTCACCACAAACCGCGTCAGGCCGCCCGCCCGCAACCGCGCCATCGTCCAATCGATCAGAGGCGACCCGCATAATTCAACAAGTGGCTTTGGCCGGGTTTTTGTCAGGGGACGCATGCGCTTCCCAAACCCAGCGGCCAATATCATTGCGGTCGTGATTGCGGGGGACACTGGCGCTGTCATTTCAGGGTCCCTGGCTGGCTGTCTGGCGCGATGCGCAGGTCCGGCGGGAAATGCAGATCATACCAGGATTTCAAATCCCGCAGCATCGGATGGGATAGCCCCCCATCCAGCCAACGCCAGGTACGCGGTATATGGCGCAGATAGCCGGGCTTGCCATCCCGTCGATCCAGCCGCGTGAAAATCCCGATGATCTTGGTCGCCCGTTGCGCGCCCATCACGGCATAGGACAGCGCCAAGGCCTCCGGGGGCAAGGCCGGGAAGGCCAGAAAATAGCGCCGCATCAGCGCTTTCGCCATGTCCAGCGGTACATCCCGTCTGGCATCTTCAAAAAGGGAGACCAGATCATAACTGATCGGCCCAATGACCGCGTCCTGAAAATCCAGAAGACCGCATGCGGCAACCCCGTCACGATCCGGCAGATGGACCAGATTATCGACGTGATAATCCCGCAGAACCAGACTGGACGGCACGGCGAAAGCATGGGCCAAGGCATTGCGCCACAATCCCTGAAACAGGACGCGTTCGGATTCCGGACAGGGCTGACCCTTGATCGCAGGCCAGAAGTAATCGATCAAAAGCGTCGCTTCCGACATCATTTTATCAATCGTGTAGGGGGGCACCTGATCGCGCACCGGAAATGTCTGGTGCAAATGGATCAGGGTTTCCAGAGCCAGGGCATACAGCGCCGCTTCGTCCCCACCCCGCGCCAGCACGCGGGTATAGGTATCATCCCCCAAATCTTCCAACAGCAAAAAGCCTTGATCCGCATCTTGCGCCAGGATTTCCGGGGCGCTGAGCCCCAAATCACGCAGGATCTGCGCCACCGTCACAAAGGGTCGCGTGTCTTCCTTATCGGGCGGGGCGTCCATCAGCACGGCCTGCCTGTCGGAAAGCCGGACACGTTCATACCGCCGAAAAGAGGCATCATCGGCCAACGTATCATGGGCCGCACCGGACCAGCCCGCAGTTGCCAGAAACGCGTCAATCTGTTGAGAGCGATCGCCTGTCATAAATCCCAATTCCAATATGAAACCATAGCGTTAGAGGAGATTCTCCGCAAAGGCGAGTGTGATTTTCCGGCACATTTCGACGTCAGAACACTTGACGGGTTGGGTCTGGCACCTTTCTTATCACCCGAATGCGACGAACCCAAGACACCCCTGCCCAGATATCATTGCTAGGAATTCAGATATGACCGATCAGACGACACCGAAAAACCCGCCGATTGAAACCGACGTGGTCATTGTTGGTGCCGGACCTGTTGGATTATTTGCCATTTTCGAATTGGGCATGCTGAAAATTCGCGCCCATGTCGTTGATTCTTTGGAAGAAGTCGGGGGGCAATGCACTGCGCTTTATCCTGAAAAGCCGATCTTCGACATCCCCGCCCATCCCCGGATTGAAGGCGCGGTGCTGATTGAGAAACTGGAGGCACAGGCAGCCCCGTTCAAGCCGGTCTATCACGTCAACCAACAGGTCACCGAACTGGTCGTGCGACCCGATGGCGGCTTTGACCTGACGACATCCAAGGGAACGCAATTCCGCTGCAAGGCGGTTATCATCGCTGCCGGGGGCGGGGCCTTTGGTCCAAACCGCCCTCCGTTGGATCATCTGGCGGATTATGAAGGCAAATCCGTCTTCTATATGGTCAAGCGACGGGAAGATTTCCGCGATAAGCGCATCGTCATTGCAGGCGGGGGCGATTCTGCTGTCGACTGGGCGGTCTCCCTGCCAGAGGTCGCACAGAAGGTTTATGTCGTCCATCGTCGCGACAAATTCCGCGCCGCACCTGATATGGTCGACCGCATGCAGGCCTGGGTCGACCAAGGCAAACTGGAACTGGTCACACCCTATCAGCTCAGCGGTCTGGTTGGGGAGAACGGGGTCCTATCAGGCGTCACGGTGAAAGATTTCGATGGCGGCGAACGCACATTGGACGCGGATATTCTGCTGCCCTTTTTCGGTCTGGCGGCGAAGCTGGGACCGATTGCCGACTGGGGCTTTGCGGTGGAAAAGAACACGATCCTGGTGGACCGTACCAGTTGTGAAACCGCCATTCCGGGCCTGTTTGCCATTGGGGATGTTGCCTTGTATCCCGGTAAGCTGAAGCTGATCCTCCAAGGATTCGCCGATGCGGCGGCGGCCGCGCACACCATTCATGGCATTGTCTATCCCGATGAGCCGCTGCATTTCGAATATTCCACGACACAGGGGGTTCCGGGTAACTAACCCTATAGTGTGGTGCACGGTTCGCTAAACATCCGCTGGGCAGGCGGGGAACGTACAGATCAGTGTCTGGCTATCGTCTGTCATTGACAGGGACCCACCCTGTGCCGCAATCAGCGACCGCGCAAGGCTGATCCCGATGTCAGCACCCGTCGCCAGCGAAGGTTCTAACATTCCCTTTTCTGTCAGGCCGCAAATGGACTTAGCCCAGGATGGTTCGTCAAAATTCCGGATCGGAACAGTCATGGTCAGACAGATCTGCTGATCCTCCATATGCGCAACGGCAACGGACAGGGTGTCGCGCCGATCCAGCACGTAAAGCGCATCATCCATGAAACAATTCAGCGCCTGATTGATGCGCCGGATATCCGCCAGGATCGGTGCCGGGTGGATCGCGTCAAAAACAACAGCTTTCTGATCCGCAGGATTGCTGCCTATCCGCACCTGAACAATATCCTGCATTACGACGGCAATATCGACCTTTTGCAGGTCCAATTCCATGAAACCGGCCTGAACCGCGGCAAGATCCAGAATTTCCCCAATCAGCTCAGAAAGATCGGTTGAGGCTGAGAGGATATCATCAACATACAGGCTTTGCCGATCCGACAAGGGGCCAAACATTTCCATCTTCAACAGCTCTGCAAACCCCATAATCGCGTTTAAGGGCGTGCGCAGTTCATAGGACATATTGGCAATGAATTGGCTTTTCAGCAGATCTGCATTTTCAAGGGCACGATTGCGCTCGCGCAGTGCCTCGGCAACGCGGGTCGTATCGGTCACATCCAGATATAACAGAAGACATTGCCCATCGGGCAGCGGAACATAGGCATAATCCAGCACCCGCATATCGCTTAAAAGCATGCGGCCCTGGCGTGCCTTTGGCTCTGAAATTCGGGTTATGATTCTTTGCTTCAGGCCGTCCCAATCGCCTTCAATCAGCAATTTTCCCTTGGCCTTTTCCGCCGCAGCAGAGATATGCGGGCTTTGGGCCAACCAGTCGATATCCAGATCAAACATATTGGCAAACACACTGTTGAACAGCTTCAGGCGGCCATCGCGCCCAAAGACACAAACCCCCTCGAACAGAGAATTAAGGGTCGACCGCTGGACCGCGATCAATTCATTATGGGATGTTTCCAGGGCCAATTGGTCGGTCACATCCTGATACTGATAGATCAGCCCCCCCAATGGATGCGGGGAAATGATGGCATGCACCGTCCGCCCGTTGAGCAGATGGATCATGTCTTCGCGCGCATCGATCAAATGGGTGAACAATGCCTCCCGTGATTTCTTATAGGCCGGAAAGTCTGATGTTTCTGGAATAATCCCACGCTGTCTGAGCGTTTCCAGCACCGTGCTGACGCTGGGCTGATTGTCCAGAAATTCCGGCGTCAGGGACCACATTTCAGCATAGGCCATATTGTAGAATTTCAAGCGGCGATCCGGCCCGTAAATCGCAATTGCGGAGGTCAATCGCTCCAACACCTGATCCTGCACAGAGATATGCTCGGCCAGGGACATTTGCAGGTTTTCAAGGGCCGTCATATCCCGGCCGATCCCAACCACCGCACCTGGAAATCCCTGGACCGGAGCTTCCGTCACATCAATGGCAACCCGACTGCCATCCAGCACCAGATGACGGCTTTCCGTTTGTGCCATGCCTGTGCGCTGGGCCAGGCGCGCCAGGTCCCGCGCCCGGCTGGGGTCATCACCAACCCCCAACAAGGTATTATAGGCATTGTTCGACCCGGACAGATCCAGCGACTGAGGATCGCGCCACCAGATTGGCATCGGGACGGCATCCAGCAGTTTTTCCAGAAACAGCGCCTGGTGTTCCATTTCAGCCATGCGCTCCGTCAACATCAGCGTCGCCCCCTCATCCTGCATCCACAGAACCGCACAGGAATTCGACCACATCCCGGTTACATAAACAGCGCGCTGCAAACCCGACGTTTCCAAGCTTTGCGAAAAGGGCTTCTGGTCGTAACGCAGGGCGTCCAGACAGTCGGATAAGGCCTGTTGCTGTGCGGCATTGATGCACGCCAACAGGGTCGGCGTATCGATAGGGCTTTGGTCTGGGTGATTTAAGAGTTCCTGGGCTTTCTGGTTCAGCCACCATCCCTCTGATTGAAGAATAAGGCACGCAAAAGGGGATGCATTCAGATGGTCGCGCAGTGTCGCTTTTTCTTCCCTAAGGGCCTGACTGTGACGCAGGTTGCGGGCTAACAAAACCAACACCGCCACTGTCAACACGCCCCCCGCGACCGCCGCGATTTGCCATATCATGCACAATCCCCCTTTGAACGGCCTGCAATGGCAAGACTGCCGGAAACCGATGGAAACTGTATGCTAATTTTGCCCGGAACGAAAAGAGCCGCAATCGTTGAAACAACAAGGGCGGCATGCCCGAAGGCAGCCGCCCTTGTTAGATTAAGCGCCCACGCGACCGCGTGATGCTTTTATTTCCGCTCACGCGACCGCGTGATGCTTTTATTTCCGCTCACGCGACCGCGTGATGCGGTGTTAATAACGATAGGCTTCCGGCTTGTGCGGGCCCGCCACATCAACACCGATATAATCGGCCTGTTCCTTTGACAGCACCGTCAATTCCGCGCCGACCTTGGCCAAATGCAGGGCCGCAACCTTCTCGTCCAGATGCTTGGGCAGCACATAGACTTTCTTTTCGTATTGCGCGCTGCGCAGCCACAATTCGATCTGGGCTAGAACCTGGTTGGAGAATGACGCGCTCATCACAAAGCTGGGATGACCCGTCGCACAGCCCAGATTCACCAGACGGCCTTCGGCCAGCAGGATGATCTTCTTGCCGTCTGAAAATTCAATCTGATCGACCTGGGGCTTGATATTGTCCCATTTCATATTGCGCAGGGCTTCGACCTGAATTTCGCTGTCAAAGTGACCGATATTGCAGACAATCGCCCGGTCCTTCATGGCGCGCATATGGTCAACGGTGATGACATCGACATTGCCCGTCGCGGTGACGAAAATATCGCCCCGTGATGCAGCCTTGTCCATGGTCACAACCTCATAGCCTTCCATCGCCGCCTGCAAGGCACAGATCGGATCGGCTTCGGTCACCATGACGCGACAACCGGCATTGCGCAGGCTATCGGCAGATCCTTTGCCCACATCACCATACCCAGCCACAACAGCAACCTTGCCCGCCATCATCACATCGGTTGCCCGACGAATGGCATCCACCAGACTTTCACGACAGCCATATTTGTTGTCGAATTTCGATTTGGTAACGCTGTCATTCACATTGATGGCCGGAACGCGCAGCGTGCCTTTCTTTTCCATCTCGTACAGACGGTGGACACCTGTCGTGGTTTCTTCTGACAGGCCCCGTACATCATCCAACAGTTCCGGGCGCTTTTCGTGCATGCGGATCGTCAGATCACCACCATCGTCCAGGATCAGGTTCGGCTTCCAGCCGTCCGGGCCTTCGATGGTCTGATCGATGCACCACCAGAATTCTTCTTCACTCATGCCCTTCCAGGCAAAGACCGGAACGCCGCTGGCCGCAATCGCCGCCGCAGCATGATCCTGAGTCGAGAAAATATTGCAGGACGACCAGCGCACTTCCGCGCCAAGGGCCGTCAGCGTTTCGATCAGAACGGCGGTCTGGATGGTCATATGCAGGCACCCGACGATGCGGGCCCCTTTCAGGACCTGTTCCTTACCGAATTCTTCCCGCAGGGCCATCAGGCCAGGCATCTCGATTTCAGCGAGTTCGATTTCCTTACGGCCCCAAGCCGCCAGCGAGATGTCCTTGACTTTAAAGTCATCGGCCATGGTTCTTCCCTTCTTCGTTTTTCAGAAAGGTGCCCGATAGCACCCGTTTCGTCGGGCGGGCATATAGCAGGGGAACCGCCGCCCGGCAAGGTGTTGGCGCTTTTCACTCTAAACCGGTCAAACATCCGTCAGGAAAGAAAAATCAGGTCTAACATGAGAAATTAACCACAACAAATTGCGTCTGCACCTAATTTTACCCTCGACATAAAGCGCAAATCACTACAGTTAGTATGTGAATACAGTATGGGGCATAGTATTATTTTTAACACAGGCCTCATCCACAGACGACAAACTTTGGTGGGTCCAATGAAACGCATCCTTCTGACCTCTGCAGCAACGATCGGGGCCTTGTGCCTGAGTATCGGCGCGACACAGGCGCGCGAAGACGGTTTCTATATTGGTGTGGGTGCCGGATACAATCTTCCGCACGAGCAGGACCTTGATGTCACGAATGCGGATCAGAACATCGAACATTCCGGCGGACCGGGCGGGCTGGCAACATTCGGGTTCAAATATGAAGAAGGTTGGCGCGCGGAACTGGAAGCAGGCTATCGCAGCAGCGCTGTCGACAGTATTTCCGGCGCCTCCGGGAATGGGGATGTTGACGCCTGGACCCTGATCGTGAACGGGTTGTACGATTTCGAGGCAGATGGCTTTACCCCCTATGTTGGGGTTGGGGCCGGGGTTGCCTATGTCAATTTTGATGGCGTCAGCCCGATTGGCACGGCAGGTGGTGGCACCACATCCCTGAATGAAAAATCTGAACCTGCACTGGCCCTTCAGGCCTTGGCCGGTGTGTCAGTTGACCTGACCGACAGTCTTGCCTTGACCGGTCAGTATAACTTCCTGGCCATTCCGGAAGTTCATGCAACAACGGCCAATGGCACCGATACACGGTCAGAGTTTTACAATCACATGTTCACCGTCGGGCTGCGCTATAGCTTCCCTGTCGGGAAATCCATGGCGGCGGCGGACCCTGAACCAGAACCAATGCCCGCAAAAGCAGCTGTTGAGGTCGCACCAGAACCTGTCGCAGAACCAGAGCCGCTGCCTCCTATCGCAGAAGCCCCGCCACCGCCGCCACCACCACCCCCCGCCGTAGAAGAGCCGGAAATCACCCGCAATTTCCTGGTCTATTTCGATTGGGACAAAGCTGAACTGTCCCCCGCGACAGAAGCAATCCTGCGCCAGGCGGCAAAATATGCAGAAGACGGCAAAGTTGCCCGTATCATACTGACCGGGCATGCAGATACGTCCGGTCCCAAGGCCTATAACATGACCCTGTCCCAGAAGCGTTCGGATCAGGTCCGCGCCATGCTGGTGCAACTGGGGCAGCCGGCGACCGGGATTGTCACCTTCGCGCGCGGCGAAGCCGAGCCACTGGTTGATACGGGCGACGGCGTACGCGAAGCCAAGAACCGCCGGGTTGAGATTGTCCTGGAATAATCCACGCCATGCATTTGCGGTAATATCCACAGCTTGACGATATCCCGTGTTGTCGCCACAACACTATGGTCACATGCATTCCCATGTGCGTAACCATAGCCGTTTACTTGGGGTTTGTGGTTGTTTGACTAGCAAATGCGTCGACGCAAGCGAGGCCGTTTACTTGGGATTTGTGGTTGTTTGACTAGCAAATACGTCGGCGCAAACGAGGCCGCTTACTTGGGATTTGCTTTGGCATGGCACGATTAACAGCGACCTCTCTGACCTGTTTGCGCGGACCCAGGCTGGTGTTCGAAGGTCTGGATTTTTCGCTGGACGCAGGTGACGCCCTGCTGCTGACCGGTCCAAATGGTAGTGGAAAGTCCAGCCTGTTGCGCTTACTGGCCGGATTGCTATCCCCATTAGATGGTCAGATAACCGCAAACGGTCGCCCTATTTCAGACGATATGGAAGGCCACCGCGCCGCCACCGCCTATCTGGGGCATCTGGATCCCATCAAATCGACATTGAGTGTTCAGGAAAACGCCCGGTTCTGGGCGACCCTGCTGGGCACACCGGACCGGGTTGATACAGCACTTGCCACCTTGAACCTGACAGAGCTGGCTGCGCTATCGGGCCGTGTTCTGTCCTCAGGCCAGCGCCGCCGCTTGTCCTTAACGCGCCTGTTGCTGAGCCCCGCAGATCTGTGGTTGCTGGATGAACCCACTGTCGGGCTGGATACAAATGCTGTTGCCGCCGTTGAGCAGATGGTGATGGATCATCGGGCCCAGGGCGGCGTTGTTATCCTGTCGACCCATATCGAATTCCAGCTACCAGGTGCAAAAACCCTGGATCTAGGAGATTTCACCCCGGCCGCGTTTCGATCGGAGGCGCCGGTATGACAGATTTCCTGGCCGGCTTTTATGCCGTTCTGATCCGCGACCTGCGATTGGCCTTGCGTCAAAGCGCGGACCTGGCGCTGGTACTGGGGTTTTTCACCATTGCCGCCTCGCTGTTTCCATTCGGGGTTGGCCCCGCGCCGGAGACCCTGGCCCGCATCGCGCCCGGTGTGATCTGGGTTCTGGCTTTGTTATCCGTCATGCTGTCGCTGGACCGGCTGTTTGAACAGGACCTGGCGGATGGCAGCCTGGAACAGATGGTCCTGACGCCCCGTCCCCTGGTGCTGACAGTGCTGGCAAAGGCCCTGGCGCATTGGTTGACCACCGGTCTGCCGCTGATCGCAATTACCCCCGTGATTGGGATTTTATTGAATTTTCCCCCTGCCGGTTATGGCACATTGTTGATTGGCCTGGCCCTGGGAACGCCCAGCCTGAGCCTGATCGGGGCGGTCGGGGCGGCCTTGACCCTGGGGGCCAGACGGGCCGGTTTGCTGATCGCCCTGCTGGTCCTGCCCCTGTATATCCCGATCCTGATCTTTGGCGTGACGGCGGTCGATTCCGTCCTGACCGGCTTTGAAGCGCGGGCGCATTTCCTATATCTGGCGGCGATTTTAGTCGCGGCGATACCACTGGCCCCGCTGGCTGCCGCCGCTGCCGTGCGACATGGTGTCGAGGGATAACGGAAGGGATGGCGTTTTTGCCCGGACTTTCCTAAATTGAATAACGAAATCAAGGTGCACGTCGCGACGAGAATGTGTAGAGATAAAGACATTCCGATACAGGAATGCAAAATCAGCCCGACGGGCACCCATAAGGCGGGCAATCACCCGGCGGGCATCCACAAACGGGCATCCATCAGGGTGGAATGATATGCATCGGTTTGCCAATCCCAGTCAGTTCATGCGCGTGGCAGAGGCGATGCTGCCCTGGATGGTCGCCCTGTGCATCCCGTTGATGGGGGCTGGCCTGTATTTCGGGTTATGGGCGTCTCCCGCCGATTATCAGCAATCTGACACTGTGCGGATCATGTATATCCACGTCCCCACCGCCTTTCTGGCACAGGGGGCCTATATCGTGATGGCCCTGGGCAGCGCCAGTTTCCTGATCTGGAAACATCCGCTGGGGGACCTGATCGCGCGCGCGGCCGCCCCGATTGGATGTGTTTTCGCGCTGATCTGTCTGGTCACGGGATCGCTGTGGGGCAAACCGACCTGGGGCACCTATTGGGTATGGGATGCGCGCCTGACGTCGATGCTGATCCTGTTCTTTCTGTTCCTGGGATATCTGGCGCTGGCAAATGCCTTTGATGATCCGGCCCGGGGTGACAAACCAGCAGCCATCCTGGCGGTGGTTGGAATCGTCAATATTCCGATCATCAAATTCTCGGTTTATTTCTTCAACACATTACATCAAAAATCGACCCTGTTTGGGGACCTGTTTTCCGGTGGGGAAGAGGTTGCGACATCCGGGCTGCAACAACCCGACATCGCCGCCGCCGCCGCGCAACAGGGCAGTGCGCTGCCCCCATCCATGCTGTTGCCGCTGCTGTTAATGCTGGCGGCATTCAGCCTGTTTTTTCTGATTCTGCTCGTCCTGAGGCTGCGGGGCGAATTGGCGACGGTCCGCCTGCGCGCCTTACGCGCCGGTCTAAGGGCGGGTTAGGGGGCGGTCATATGTTTGATAGTTTCGGTGATTTTCTGGCGATGGGCGGCTACGGCCCCTACATCTGGGCGTCTTATGGCCTATGTTTTGGGGGGATGGTCATCCTGCTGATACAATCAATTCTGACCTGGAAGAAACGCCGATCGGAATTGGAGCAATTGGAAGCAAGCCGCGCGCGCCAGTCAGCGCCAGCGGCACGATCGAAAGAGACCCAATGAGTGACGCGAAACGCAGATCCCCCGCCGCCCGCCGAAAGAAGGTCCGCCTGACACTGGTTCTGTGCGGCACTCTGTTCCTGGCGGCGGCCACAGCATTGACCCTGTCCGCCTTGCAGGAAAATGTAACCTTCTTTTTTGGCCCATCGGAGGTCGCAGAAGGCAAGGTGCCGGAAGGGGCGACATTTCGCATTGGCGGCCTGGTCGAGGTTGGCAGTTGCCACATCCGCGAAGACGGCGTCACCCGCGAATTCAGGATCACCGATGGCAGCAACGCCGTCCTGGTAACCTATGCCGGATTGCTGCCCAGTTTATTCCGGGATGGACAGGGCGTGGTCGCCCTGGGTCAGTTAGATACCGGTCACAGCACCTTTGTCGCCAAGGAAGTCCTGGCAAAACATGACGAAACCTATATGCCGACGGAAGTTGTCGAAGCGATGAAGCGCGCCGGGACCTGGAAGGGCGATGAAAGCGTTGCTGAAATTCAGGCCTCCGGCACGGCAGATCCGTGCAAGGCGAAAGCATAACCCGAACGAGAAGGCGACTCCATGATTGCGGAATTAGGCCATTACGCCCTGACCCTGGCCCTGGGCGTCGCCCTGGTTCAGGCCATTCTGCCGATGCTGGGTGCCGCACGGGGGGATATGCAGTGGATGGGCGTTGCCGTGCCAACCGCACTGGTGCAATTCGCCCTGTTGATGTTTGCCTTTCTGGCACTGATGCATGCCTATGTCACATCGGATTTTTCGGTACTGAATGTGGTGGCGAACTCCCATTCGCTAAAGCCGATGCTGTACAAGATTTCAGGCGTCTGGGGTAATCACGAAGGGTCCTTGCTGCTGTGGGTCGCGGTGATGGCACTTTTCGGGGCGTTGGTTGCCATTTTCGGGCGGAACCTGCCGCCGGGCCTGAAAGCGCGCACCTTGTCTATTCAAGCAACGATCACTGTTGGCTTCCTGCTGTTCATGATCCTGACGTCAAACCCGTTCGAACGGGTGTTTCCAGCGCCGCTGGAAGGTCAGGACCTGAACCCACTGTTGCAGGATCCCGGCCTCGCGTTTCATCCGCCCATGCTCTATATCGGCTATGTCGGGCTCTCCATCGTCTTCTCCTTTGCCTGCGCCGCCCTGATTGAGGGCAAGGTGGATGCCGCCTGGGCGCGCTGGGTGCGACCCTGGACATTATTGGCCTGGTCCTTTCTGACCGGCGGGATCGCCCTTGGGTCCTGGTGGGCCTATTACGAATTGGGCTGGGGCGGATTCTGGTTCTGGGACCCGGTGGAAAATGCCAGCTTCATGCCCTGGCTGGTGGCTACCGCGATGCTGCATTCCGCAATCGTCGTGGAAAAGCGCGATACCCTGAAAAGCTGGACCATCCTGCTGGCGATTATTGGGTTTTCGCTCAGCCTGATCGGTACTTTCCTGGTGCGCTCCGGGGTCCTGACCTCCGTCCATGCCTTTGCCAGCGATCCCGAGCGCGGTGTTTTCATCCTGATGCTGCTTGCCGTCTCCATCGGTGGGTCCTTTGCCCTGTATGCCTGGCGCGCGCCCAGCCTGTCCGGGGGAGGGCTGTTCCGCCCGATCAGCCGCGAAGGGGCGCTGGTTCTGAACAATCTGCTACTGACCACCGCAGCGGCGACAGTACTGCTGGGAACCCTGTATCCCTTGTTTCTGGAATTGCTGACCAATGACAAGATTTCTGTCGGCCCGCCGTTTTTCAACGCGACCTTTGTGCCGATCATGATCCCCCTGTTCGTCGCCTTAGGGGTCGGGCCGTTTCTGCCTTGGAAGCGGGGGGATTTGACGCCCGTATTGCGCCTGTTGATCACCGCCTTTGTCTTTGCCGTCGTTGTGACCGTTCTGGCCGGGATTGTGATCTGGGGTCAGCAGGCCTATGCGCTGCTGGGCATCGCCGTATCGGCCTGGCTGGTCGGATCGGTGGTGACGGAGATTTATCGGAGGATACGCCCCACCCGGTCCATCGGATTTGGCCAGGCCTTTGGGCGGCTTTTGAACCTGCCGCGCGCGGCCTGGGGGATGAGCGCGGCCCATTTCGGCATCGCGATTGTGGTAGCAGGTGCCACCGGCGCCTCGCTGTTAACGACCGAGAAAATTGAGGCGATCAGGATCGGACAAACCGTTGAGGTCGCCCAATTCGATTTCACGCTGACCGGTGTGACACAAGTGCCCGGCCCGAATTACACCGCCACACGGGGCGAATTCACTGTCACCCCCCGCGATTCCGGGACGGATCAAAGCTTTACCTTAAAGGCGGAGAACCGCCAGTTCCTGTCCAATGGTCAGGTCACGACAGAGGCGGCAATACGCTCCGCCTCCTGGTATGACCTGTACGCTGTGCTGGGCGAACCGGTTGGACAGGGGCGCTATACGGTGCGGCTGTACTTCAAGCCTCTGGTCCCCTGGATGTGGGCGGGGGCAATTTTCATGGTGATCGGGGGATTATTGTCCTTAAGTGATCGCCGGTTGCGGGTTGGTGCCCCCAAACGCAGCGCTGCCGTGATCAATTCAACACCCGACGCCCCTTCCCCTTCTGCCCACCCTGCGGAATAGACAGCGAGATCAACTGTGAGCCAAGACGCCCCACGCGCCAAGAGGAACAAATATTTACTGGGTTTACTGCCCCTGTTGATCTTTTCCGGATTGGTTGGTGCGATGGGGTATCAGTTGCTGTTTGGCAAGGATCCCAGTCTGATTCCCTCTGCCTTGATCGGCGAGCCCGTGCCTGGCGTTGAACTGGAAGCCCTGAAACAGGACAAGCCCGGATTTGGTCCACAGGATTTTGGCCCCACGCCCGGAAATGACCAGCCCATTCTGGTCAATGTATTTGCCAGTTGGTGTGTCCCCTGTCGCGCAGAACATCCGATAATCTCCGCCCTGGCGCGTGAGGAGAACATCCCCGTCTATGGCCTCAACAGCAAGGATACGCGCGACGCGGCCCTGGCCTGGCTGGACGAACTGGGCGACCCCTATACCCGCATCGGCTATGACCCGACAGGACGGGCAGGCATCGAATGGGGCGTTTATGGCTATCCCGAAACATTCCTGATCAACGCTAAGGGACAAGTGGTTTACAAATATGTCGGACCGATTTCACCGCGTGTCCTGAACGAAGAATTTATGCCCCGTATAGAGGCCTTGAGGGCGCAATGAAAAATCTCTGTCTGATTGTTACGATCCTTGTCGCCCTGGCGATACCAGCCAGTGTGATCACCGCGACGCCCGGATTTGCTGTCTTGCCGGACGAGATGTTAAGTGACCCGAAACTGGAAAGCCGCGCGCGGGAGATATCCAAGGATATCCGCTGTCTGGTCTGTCAAAACCAGTCGATTGACGATTCCAATGCAGATCTGGCCAGGGA
This sequence comes from Hwanghaeella sp. LZ110, assembly GCF_048892525.1. Taxonomy (NCBI): domain Bacteria; kingdom Pseudomonadati; phylum Pseudomonadota; class Alphaproteobacteria; order Rhodospirillales; family Aestuariispiraceae; genus Hwanghaeella; species Hwanghaeella sp. LZ110. Next base: position 214,155 of record NZ_JBLZHT010000002.1, on the reverse strand, counting down.
TTTGCGCATCATTGTGCGCGAACGCCTGACTGCCGGGGACAGCAATCAACAGGTGAAAGACTATCTGGTCGCCCGTTATGGCGATTATGTTCTGCTGACACCGCCGGTTAATCTGGAAACGATTTTTCTGTGGGCCGGGCCGTTTCTGCTGGTCGCGATCGGGATGGTCATTATCTTCCTGTGGTATCGCAATCGCACACCGGAAGCCGATGTAACGCCAATCGCAACCAATTCGGGTCTGAGCCCGGCAGAGCGTCAAAGATTGGCAGAATTAATGGCCGAAGAGTCGCCGCAAGAACGCCGTACTAAAAAAAGCGGGAAGATGTGAGTATGATTTTCTGGGTCTTCGCCATCGCGATAACAGCAGCCACCTGCTATGCCATCGCCCGACCGTTTCTGAACAAGCTGCCGGAGGATGACCCCCTGAATGCGGCCGCCTATGATGTCGCCGTTTTCAAATCCCAATTGCGGGAAGTAGAGCGAGATCTGGCCCGCAATCGCATCACCCCGGAAGAGGCGGAAGCCAGCCGCGTCGAAATCGGGCGGCGTCTGTTGATCGCCGACAAACGCCAGTCAGAGCTTGAGAAAGAGAAAAAACGTTCGGGTACAAGCCGCACCACACACGCGATTGGCGGCACTGTGATAATCGCTGCGGTCTTTGCTTCGGTGCTGCTGTATGGCCGCATGGGCGATCCCCGCAATCCAGACATGCCCCTGGCGCTGCGTCAGGCGGAACTGCAATTAGCACAGGGCGGCAACCAAACCCAACCCAATGCCGGCACTACCGAAGCAGGCACTCTGGACGCTGCGGCCAGCCAGTTGCGTGGGCGTTTACAGGCCGGACAGGGCGGATCGGAAGACTGGGCGCTGTTGGGGCGCACGGAAATGATGCGGGGCGACTTCGAAGCCGCCGCCAGCGCCTATATGGAGGCATTGAAGGATAATCCAGACGATCCAACCCTTAATTCCGCCTATGGGGAGGCCCTGGTCTTCTGGGCCGATGGCGATGTCACCGATACTGCGGCAACCGTCTTCCAGAAGGTCCTGAACAAGCAGCCCGATGATGTTCGCGCGCGTTTCTATCTGGCGGATTACGCCCGTCAGGAAGGGCGCTATAAGGAGGCATTGGATGGCTGGCTGAACCTGCTTAAATCCGCATCAGCAGATGCGCCCTGGATCCCGTCCGTTCGGGAAAGGGCACAGGCATTGGCCGATGAAATGGGCGTTGATATCTCCCGTCAATTTGCACAGCTGCCCGCAGCATCGCCCCCCGCCCTGGGAACCCTGGAGGATGCAAAACGCCAATCAGCTGGCCCTAGCGCCGACGATATCGCCGCCGCTGAACAGATGGCACCCGATCAGCGCCAGGACATGATCCAGGGAATGGTTGAAGGGCTGGCGGCGCGGCTGGCAGAAGACCCTAGCGATTTTGCCGGATGGATGCGCCTGATCCGCTCTCAGGTCGTGCTGGGCGATACGGATGCGGCACAGGCATCCCTGGAAACCGCCAGGGCACAATTCGCGTCCGCCCCGGTTCCGACCCAGCAATTGAATGCGCTGGCTGCGGAATTGGGCCTGGCCGAAGCCTCGACGGACATGCCCGGCCCAACCCAGGAAGACATCGCCGCTGCACAGGACATGACCCCAGAAGATCAGATGGCGATGATTGAAGGAATGGTCGGTACGCTGGCGGCCCGATTGGAACAGAATCCCGACGACTTGCAGGGCTGGGTGATGCTGGGCCGATCCTATCGCGTGCTGAACCGCCCGGAAGAGGCCATCGCGGCACTGGAAAAAGCCGCCGCCCTGGCCCCGGAAAACATCGATTACCTGATCGAACGGGCGCGCCTGATGCGCAGCGTCGCGGGCGATCAGCAAACCCCGGAAACCGTGGCCCTGATGCGTGACGTCCTGGCACTGGATGCGGATAATATTGAGGCCCTGTGGTTCCTGGGTCTGGATGCCTATCAACGTGACCAGCGGGACACAGCGCGGGATTACTTCGACAAGGCCTTGGCCAATCTGGTACCGGGATCAGAGGAATACCGCGCCTTGCAGGCCGAAATCACCCGCATGTATCCGGCTGGAAACTGATCAGTCCATCTTGCGTTGGGATGATTGATAGATCTCTGACGCGGCGTAATAGTCGTCAAAACCGATCCGCTGGCGCAATTCCTTAAAGTCCATCAGATGGGTGCTGCGGTCGCCATCCTGCTTCATCGCCGACAGGGTCGTTACCATCGCGCGCATCGCAGCCGCCATCAGGGTCAATGGATAGGCCGCGATGGCATAACCGATGTCGCGCAATTCCGCATGGGACAGGTCCGGTGTTTCGCCGCCCTCCACAATATTTGCCATTTTAGGGCCAGGCAGAGAGTCGCAGACCTGGCGCATCTCCTCCACCGATTTCGGGGCCTCCACGAATAGAATATCCGCACCCAGTTCCTGAAACTTGGCGGCACGTTCTATGGCTTCGCCCAGACCATGTTCATGGCGGGCATCGGTGCGGGCCAGGATCAGAATATCCGCGCCCGCCGCCCGGGCATCGGCCGCCGCACGAATGCGGTCATAGGCCTCTTCCCGACCGACCACCGCCTTGCCCGGTGTATGACCACAGCGTTTCGGGGCCACCTGGTCTTCGATCATCACGGCCGCACAGCCCGCCTTGGCAAAACCCTGCACCGTGCGCCGAACATTCATCGCATTGCCATAGCCGGTATCCCCATCGCCAATCAGCGGAATGGTGATCGCATCCGTGATATTGCGCGCCTGATCCAGCACTTCGCCATAGCTCATCAATCCCAGATCGGGAGCGCCGATACGAGACGCCGAAGTCGCGAAGCCAGACATGAAGGTCAGGCCAAATCCTTCCTGTTCAATCAGCTTTGCCGACAGCGCATCGAAACAGCACGGCATTACATGCAACCGGTCTTCTCGCAGCAGCGTGCGCAGTTTATCCGGGGCCGATTGAGTCATGGTCAGCTACTCACAGTTTAAAAGGGATATACAGGGCCAGATCAGGCCACAGATACATGATCAACACGATCAGCAGCATCAGGCCCAAAAAGGGCACCACGCCGCGGGAGACATCGCCCAGACTGGACCGGGCAACCGATTGAATGACATATAGATTCAGCCCCACCGGCGGCGTTATCAGTGCACATTCGACCATCACCACCATGTAAATGCCAAACCAGATCGGATCAAAACCCATTGCCATCGCGGCAGGCAGCAGAACCGGTGTCATAATCAACACCATCGACAGGGTTTCAAAGACCAGACCCATCGCCAGCAGGATGAGACTGATCACAATAATGAAAACCAGGCGGGTATCGATCGCACCACTGATGAACATCGAAATATCCTGGGGAATGCGGTACAGCGTGATCGCCTTCCCGAAAATCTTAGCCCCGGCGATGATCAGCAGGATCGCCACAGTTGTCGCCATAGATTGAAACAGCGCTTCTTTGAAGCCTTTCCAGCTTAACGACCGCAACACGAAGACAGTGATGAACAGCGCCGCGGCAAAGCCAATAGCCCCTGCCTCAGTCGGCGTGAAGGCACCGGAATAAATGCCGCCAATGATCAACAGCGCCAAGGCCAGGCTGGGCAGTGCCCGCATCGTGGCGCGTTTTCGTTCTTCCCAGCCCGATGCAGGTTCCATCGCCTGCCCGCCCCAGAACCGTGCATGCACCATGGAAAAGACGACAAACAAAACGATTAACGCAATACCAGGACCAATCCCCGCCAGAAACAGGGCAATCACCGATTCTTCCGTCACGAACCCATACACGATCATGGGGATGGATGGGGGGATCAGAATGCCCAAAGTACCGCCCGCGGCCAGCAAGCCATAGACGAACCGTCGCTCATACCCGCGCGAGATCATTTCCGGTATCGCGACGGTCCCAATTGTCGCTGCAGTTGCGACCGATGATCCGGAAATTGCTGCGAAAATACCGCAGGACAGGATTGTCGCCACAGCCAACCCGCCCGGCCAGTGACCAACCCAGGCATGAACGGCCCCAAACAGGTCCTTCCCCACACCGCCTTTCAGCAGAATATTGGACATCAGCAGGAACAGCGGCACCGCCAGCAGGATAAATCCGTCCAGGGTCGACAAAACCGCCTGTGGTGCCATCAGCGGTGAAAACCCGCCCAGAAACAACAGGGCCAGCCCCAGCCCGCCCAAGGCAAACGCAACCGGCACACGGATCAGCAACAGCGAAAACAATGCGATCAGGATCAGAATAACCGTCATTCCGCATGGGCCTCTCGATTGGCATCCCGCTGGCCCCGCAGTGTTGCTATGACTTCGATGACCGCCTGCACGGCCAGAATGGCAAACCCAAAGGGAACCGATAATTCGCCAATCCAGGAGGGTAAATCCAGCATCGTCGCGGTGGTGCGGCCGCGCTCGAATGAATCCCAGAAGATCAGGCCGCCCTTCCACACCAGGATGACGCTGAATACGGCGACAACAATCATCGCCAGGGCGTCGGTCTGCCGACGAATGGGAACCGGTAACAGGACCGCGACCGCATCAACCGCGATATGACGCCCCCAACGCAAGGCCCAGGCCATGGCGATCAAGCTGCCCCAGATCAGACACAACTGACTGAGTTCCGCCGCCCATATTGTCGGCGAAATGAAGAAATAGCGCATGATCACTTCATAGGTCAGCATTGCGCCCGTGGCCGCAAACAAGACCGCTGCGATCCATGCCAAAAAAAATGTGAAGGATTCGAAAATTTTCATAAATGAATGATGCTGCGCTGCTGATCGGGCAGCGCAGCATCCTTTCGGTTCTAGAACGTTTCCGCCGCTTTCAGCATTTCTTCGCCCAGGGCCCCGGTCTTCGCTTTAAAAGCATCATAGACCGGCTGGCTGGCCTTGCGCCATTCTGCCAATTCTTCAGCGGTCGGCGTATAGATTTGCATGCCGTTCTCTTTTGCCGCCCCGTAGGCTTCCGCCTCAATGGACGACATCCGATCGCGCACATCATTTTCCGCCTTGGTCGCAGCGGCTTCGATAAGAGCCCGTTGCTTGTCGGTCAGGCCATTCCAGAAATCAGTATTCACCACAACGATAAATTCGATATCCGCATGGTTCGTCACGGTGATGGTATCCATCACTTCCCATAACTTGCGGGATTTCACGCCGGAAACACCGGTCATGCCGATATCCACCGTGCCGCGCTGATAGGCCAGATACTGTTCCGAGCCGGAAATCATGGTCGGCGCACCGCCGGTTGCTTCCGTGAAATCCCCCAGGGTTTTACCGAAGACACGGACTTTCTTACCTTCCAGATCCGCCGGAGTCTTCAGCGGGCCGCCATTGGACAACATGATCGCGCCGCCATAGGCCTGCCACCACAATACCGTTGATCCGGTTTCCGCAATAGCAGCATCAATCGGCCCACGAATGGGAGATCCCTTTGCAACGGCCTTGCGAACCTTCTCCTCTGTATCGAACAGGAAGGGTTGATAGAAAATATCCACCGCCGGGACATCACCATAATAACGGGTCAGCGAGGCAACGCCCATTTCAATGGACCCGGCACCAACGGCGGCGGGCACTTCTTTATCGGTGTAGAGCTGCGCACTGTCATAAATTTCAACGGCGATTTCACCATTTGAGGTTTTCTCCACCTCGTCCTTGAACAAGACCAGATTTTCACCCAGATGGCTCTTCAGTGGCAATTGAAGGGAAATGCGCAAAGTGAGATCCGCAGCAGAGCTTTGGCCTGCGGATAATGACAAGGCGGTTGCGAGGCCGATGGCCCCCAAGAACTGTTTCATATTTTCCTCCCGACATTTTGTCTTTTAATTTTTTTGGTAAAGGGAGAATAACCAGACTTGAAACCGCGTCAACAACTTACAGCAGATATGACAGGACCGCATTCAAGCGTTGGCGGCCCGACGGGGACACGATCAAACGATTATCAGACACGGTGGCATATCCTTCCTCTTGCAGGGCATCCAACCGGGCGGACTCCAAGGCCTCAAAACCCGATCCCGTGGCGGCCTTTAACCGGTCTTCCGGCACCCCTTCTGCCAGCCGAAGTCCCATCAGCAGGATTTCACGATACTGTCGCTCTGCATCCAGGCGTTCCGTTTCCGCCAGGGCGTGCCCCTCTGTCTCTACCCCTGTCAGCCAGCGTTCCGGCAACCGGTGGCGCACGGTAGCGATTTTCTGACCCTTGCGGGTTTCACGACCATGGGCACCAGGCCCGATCCCGACATAGTCCTGATACCGCCAATAAGCCAGATTATGGCGGCTTTCAGCGCCAGGGCGCGCATGGTTGGAAATCTCATAGGCAGGCAGGCCCAGGGCGCCAAGACGATCCTGTGTCGCCTCATACAAGGCCGCCCCCATCTCTTCTTCAACCGTCAGGGCTTCGCCCAGCTTTTCGCGCGTGAAAAAGCGTGTGCCGGGCTCGATGGTCAATTGATACAACGACAGATGATCCGCCGTCAGGTCGATGGCGCGGCTCAACTCACTGGCCCAGGCGTCTGGCGTCTGACCCTGCCGGGCATAGATCAGGTCAAAGGACAATCGAGGGAAATGCGCGCGCGCCAGATCAATCGCGGCAATCGCTTCGCGGGCGGAATGTTCACGCCCCAGGAATTTCAACGATGCATCGTCCAGGGCCTGAATACCCAAAGACACACGATTGACCCCGGCCTGACGATAGGCGGCGAACCGATCCGCCTCCACCGATGTCGGATTGGCTTCCAATGTCACTTCCAAAGTTTCGGTCGGGGTCAGGATCTCTGTGGCGCGGGAAATCAGGGCAGCGGTCGTATCCGGGTCCATCAGCGATGGTGTGCCCCCGCCAAAGAAGATCGATCCCAGTGGACGGTCCTCCAGGCCGACCAGCGCGGTCTCCAATTCCCGCAACAAAGCGGCGCGCCAGCGCGGTTGATCAATGCCGTCACGCACATGGCTGTTGAAATCGCAATACGGGCATTTCGCCTTGCAGAAGGGCCAGTGGATATACAGCGCCAGCGGGGTCGGCAATTCGGTCATTTGGTAAAACAGGCTGCGACCAGTTGATCAAACGCATCGGCGCGGTGGCTGATTGCATGTTTTGCCTCTGGGTCCATCTCCCCAAAGGTCAGATCTTCGCCATCGGCTTGAAAAATTGCATCATAGCCAAACCCGTTATCACCCCGGCCTGGCTCCACAATATGCCCTTCGACACGACCTTCAAACGCTTCGATATGCCCGTCGGGCCAGGCTAAAGCCAATGCGCAGATAAAGGCTGCAGATTTATCGGATTTGCCAATTAAGGCGCGATGGACGCGGTTCATCGCCAGATCGAAATTCTTATTCTTACCCCCCCATCGGGCGGAATAGATTCCAGGCGCGCCGTCCAATGCCTTAACGGCAAGGCCAGAATCATCCGCCAGGGCCGGCATATTCGCGCCTGTCGCTGCGGCGCGGGCTTTTAATTCCGCATTGGCCAGAAAAGTATAGCCGGTTTCCTCTGGCTCAGGCAGATCCATTTCAGCAGCAGAGAAGACCTGCACCTGGAATGGGCGCAATAGATCCGCGATTTCGCGGACCTTGCCTTGATTATGACTGGCAATTACCAGCCGATCACCATCGAACCGCCGCGCCATCGACCGTTGCTCCTATTCCACCCCAAGCGCGGTATTTTGCGCTTTGGTCAAGGTCGCACAACCACTCTGCGCCAGTTTCATCAGGGCTAAAAATTGCGCCTCACTAAAGGGTTCGCCCTCTGCGGTACCCTGAACCTCAACAACGCCACCAGTGCCTGTCAGGACAAAATTCGCATCTGCCTGGGCGGTGGAGTCTTCATCATAATCTAAATCCAGAACGGCCTCTCCCTGATACAAACCACAGGAGATCGCCGCAATTGACCCTTTCAACGGGCTGGCCGTCAGGGCGCCCAGTTTGGTCATGTGATTGATCGCCAGCGCCAACGCGACATAGCCGCCGGTAATTGCCGCCGTGCGGGTGCCACCATCGGCCTGAATAACGTCACAATCGATTCGGATCTGACGTTCACCCAGCTTTTTCATGTCAACCACCGCCCGCAAAGACCGCCCGATCAGGCGCGAAATTTCCTGGCTGCGTCCACTATCGGCGGTGCGCTTGCGATCCATGCGGCTGTGGGTGGACCGTGGCAGCATGCCATATTCCGCCGTTACCCAGCCCTTGCCGGAATTGCGCAGAAAGGATGGAACCCCGTCTTCGACAGAGGCTGTGCACAGTACATGGGTGTTACCGAATTTCGCCAAGCAAGACCCTTCTGCATAGCGTGAAACATCGGTTTCCAGCACGATGTCTCGCAACTGATCCTGGGCTCTACCGGAGGGGCGCATACATATTCCTTACTTTTGTTTAACAATTATGGTTAATCGCTTTACCGGCTCAGACCGGTCCCGTCCAGCTTAGAAGGCATAAAGGCAATGATCTGCTGGGATGACAGGAGCAATTGACGCTGGGCTGGCAACTGCCTACATACTGAATGCTATGATCACAGAATTAAACGAACGGTCCAGAGACATTTTGCGTTTGGTCGTCGAGGCTTATGTCGAGACGGGCGGACCCATTGGCTCGCGCACCCTGTCGCAACGTCTCAATCAGGGACTATCAGCAGCAACAATCCGCAACGCCATGGCGGATTTAGAGGATGCCGGGCTGCTATATGCGCCGCATACCTCTGCTGGGCGTCTGCCAACCGATATGGGGGTTCGGCTGTTCGTCGATGGGCTGTTACAATCCGGTCAACTGAACCCCACAGATCGGGAAGCCATCGAAGGGCAGTGCCAGACCGCCGGTCGTTCGGTCACCCAGGTGTTGGAGGAAGCCTCCAGCCTGATGTCGGGCCTGAGCCGCTGTGCAGGATTGGTCATGGCCCCCAAGGCTGAAGGGGAATTGAAGCATATCGAATTCGTGCCCTTAGGCCCAGGACGGGCCCTGGTTGTGATGGTGACCGCCAGCGGCATGGTGGAAAACCGCCTGATTGAACTGCCCTTGGGCCTGCCGCCCTCTGCCTTGATAGAGGCTGCGAATTATTTGACGGCCCGTTTGGTCGGGCAATCAATCGCCGATGCCCGCAGCGCCATTGCCGATGAAATCAGCCGTGACAAAAGCCAGATTGACACCCTGACAGCGAAAGTTGTCGAAGCCGGTCTGGCAACATGGTCCGATGTTGCCTCTGGCGATGGGGTGCTGATCGTGTCTGGTCAATCGAACCTGTTGACCGATGTGACCGCGATGGCGGATTTGGAACGGATACGCGCCCTGTTCACGGCGCTTGAGGCGAAAGAAAACCTGTGGCGCATGCTGGATGCCGCCGATGGCGCCCAAGGTGTTCAGATCTTCATCGGGGCCGAAAACGAACTCTTTTCCCTGGCGGGCTGTTCCATGATTGTCGCGCCCTATGGCAATGGTGCGGGCGCAAATGGCGGCAAGGAAAAAATTGTTGGCGCGATCGGCGTTCTGGGCCCGACGCGCATGAATTATGCCCGCATTATCCCCATGGTTGATTACACCGCCAAGGTGGTTGGACGCTTGGTGAGTGCAAACCGGACTTGAGACAAACCCTGGAATAGGCTACGCCCCCGATATTCGCGGGCGCAGGCCGTTGACATATGACGTGAAACGAAAGTGACAGGCAGACAATGACCGATCCAAAGAAGACAGCCAATGACGAAGCACCCGTCTCGGAGAATTCCGTTCCAGAGACCCCCGCGACAGAGGATCAGACCCCTGCAGAGCCAGCGCCGAAACACGACACGTCGGCAAAGGGTGACGAGGCGGCAAAAAAGGCCAAGACACCCGCTGAAGACAGCGACGAAGTAACGGCGCTGAAATCAGAGCTGGCCGCCATGAAGGATCGCGCCCTGCGGGCCGTGGCAGAGGCGGAGAATGTCCGACGCCGCGCCGATAAGGAACGCAGCGAAACGATGAAATTCGCCTCATCCGGCCTGGCGAAGGAATTACTGCCGGTGGTCGACAATCTGCGCCGCGCGCTGGATTCCGTGCCGGAAGAAGCCCGCGCGGAAAACGACGTGTTGAAAAATCTGATGGTCGGCGTGGAAATGACCGAAAAGATGCTGCTGGATGCCTTCTCCAAGCATCACATCCAGAAGCTCGACCCGCTGGATCAGAAATTCAACTATGCGGAACATCAGGCAATCCAGGAAGTGCCTGATACCGGTAAACCCGCCGGCACCGTCGTTCAGGTGCTGCAGCACGGCTATAAACTGCACGACCGCCTGTTACGCCCCGCCATGGTCCTGGTCGCAAAGGCCGATGCCACCAGCCCACCAGATGATACCGACAAAGTCGATACGACGGCGTAAAATCTGCGCGTGAAATAAATTCAATTACACAATTGACGATCCCCATTTGAACCCTCTATGTTTCCCTCATTGGGAAAGGTGGAGGGTTTGAAATGCGTGTTCTTTTGTCGATACTTTCGATCATTGTACTGGTTTCCGGCTGCAACACGACTGCGCGCATGGAAGTTCCAACCGTCGTTCAGCCAGAACCCGTTGAATTCAACACCTCCGACATTGTTCCTTTTGCCTTTCAGGGTGCCGTTTCAGGCATGAGGTTTGGGTCCGTTATTGCCCATTTTCCGGCCGAAGGCGTGCCAGGTATCAGTTCGTCTTTATGCAATTATTCCTATACAGGGGAAGTTACGCTTACATTGAATAATGGATCAAGGCATCTGTCCGGTTGGAATGATGAGATGCACATGGCCTTTTTTGAGGTGATGAAGTCTCAGGGATTTGATGTTGTTGGCGATCCAACCAATTTATTCGATTACAGCGACGAACGTGGGCGTGCTGAATTCGCGATTGGTGCCCGCATAAAGGATATGAGCGGCAATTTCTGTGAGGATCATGATTTTTGGTATGGATACCCACAAGATCGATATGCTGGTGAAATGTTTATGGAAGTTGAATGGACGATATTCAATACCACCATGCGCCAGGAAAAAAACAGAATCACAACAACGGGATATTTCAAGGTCAGAAAATCTTCGAGAACTGGCATGTTAGAGGCTATTATCGGCGCTTTCAGTGCGGCTACCGAATCACTGGGATCCAATAAGGATTTCATAAAGGCGCTGTCAAAAGAAACCGTAAGATCCGATGTCGTTGCCTCGGTTCCTTTGACCGATGAGGCTATATATATCCCGGAAATTTCTCTTTCGACGCAGCCCTTTGAAGATCATGTTCGTCGCATTCTCCCATCCGTTGTGACTATCCGCGCAGGTGGGGGGCATGGTTCGGGATTTGTCATCAGTGAAGATGGTTACATTCTGTCGAACCAGCATGTCGTTGGGGATTTTGATACTGTTCTGGTCCGGTTTGAAAATGGGGTGGAAATTGATGCTGCGGTTATCCGTCGACATGAAGGGCGGGATGTCGCGCTGTTGAAAATTCCGCTTCGGGGTCTTCGCGCCTTACCGATGAATCTGGAACTGCCCGGTATTGCGACCGAAGCCGTCGTTGTCGGCAGTCCCGCAGATGAAGAACTGTATTCAACCGTCACGCGGGGTTCGATCAGTGCCCTCAGAAAATTCTCCTATGCATCCGGGGGGACCCCTCTGCTGTACATCCAATCTGATGTGGCCATTACAGGGGGCAACAGCGGCGGTCCAATGTTTGATAAGGATGGGAATGTTATTGGGATTACTGTCTTGGAACAGTTAGATGCTGATGATGTGAATTTCTTTATTCCTATCGACGATGCTTTGAAGTTCTTGAATATCAAACAAACGCCTGGATCAAGTTAAAGCAACGGGGTCATCAATCGCTGTATTTCAAATACACGGGCGAAAGATTTTCGCAGTTGACGCATGCGGGCGGACCGCCCATATCGGGGGCATGTCAGATAACAACTCTCCCTCTGCCGGCGCTGGGCCGGTTTTTCATGGCACCACCATTCTGTCGGTCCGCAAGGGCGGGCATGTGGTGATTGCGGGTGACGGTCAGGTAACGCTTGGCAACACCGTGTTCAAATCCAATGCGCGCAAAGTGCGCCCCCTGGCCGATGGCGAAGTCCTGGTGGGCTTTGCAGGCGCAACGGCGGATGCCTTCACATTGTTCGAGCGGCTGGAGGCGAAGCTGGAGCAATATCCGAAGCAATTGACCCGCGCCTGTGTCGAACTGGCGAAAGACTGGCGCACCGATCGCTATCTGCGCCGCCTGGAAGCAATGATGGCCGTGGTGGACAAGGATGTGTCCCTGATTCTAAGCGGCACCGGCGATGTGCTGGAGCCCGAAGACGGGTTGATCGGCATCGGGTCCGGCGGGGCCTATGCTCTGGCAGCCGCCCGCGCGCTGGCGGACCGCGAGGATATGAGTGCCGAAGACATTGCGCGGCGCGCCATGAAAGTCGCCGCCGATATCTGTATCTACACCAATGAAAATATCACGCTGGAAAGCCTGACCGCAGACAGCGCCAGCAAAGGGGGCAAGCTATGACCGATTTCAGCCCTCGGGAGATCGTCTCTGAATTGGACCGGTTCATCATTGGCCAGGGCGATGCGAAACGCGCCGTTGCCATTGCGCTGCGCAACCGCTGGCGTCGCCTGAAACTGCCGCCAGAGCTGCGCGAAGAAGTGCTGCCCAAGAACATTCTGATGATTGGCCCAACCGGCGTTGGGAAGACAGAAATCGCCCGGCGCCTGGCAAAGCTGGCCCGCGCCCCCTTTATCAAGGTGGAAGCCACAAAGTTTACAGAAGTCGGCTATGTTGGCCGCGATGTGGAACAGATCATCCGCGATCTGGTCGAGGTTGCCATCCAGATGGAAACCGAAACCCAGCGCCGCGAAGTGAATGCCAAGGCCGAAATCCATGCCGAAGAGCGCGTGATTGATGCGCTGGTGGGACAGAACGCATCCGATTCGACGCGCCAGTCTTTTCGTAAAAAGCTGCGTGAAGGATCGCTGGACGAGAAGGAAATTGAAATCCAGGTCGCCGATACCGGCGGGATGGGCCTGCCTACCATGGATATTCCCGGCATGCCCGGTGCCCAGATGGGCATGTTGAATTTGAACGAGATCTTCGGCAAGGCCATGGGTGGCGGTCGCACGAAGGCGCGCAAAATGTCGGTGCGTGAATCCTATGACGTCCTGGTCGCAGAAGAGGCAGACAAGCTGGTCGATCACGAAGCGATCAAGCTGGCCGCCATTGAAAATGTTGAGCAGAACGGCATCGCCTTTATCGACGAGATTGACAAGATTACCGTGCGGTCCGAACGCTCCGGCGGGGATGTCAGCCGCGAGGGGGTCCAGCGGGATCTGCTGCCCCTGATTGAGGGGACGACGGTTGCAACCAAGCACGGCGCGGTGAAGACGGATTATATTCTATTTGTCGCCAGCGGGGCCTTCCACCTGGCAAAACCCAGCGACCTGTTGCCGGAATTACAGGGTCGCCTGCCGATCCGCGTCAGCCTGAATGCGCTGACGGAAAAGGATTTCCGCCGTATCCTGACGGAGCCGGATAACAGCCTGATCAAGCAATATGTCGCGCTGATGGGAACGGAAAACCTGACCCTGACCTTCACCGATGATGCGATTGATGCACTGGCCAAGCTGGCGGCGGAGATCAATGCCTCTGTCGAGAATATCGGGGCCCGTCGCCTGCACACCGTGCTGGAAAAACTGTTGGAAGAGATCAGCTTCACCGCGTCCGACAAGCCCGATGGCGAGGAAGTCACCATTGATGCCGCTTATGTCAACCAGCATGTCGGCGACCTGGCGAAAGATACGGATTTGAGTAAGTTTATCCTGTAACGTGGTCCATATTGCAGATACAGGCTTACCGCGCCTTCTGATAGGCCTGAAACGCGGCTAACAGTTTTGGGATGTTGGGATTTAGCTGATCCCATTCCGTTGAGACCGTGCGATCCTGGTCCAGGGTATAGCGGCGGAAATCATCGCACCAATGATGGTCCATGTTGCTGCGCAGGGCGATGGCCTCATCGGTCGTTTTGTCATAGCCCAAGGCCTGTTTCGCGTGTTCTTCTACCAGATAGGCTTCGCATTCGATATCCAGTTCTGTCATGTCCTCCAGCCGTCCCTGCATATCCTGATAGGCATGCCCGGCCAGTTCATGGGCAATGGTGCTGGCCAGGTGATTGGCGTCCCACTGAATGCCTGCACGACCAAATAGAATGACAAACGTCCGCTTACCCGCCGCCGGATCATAGTTGTCCGCAAAATAGGTCGCCAGGGATACGGTGGCCAGAACGTCCCTGGGATGGCGGGCATCATAGAAAATCTGAATATCGCCCTTCTTTTTCAGCGCCGCGATCCGGTCGCGCGCCATGGGCACCTTCTTGACGACCGTTTCGACCGCCAGAACCATCCGTTCCATCGCCACATCCGCAGGCGTTGTCGGGATTCCGTCAATCCTGTCCGTCTCGGGAATGAAAGAGATGAAATGAATGCCCCCAACCGTGCGGGAAAGCGCCTGATCGGCAAACGCGCCTGAAACACTGATGAAACAGAAAATAAGCGTCCCCAGAAAAGCGACGGCACAATGTTTCCAAAGGGGATCATTCAAAGACTTCATAAAATACAATCTAGGATGATTGTCATGCCCTGCAAAGATAAACCTACTGGCAAAAGACTATCTGCCAAAAAAAGACCGCCCGCCGGATTTCTCCAACGGACGGCCCTCCCCACTAAAGCTTTCCTACCCTAAACCGGACCGCCTCTTAATGGGCGTTCTCAGTGGAACTGTGCTGTCTCGGTCGATTCCCCCATGGCAGTGGTGGAGCTTTCGCCAACCGCCGTGGTGCTGTTGACCGCATCGAAATAGCTGACCCCGACCTCATGCTGATGGCGGGTCGCAGAGAAGCCATGGGCTTCGGCAGCGAATTCTGCCTGTTGCAGTTCAGAATAGCCCGCCATGCCGCGATCCTTATAGGCCCGTGCCAGTTCAAACGTGGCATAGTTGACGCTGTGGAAGCCAGCCAGGGTGATGAACTGGAATTTATAGCCAAGCGCCCCCAGCTCCTTCTGGAAGCTTTCCATTTCCGCCTTGCTGAGATGCTTCGCCCAGTTGAAGGAGGGCGAGCAGTTATAGGCCAACATCTGGTTCGGAAATTCCGCATGGATCGCATCGGCGAATTGCTTTGCCTGTTCGATGCTGGGGGTGGAGGTTTCCATCCACAGCAGGTCCGCATAGGGCGCGAAGGCTAGGCCACGGGCAATGCACATATCCATGCCACCGGTGATGCGATAGAAGCCTTCTGCCGTCCGCTCCCCGGTCAGGAAGGGTTGATCGCGTTCGTCCACATCCGTGGTTATCAGGCGGGCTGCCTCGGCATCAGTGCGAGCCATGATGATGGTCGGTACGCCCATGACGTCGGCTGCCAGGCGTGCAGAGGACAGGTTGCGCACGGCCTGTTGTGTCGGCAACAGAACCTTGCCACCCAGATGACCGCATTTCTTTTCTGATGACAGCTGATCTTCAAAATGAACGCCAGCAGCGCCCGCCTTGATCATCGCCTTCATCAGTTCGAACACATTCAGCGGTCCACCAAAGCCAGCTTCCGCATCGGCAACGATGGGCGCGAACCAATCGATATCCGTTGTGTTCTCGCCTGACAGGCGTTCCATGGTCTGGATCTGGTCCTGACGCATGAAGGCGTTGTTGATCCGCTCCACCACTTGAGGGACGGAGGAGACAGGATACAGCGACTGGTCCGGATACATCTGGCCCGCATTATTGGCGTCGGCGGCGACCTGCCAGCCAGACAGATAGATCGCCTGCAGGCCCGCGCGGACATGCTGTGTTGCCTGACAGCCGGTGAAGGCACCCAGCGTGTTTACATAAGGCTCTTCATTGATCAGCTTCCACAGCTTTTGCGCGCCCAGTTCCGCCAGGGTGTTGCGGATCTGGATGGAGCCGCGCAGCTTTGCCACATCATGCTTAGAATAATCACGGCGGGTCGTTGCCCAGCGGTTCGGGGCATAATCCGGGGCGTCCCAGTGGTCACCGCCGCCGTCGCCCCAATTGTAATTGTCATTCGGTCCCAAGCTATCCATCGGTTCAATCCTTCTCAGTTGGTTCAGACCCGGTCGCGGGTCAGGTTGGGTAAAGGCGCTGTTTGGAAAGTTCTTTACAAGACTTTGTAAAGCGCCGTGTGTTTCCTCTGAAACCTTGGATACAGCCGAATGATGCGCTGCACAACGGTAACCAACATAACATATTGTAAAGATTTCTCGTAAATGCTTTACTATTGGTTAACCTTGTAAATATTAGGAATTTGCAATGGCAAACCCCGTCGCAAAACTTGGACCAAAGTCTGGCACCAAACCTGCCTCTCGCGACGCGATGAAGGTTGGCCCGAAAATTCGACGGCTGCGGCGAGAACAATCTCTCAGCCAGGCGGCCCTGGCTGATATCCTGGAAGTCAGTGCCAGCTACCTCAATTTAATTGAGCACAACCGCCGCAAGGTGACCGTTCCGCTGTTGATGAAACTATCGGACTATTTCAACATTCCCGTCGATCAACTGGCGGAAGAAGAGGAGGGGCGGCTATACAGCGATGTGATGGAGGCCCTCAGCGATCCTCTCTTCGACGATTATGATATTCGCAACACCGATGTGCGCGATCTGGTGGAGGTCAGCCCGGAATCCGCCCGGGCGCTGCTGCGGGTCTGTGATGCCTATCAGACGACCCTGACCGATGCGCGCAGTCTCGCCGCCTCTGCCAGCGATGATCCCGACGGGCGCATGTCCCTGGGCGGCCTGTTGGGGGGGATTGGGGCCAGCACGCTATCGGCGTCTGACATCGTGTCTGACTTTATTCAGGCCAACAGCAATTACTTCCAGGATTTAGAGGATGAGGCCGACCGCGTCAGGCGGGAAATAGGCATTGTTGGCGGGTCCGCCAGATCCCTGGACACGTTGGTCGATTATTTGCGCCAGGCCCATGACGTGCGCGTTAATTTCATCGAACCCCCCGCCGATCCCAAGGCCAGCCCACCCATCACACGGCGATTTCATCCACAACAGAAACTGCTGGAAGTCAATCAACGGCTCAGCGGGGCCAGCCGCGCCTTTCAGATGTCCCACCAGATTGCGCTGCTCTCTGCCGGGTCGGTGATCGACATGCTGTTGATGGAGGCTGGTTTAAAAGAAGGCCCGCCCAGAACCCTGGGGCGGATTGCCCTGGCCAATTATCTGGCCGCCGCCCTGTTGCTGCCCTATGAGGCGTTCCTGGGCAGTGCGCGCGACTGTCGCTATGACATTGAATTGCTGCAACACCGATGGCGGGCCGGGTTTGAACAAATCTGCCACCGCCTGACCACCCTGAACAAACCGACCGACCGCGGTATCCCGTTGCATATGCTGCGGGTCGATCTGGCGGGTAATATCTCCAAACGCTTCACCCTATCCGGTCTGCCGATTCCCCGGCATGGCGGGGCCTGCAGCCGATGGAATATCTATTCCGCCTTTTTGAATCCGGGCCAGATCCAGGCCCAGGTCTCCAGCCTGCCCGATGGCACATCTTACTTTTGTATCGCGCGAACGATCACCAAGGGGGGTATCGGCTTTGGCGCGCAGCGCAGTGTTTTGTCCATCGGGATGGGCTGCGATGTGCGCTATGCCAAGGATATCGTCTATGCAGATGCCCTGGACTTGAGCCATGCAGACAGGTTCTCCGGAATCGGGGTCGCCTGCCGCATTTGTGAGCGGATGGACTGCACCCAGCGGGCCTTCCCGCCGGTTCATCTGCGCTATGACATCGAAGAAAATGTCCGTGGCCCCAGCCCCTACACCGCCCCCGGCTGGCCCCACCACCACGAACGCCCGGGGGGCACGCGGTAGAGGGCAATAATTGGCCTCCAAGTTGACAAAGGGCAATTATTGGCCTATATTTGGGATGTGGGGGAAGATGCATGCCAACGATTGCTGATTTTGGATCGTTCCGGATTTACATGTACTTCCAGGATGAGAACCCCCCGCATGTACATATCATTGGTCCAGATTTTGCCGCGAAACTGCGATTGGACGATGCGGTAAAGATTGCGGGCGATCTGCCCAAAAAGGTCGAACGGGAGGCCATTGCCTATGTGCAAGATCATCGGGATGAGCTTTTGAAGTGCTGGAGCTTGTATCAGGAGTGATGGAGATGACCGCCATGCGATTGCAGAACGTGAAGCCATTAGAGAATTTTTGCCTCGCGCTTACTTGGGAAGATGGCCCTACCCAAGTTGCAGATCTGTCCGGATTGGTGCGCGCCTCCAGACATTTCAACGTCTTCGCCAAGGACCCCGATGCGTTTAAAACCGTCACCACAATCAATTGGGGGCATGGCGTTGGCTGGTCCAATGGTCTGGATTTCAGCGCGGAAAACCTGGCGCTGATCGCATCAGAACAATCAGATCGGTCCGGCGTCACCTTGCTGAATGCCTTTAAGGAAAAATACAACCTTACTAATGATCAGATGGCCCAAGCGCTGGGATACAGCCGGACACAAATCAAAAATTTCCGATCAGGCACATCGCCCGTGACCTATACAGTGTGGCGCGCTGTGACGGATATGATGGAACGATCTGCATTGTTGTATGCGCGGTTGGCAAACAGCCAGCGATAGGGGCGCAAAGAAAACGCCCGGACCAGTTTCCCGGTCCGGGCGCATTTCAGTCAATCGCATTCTAAGGTCGGTTCAACCTTAGTCCCGGCGCGGGCGACGCGGGCGGTTGTTGCCGCCGCCATTGTCGTCACGCGGGGCCCGTTCGGGCTTTTCCAGCGTGTCTTCGATGTCGGCACCGGTTTCCTGATCAGCGCTGCGCATTGACAGGCGGACCTTGCCGCGCTCGTCCATGCCCAGGCATTTGACCCAGACTTCGTCGCCTTCATTGGCAACATCGGTGACCTGTGCGGTGCGGCCGGCCTGCAATTCGGAAATATGCACCAGACCATCGCGGCCCGGCATAAAGTTCACGAATGCCCCGAAATCCATGACCTTCACGACCTTGCCGCGATAGACCTTACCGGGTTCCGGTTCCGCCACGATGCCTTTGATCCAATCAACCGCGCGCTGACCGGCTTCGTTGTCGATGGAGGCAACCTTGATCGTCCCGTCGTCATCGATATCGACTTTCGCCCCGGTGGTTTCGCAAATTTCGCGAATAACCTTACCGCCGGTCCCGATCACTTCACGGATCTTGTCCTTGTTGATCTGGAAGGTCACGATGCGCGGTGCATTTTGCGACACACCGTCACGGCCATTGGTGATCGCCTTGGCCATTTCGCCCAGAATATGGATACGACCCTGTTTGGCCTGAGCCAAAGCGGTCTTCATGATTTCCTCAGTGATTGAGGTGATCTTGATATCCATCTGCAGCGAGGTGATGCCATCGGCAGTCCCGGCAACCTTAAAGTCCATATCGCCCAGGTGATCTTCATCGCCCAGAATATCGGACAGGACGGCGACGCCGTCATCTTCCTTGATCAAGCCCATGGCGATACCCGCGCAAGGCTTGGGCAGGGGCACACCGGCATCCATCAGGGACATGGACGTCCCGCAAACAGTCGCCATGGAAGACGAACCATTGGATTCGGTGATTTCGGAAACCACACGCACGGTGTAGGGGAAATCTTCCTTCGGCGGCATCAGCGGGTTCAGCGCGCGCCAGGCGAGCTTACCATGACCGATTTCGCGACGACCCGGAGGGCCCATGCGACCGGCTTCCCCAACTGAATAGGGAGGGAAGTTATAGTGCAGCATGAAGTTCTGGCGGTATTCACCTTCCAGCGCGTCAATGATCTGTTCGTCCTGGCCGGTACCCAAAGTGGTCACGACCAAAGCCTGGGTTTCACCACGGGTGAACAAGGCAGAGCCATGCGCCTGGGGCAATACGCCGACTTCACAGATGATCGGGCGAACCTGATCGGTTTTGCGGCCATCGATGCGTTCGCCGGTTTTCAGGATATTGCCGCGAACGACATCCTTTTCCAGGTCCTTGAACAGCTTTCCAGCCAGGGCAACATCCAGGCCTTCTTCTTCCAGGGTTGCCATCGCTGCCTTCTTGGCATTGCCAACGGCTTCGACGCGATCCTGCTTCTTAGTGATGGCATAAGCGGCCCGCAGCGGCTCCATCGCCAATTCCCGCAGACGGGCATCGACAGGGGCAACATTCGGATCGGCTTCCGGCAGATCGAAGGGCTCTTTTGCAGCGGATTCAGCCAGATCAATGATCAGGTCGATCACCGGCTGGAAGCTGCGATGGGCCAGCATAACCGCGTTCAGCATGGTGTCTTCGTCCAGCTCTTGGGCTTCGGACTCGACCATCAACACACCTTCCTGGGTCCCGGCAACAACCAGGTCCAGGGTGCTGTCATCTTTGATCTGCGGCATGGTTGGGTTGGCAACCAGTTCACCGTCGATCATGCCGATGCGGATACCCGCAATCGGGCCCATGAAAGGAGCGCCAGAGATCGTCAGCGCCGCAGAGGCCCCAACCATCGCGACCATGTCTGGATCATTTTCCATGTCGTGGCTCAACACGGTGCAGACAACCTGCACTTCGTTTTTGAAGCCTGGCACGAAAAGCGGGCGGATCGGGCGGTCAATCAGGCGGGATGTCAGCGTTTCCTTTTCGGAAGGGCGCGCTTCCCGCTTGAAGAACCCACCGGGGATCTTGCCAGCCGCATAGGTTTTTTCCTGATAGTGAACCGACAACGGGAAAAAGTCCTGACCGGGCTTTTCTGATTTCGCGAAGGTCACGGCACACAGAACACTGGTTTCGCCATAAGTGGCAAGAACCGCCCCATCAGCCTGACGGGCAATGCGCCCGGTTTCCAGCGTCAGGGTGCGTCCGCACCATTCCATTGATTTTTTGTGGATTGTAAACATGTGGATAAAGTTTCCTTTTCTATCCGATCATACGACGATAGCGGGCCCTTGCCCGTTATCGGTTGGCAGCTTCTCAGACGGAGATCGTATCCTCGTGCGGAACCTGGGCGCTCACGACGCCTTGGCCCAGATCGGTCTAGCGGGGTGTTGGCTCGACCGCCACATCCCTTCGCTGTCCCGCGTGATCTACGCTCTTCACAGACAAGTCTGCCAAGCGGCGGTTTCGTGTCGTATCCGGCTTGGCCAGCCCGGGCGAAACCCCCAAAAAGCGAAAAGGCGCGGCCCCATTCGGGAACCGCGCCTTAGCCAAAATGC
Organism: Hwanghaeella sp. LZ110; assembly: GCF_048892525.1. Taxonomy (NCBI): domain Bacteria; kingdom Pseudomonadati; phylum Pseudomonadota; class Alphaproteobacteria; order Rhodospirillales; family Aestuariispiraceae; genus Hwanghaeella; species Hwanghaeella sp. LZ110. Next base: position 192,963 of record NZ_JBLZHT010000002.1, on the reverse strand, counting down.
CTTAGCGGCGCACGCCGAGCTGACCAATCAGCTCCTTATACGCGCCTTCATTTTTGTTCTTCACATAGTCCAGAAGCCGGCGGCGCTTCCCAACCATAACCAACAGGCCACGGCGAGAGTGGAAGTCCTTTTTATGGGTCTTCAAATGTTCGGTCAGATTGTTGATCCGTTCCGTCAACACGGCGCACTGCACGGCAGGAGACCCGGTATCGCCTTCTTTGGCTTGATAGGTCCCGATCAATTCAGCTTTCTTTTCAGGCGTAATCGACATTTCTTAGTCCTTTTTTCACGGTATCTGTTTCGTTAAAGATCCGTTTCAGCGGTTCAGCACCCGAACGGGGCGAATTTCGCCTTTCCCGTATCGGACCAGCGCCACGGCGATTCCACCGCACAACGCCACAGCCTCATCCCCGTCTTTTAAATCGGCGATGCGGGCCAAATCCACCTTTCGGAAAAGTGATACGGACTGGCCATTCCTCAGCCGCGCCGTTTCCACTTCACTCAAGACCATTGCCGGGATACCGTCCAGCGCGGCCTCAATCGCCAGCAAACCATAGGGTTTACTGCCTGATTCGGTCGGGTTATGACCCATCTGGGCCAGCGCATCAAGCGAAATTGCATCCGCTTCTGTGAAGGGGCCGACCGACAGCCGCCGCAGGGCGGTCAAACTGCCCACCGTCCCCAGCGCCTGGGCAAGATCGCGACCCAGAGATCGGATATAGGTGCCCTTGCCGCAATCAACCTCTAAAATCACATGATCGGCGTCCGGGCGGGACAGAAACCGGATCGCGTCGATACGCACGATGCGCGATTTCATCTCCACATCCTGCCCGGCACGGGCCAGGTCATAGGCCCGTTCCCCATTGATTTTAATGGCGGAATAGGCAGGCGGCGTTTGCGATATATCGCCAATAAAATCAGACAGGGCGGCTTTGATTTCTGCGTCGCTGGGTCGGTGATCGCTGGTCGCGACAGCACTGCCTTCTGGATCCAGCGTTGTGGTTTCTTCCCCAAAGCGCAAGGTCATGCGATAGGTTTTGCGGCCATCCATGACATAGTGAACGGTCTTTGTGGCCTCCCCCAGGGCGATGGGCAGCAGGCCTGTGGCAAACGGATCCAGCGTGCCGCCATGACCCGCCTTTTGCGCATCCAGCGCGCGTTTCACGGCAGAGACCGCGTCGGTCGATCCCATGCCTGCTGGTTTATCCAGGATAACCCATCCATCGATGGGCTGGCCTCGCTTTTTCTTCGCCACCGTCTCACACTCCTGTTGCAGAGGGGGTGGTATCGGTTTGGCTACGGCAAAGCAATTGAAGATTAACTTGGAGAAATTTGTAAACTGGGCTTATGTTTTCCAACATATTCAAAAAAAACAGGGAGTGCCCGATTGTGAAGACCCTCCAATTTAATCGCCGTAAACTTCTGAAAGCCGCGCTGTTTACCTCTGCTGCCTTTCTGGCCAGCCCGATGGGCCGCGCCCGGGCACAGGCATTGGCAGGCAAGACGGTCATCGTCGTCGGGGCCGGCGTTGCGGGTCTTACTGCCGCCAAAACCCTTAAAAATCAAGGCGCAGACGTGATCGTGCTGGAAGCCAATCCGCATATTGGGGGGCGCTTGCGCACGGACTGGTCCATGGGCGCACCGTTTGAAGTCGGCGCAGGATGGATTCATGGCCCATCAGACGACAACCCTGCAAAACAATTGGCCGATGCCGTGGGGTCGCAATATGTCGTGACCGACGATGACAACCTTGTCGTTTTTGATGGTGCCGGGGAAGAAATATCCGAAGAAGAACTAGAAGACATCAATGACTCTTGGACAGACATCCTGGATAAAATCGACGAGTCGCTGGAAAGCGGGGATCGGCGCAGTGTGCTGGAGGCCATCAATGATGTTGCCCCCGGCGCGATGAATGAGCCCGGCGTCGCCTGGGCGATGTCCGCCTATACAGAATTTTCCACCGGTGCGCCGCTTGAAAACCTGTCTGCCTATTATTTCAATTCCGACAAGGCCTTCGACCTGCCCGATGTGGCGGTCACGACAGGCTATGACAAATTGCTGGGCCCACTGGCCGACGGCTTGGATATCAAACTGTCAACCATCGTGACACAGATCGCCTATGGCGATGAGGGTGTCACGGTCAGCACCGATAAGGGGGATTTTGACGGGGATTACGTGGTCAGCAGCCTGCCGCTGGGCGTGTTGAAGGCCAAGGCCGTCGCCTTTGACCCGCCCTTACCGGATGACCATCAGTCCAATATTGATAACTTGGCCTTTGGCACTGTCACCAAGCTGGCCCTGAAATTCGCAGAACCCTTCTGGGATATTGAGACGCAGTATTTCGGCATCATGACATCAGAAAAGGGCCGGTGGAATTACTGGCTGAACTATCGCACTTTCAGCAATGAGAATATTCTGTTGGGCTTGAGCGTCGGAGCCTATGCGCCCGTCGCTGACAGGATGACCGATGCAGAACAGATTGCCGATGGCATGGATGTCTTGCGCTCTGTCTGGGGCGATGCAGTCACAGAACCGGTCCAGGTCCTGTCCACCCATTGGGCCACAGACCCCCATAGTTTAGGGGCCTATGCCTATATCCGCCCGGGCGGTCGCGCCAGCCAATGCGATGATCTTGCCGATCCTATAGAAGACCGGCTGTTCTTTTGCGGGGAACACACGATTTTCGACTATAAGGGCACCATCCACGGGGCCTATATGACCGGCCTGATCGCCGCTGAACATGTCATGGATGCGGTTTAGGATTAGGCGACGGAGCTGTTTGGTTCAGGGTGAAGCAAATATTCAATAATGGACACAAATTGATCTACATCATCCTTTGATACAGCGAATTCAAATCCGCCGTGAATGACGTTATTTCGCGCCAAGGACATTCTTCGCATGAATTCTGCTTCTTCTCTTAGTAAGTGGCCTTCTTCCGACAGAACATTAACAATACGCAGGGGCGATTGTGGACGATCAAACCGCGCTGGAACCAAGACGCGACTAAGTCCTTCAAAGACGGACCAACACATCAACAATGCAGCTTCGTAATGACTGTTTTGGGTCAGCTTTTTTATCTGTAGCAACCGTGCTTCCAACTTTGGACGGCTTGGTGCCGGCAATGACGGCTCGGATTTAAAGGATCTGTCATAAAGCAGATTTAGTTTCCATTTGGTCTGATCCTTGAACAGATCATTCAGTCGCTCAATTCGTTTCGAATTATCTGCATCATCATCCCGAATGATTTCTATTACGATACCTTTGTCATCGCGCACTGCAATGGCATCCGGACGATACCCTTTCAGGAAAGTCGGGAGCATGCCTGACGAGGGTTCCAGAAACACCTGATAGCCATTTTGCTGCAATTCAGGAATTTTTGACTCCAGCAGCAACCGATTTTTTGACGTTATGCTCATCCGATGGTCCTAATCGGTTCGTTGTGAATTCGCAGATACATCAAAGGCTTTTCCTGGCCAACTGCATGGCTTAACACCGGTGAAGGTTCCTGCAATTGAAACTCAAACCCGGCATTGAACCTTTGAGCCACGATTCGGTCCACTTGATTATCATCAAGATACACAACTTTTACCATTGCGTCCAAAATTGGCTTTATCACATTATCAAGATCGGCTTCCATCTCGCCGTCTGGAAAGATGTAAATAGTTACATCTAATCTTTCATCACTCAAGAAACAGTCTTTTGGAAGTTCAATGCGCAACGCCTCAACGATAGAGTCTTTCCATTGCTTTTTTGATCGTCCACCAGTGGCTTGGAGCGAAATTGGAGTCCCAAGGACGATAACCTCTATCGGAAACTCAATATCCATACCAATGCTTTGCGTATAATTAACCTTTTTCAGAATACACGCAATGGTGACAGATAATAAAGAAAATTAAAATTTTCCAACCGATAGAACGTGTGTGACCGCTACGCTGCGGAAGACATTGCGGGCTTTTCGACCTGTTCCACCAGGGCGGCATGCAGGGTTTGGATCGTGGCGTCATAATCGGCCTGATCGACGATCACCTGCAGGTCGACCTTGCGCATCAGATCGTTGAAGCCCAAAGGCTCCACGCCTGCATCGCTCAACGCCATCAAGGCGCGGGCGGCAAGGCCTGGGACGCGCAGATCACGACCAATGGCGGTGATGACAGAAACTGTACGCGACGTGATGCGCGCGGTTGGAAATTCCGCGGCCAGATCCCGTTCCACCCGGCGCACCAGTTTGGGGCTGCCCTGCAGGAAATGCGTGATCGTATTGGCGTTGGATGATTTCGCCACAATATAGACCCGGTGCCGTTTCAGGCTGTTCAGGATCGCGGCATCATAGCCTTTGACCCCCACCATATCGGGTTCATAAAATTCAAACGCATAAACCGTCTTTAGACCCGCAACGATTTCTACGCCGGGTTCCGCAGGCTCTTGCGAATCCTGAATCAGCGCGCCAGGTTGGTCCGGCTCAAAGGTATTCTTCACCCGCAGCGGAATACCGTTCTGGCGCAGCCCTTTGGCCGCGCTGGGATGGATCGCCTCCATGCCGATATTCGACAATTGGTCGGCAACATCGTAATTGGTTTCGCGGATCGGGCGCACCTTGTCTTCGCCGACCAGTTTCGGATCAGCGGAAGACAGATGGAATTCCTTATGGATGATCGCTTCCGCCGCCTTCGTGCGGACGGCAATGCGCGACATCGTGACTTCGGTATAGCCCCGGTCATAGCTTTTCACCAGTTCCGCATCGCACCGACAATACCCGGTCGCGATGGGCAATTCCCGCGACAGGTCGATCGTATCGAAGACTTCATCAATTGCTGCATCAAAACTGGGCATGTCTTGTACACGCCACCCGGTCAGATCGGCAAATCGCGCTGCAACCCCTTTTTCCCGCAACAGCAGGGCGGTATTATGGGCCGAATGCGCTTCCCCCAGAGAGGCCAGCATTTCGCGGACCGTGTCCAGGTGATCTTCCAGACGAAAATGGCCCGATGCGCAGAGGCGCTGTAGATCAATCAGGCTGTCGCGCACGCCATCGACACGCTCTTTTACAAACGCATCGGCGGTGCGGCGTGCCGCGCCATTGCCAAAGATTTCCTCGTTGATATCCAGCATCAGGGTGCGCGCTGCGCCCAGGGAATCCCCCCAGGCCCAGTCGCTGCCACTATCGGCATACAAGGCATAGACACCGGATTCCCCGGTCTTTTTATGCTCCAGCAAGGCATCCGTAATCCCGGCATAGGCGGAGACGACGAAAATCCGGTTATACAGATCTTCGCCCGTCCGATTGCCGATCAGGACATTGTTTAACATCGCATCGGTTTGCCGAATCGATGTCCCCCCCAGCTTTTCGACAGTATGTCGCCGTTGTTGGGTATCCTGTTGAACAGACTTGGTGCCAGACTTGGTGCTGGCCTTGCCCTTGGCCGTCATTTTTTAAGCAGCCTCCTCGTCCGGGGCCGCATAAGATCCATCGGCGCGGTGCACTTCCTGACCGGTTACCGGCGGATTGAAACAGCAGGCCAGAACCATGGCTTCCGTGCCACCGCGCAGAACATGGCGGTCGTGCTTGTCCAGCGCATACATCACACCGGGTGTGATTTCATGCACCTGACCCGTCGCCAGGTCTTCAATCGATCCATTGCCAGAGATGCAATAGACGGATTCAAAGTGGTTCTTATATTCAAATGTGTGCTCGGTATTCGCCCCAATCGTCGTGATGTGGAAGCTGAACCCCATATTGTCATCAGCCAGCAACAGGCGAACACTTTGCCACTCTTCAGCGGCAACCCGGCGTTCTGTTTTCTCGGCATCCTGTAATTTGCGAACAATCATATCTGTCTCCTATTCATTAAATCCGGTGCGTGCGGCGGCGCGTTCAGGCGGCCTGCACGCTGTCTTGTTGCATCACACTGTCAGCGGCTTTGGCAAGGATCGCCAGGCCCGCCTCAAACTGTTCCATCGGAATGGTCAGCGGGGCAAGAACCTTGACCACTTCATCATGGCCACCAGATGTTTCGATGATCAGACCATCCTGATAGCAATGCTTGCAGATCGCTGCGGCCGTATCGCCGTTCCCGACATTGATGCCCCGAAACATGCCGCGCCCACGCAGGGTCCAGCCATGCTGGTCTGCAATGGCCTTCAGGCGTTTATGCAGAACATCGCCCTTCGCCTTAATGTCCGTCGCGAAGGCATCGTCCTTCCAGAATTTTTCCAGCGCAATGCGGGCGGTGACAAAGGCATGATTGTTGCCCCGGAAGGTCCCGTTATGCTCGGCCGGGCCCCAGATATCATGATCCGGCTTCATCAGAACCATGGCAAAGGGCAGGCCCATCCCCGACAGGGATTTCGCCATCGTGATGATATCAGGCTGGATGCCCATCTCTTCAAAGGAAAAGAACGTGCCTGTCCGACCGCAACCGGCCTGGATGTCATCGACAATCAACAATGCGCCATGCTGCTGTGCCAATGTCGCGATGGAGCGCATCCAGTCAGCGGAGGCAGCGTTCAAACCACCTTCCCCCTGGACCGTCTCCACCAGAATGGCTGCGGGTGCATCAACGCCACTGGACGGGTCTTCCAGCATTTTGGCCAGGATCTGGGTGGTATCCATATCATCGCCCAAATAGCCATCATAGGGTATCCGGGTAACACCATCCAAAGGCGCACCATTGCCGCCCCGGTGATAGCCATTGCCAGTCGCGGCCAGCGCGCCTGCCGTGACACCATGGAAGCCATTGGTGAAGGATATGATATTCGTGCGACCGGTGACCTTGCGGGCCAGCTTGATCGCGGCCTCTACCGCATTCGCGCCGGTCGGGCCGGTGAATTGCAGGCGATAGTCCATATCGCGTGGCTTCAGGATGATATCTCGGAACGCTTCCAGGAAATCACGCTTGGCATTGGTGTACATATCCAGGCCGTGGGTGACCCCATTGGATTTGATATACTCAATCAGGGCGGCCTGCATGTCCGGGTCGTTATGACCGTAATTCAGGGACGAGCAACCGGCCAGAAAGTCTGTGTAATCCACACCATCCTGTGTTGTCAGCGTCGCATTCCGGGCACCGCCAAACACCACGGGAAAGGCGCGACAATAGCTGCGGACTTCGGATTCAACAGTTTCAAAGGCGGTAAGCGGGGAAGTCATTTTCTTCTCCGATTCAAGTTGTTTCATTTTTGCGAATTGGCACGGGCGGCACCAACGAGAGATCGGCGCGCGACAGCGCTGCTTAAGCGACCTGCTTCAGGCGCCGATGCCGGATCGGTCCGATCTGTACCAAATGTTCAGTCTTTGCCTCGCCATCGAAATGCAGCTCTTCTTCAAAATGTGCATCCCGGTCCATGTCGGCGTCATACGCTGCCGCGATAGAGGTGAACAATGCCCAGGAAGCCTTGTTCGAGGCGGTGATCGTGCTGTGCAGGAATCGCACATCGCGATTCTGCTGCTGGCCCAAGACCCACAAGATCAGTCGTTTTGCAACGCCCTGACCGCGTGCCTTGGGGTGAACCGCGACCTGCCAGACAAACAATGTGTCTGGATCCGATGGCGGGCGATATCCTGATACCCAACCGACAATTTCGCCATCCATTTCCGCCAACCCGCAGGTTTCAGAAAAATGCGAGCATTGCAGCAGATTGCAATACATGGAGTTGTCATCCAGCGCGTTGATATCCTGGATCAGGCGCCAGACTTCCGACCCGTCTTCAACCTCGGGTGCCCGAAAGGTGATCTCAGGCTTGCTGCGATCTGGTCCGGCAGAGCCTTTTCCCAAATCTGATACGCTGTCGCCCAAAATTCCGTCGCGGGGCATTATATCCTCCTGTCATGGGTAGAATTTAATTCAGACTATAAAGTAATTATATTTCAGGATCGATCAAGCGCTAATTTATGAAAAAATTATTATTAACAACTATTTAACCTTAATAATAAAACATTCCTGAGGCGCATGATCCTTAGAATTCAGCGGATTATCGACAGGTTTTTCTGAAATATCTTTCGTTCATGGAACTAAATAGATTTTGCCAAAGGTCCCGATTTTGTGGACTTTTCCCCAGTGGTTAATGCTTCCGAGGGGACTTATGCTGACACAACGCGCCAATCATGCTGTCACAGTCTTGCGCCAGATCCTGCAAGCGACGGAAAACTATGCCCGGGCGGTGACCCGGCAGACCGGTCTGACGACATCACAATTGCTGGTATTGCAGATATTGGATGATTTCGGGGCCAGTTCTGCAGGCAGCGTGTCCACGCGCATGGGCATTTCTCAGGCCACCATGACCAGCCTTATCCATAAATTGGAAGCCAAAGGGATGATCCTGCGGGAACGCGGTGACACCGACCGCCGCCAGGTCTGGCTGTCTATTTCAGACATTGGGCGCGCCACCCTGTCACACGCCCCGGAAGGATTGCAGGCAAAATTCGGCGAACGCTTTGCCGCGCTGGAAGACTGGGAACAATCCCTGCTGATCGCCGGTCTGGAACGCACCGCCTCCCTGCTGGACGCAGAAGGCCTGGAAGCAACGCCAGTCCTGGATGTCGGCCGGGTGGAGAGTTAAAAGACCCGAAGATCTTGGGTAAGCTTCAAATCACGCTTGCGCCAAAAACCTATAACCTTGCCTCGATCGCGTCCCAGATCAGGCCGGACAGGTTGCTGCCGTCATAGCGGTCGATTTCCTGGATGCCGGTGGGCGACGTGACGTTGATTTCGGTCAGCTTGTTACCAATCACGTCGATGCCAACGAATATCAACCCGCGTTCTTTCAGCATCGGGCCGATTGCCTCACAGATCTTGTGTTCTTCTGGCGTTATACCGGATTTATCAGGACGCCCACCAACATGCATGTTGGAGCGGGCTTCTCCCTCTGCCGGGACGCGATTGATCGCCCCCACAGCGACGCCATCAACCAGGATGATTCGCTTATCCCCCTGGCGAACCTCGGGCATATAGCGCTGTACCATCACCGGCTCGCGGCTGGTCGCCTCAAACATTTCCATCAGGGAGGCCATGTTTGAATCATCGGGTTTCAGGTGGAAAACCCCAGCCCCGCCATTGCCAAACAACGGCTTGATGATGATATCGCCATACTCTTTGCGAAAGGCCTTGATCTCATCCCGGTCGCGGGTGATCAGGGTTTCTGGCATCAGGTCGGGGAAATGTGTCACCAACAGCTTTTCCGGGGCATTTCGAACATGGGCCGGATCATTGACCACCAATGTTTCGGGATGTACCTGCTCCAGGATATGGGTTGCGGTGATATAACCCATATCAAAGGGCGGGTCCTGGCGCATCAGGATCACATCCACATCCGCGCGCAGATCCAGAGTCCGGATTTCCCCCAGCGTGAAGTGATTGCCCTGTTCCCGGCGCAGCGTCATCGGATGGCCCATCGCGCTGATCCGTCCCTGACGATACGTCAAAGCCTGGGGCAGGTAATGAAACAGGCTGTGGCCCCGGGCCTGTGCCTCAAGCCCCAGGGCGAAAGATGAATCCCCATTGATATTGATCGACTGTATCGGATCCATCTGGATCGCCACGCGCAGGCTCATGATTTCATCCTTAAAAACAAAGGGGTCGACGACCCGCTAATGAAGGGAACTCCGCAATTCATCCACCAGGGTCGCAACTTCTCGTCTGTGGCCGTCGCGGGTTTCTGTCTGAAGATAGGTTTCCAGGGCGGCAATTGCCGTACGCACCTTACCGATATGGGCATTCATCAAACCGGATTCCCGCCATAGGGTTGGCCGATCCGGGGCCAGCAGCAACATGGATTCGACAATATGGGCTGCCTCTTCGACCCGTTGATCTTTAATCAGGCGCAGTTTGATGTTGTTCTGTAGCCGCAACAGGACATCGCGATCAGACACGGGCTCGTAATGGCGTGCCTGTAATTCCGCGTCATTGCCCGCCGTTGCTTTTAACAGCGCGCGCAGGGCGGGCGCATCCAACGGCACCCCGCCATCGAAAGGATCGACAATGATCCGCTCCCCCTCAACCTCAAAGCGCAATAAAAAATGGCCGGGGAAATCAAGCCCTTGCATATTCCAGCCCTGGGACCGGGCCAGATGCATCATCAAGATACCCAGGGCCACCGGCAATCCGCGGCGGCGGTCTATCACCCGGATGATGTTGGCGTTCTGTAAATCATCATAGGTGTCCCTATCACCGCTATAGCCATGCAGACCGAACAGGACGTGATTGATTGCCACCAGGCGCAACGCCGCGTCCTGAGATTCAATATCTGCCTTTGACATTGCGGCCGTCAGGTCCTGTTCCATCGTGGACAGATGATCGCGATAGAAGACCAGCCGGTCCGTTGGGGAATCGAAGGCGGCCAGCGCCAGCGCACCCTCTGCAATATCAAGCGGCGCATCACCCTGACGGGCCAGACCCTGCAATATCTCCTCCGCCCAGGCCTCACTGCTGACAGGGACATCCGCGCGCGGTGATGGGTCTCTTGAAGGGGTTTTCCTCATTCTGCGGCTTTCTGTACTTTCATTTCCTGCAACTGTTCCAATACGGCCTGTCGTTCCGGAGAATCCTTCAATTGAACATAGGATACAACCCGCCGGACCCGCTCAATATTCCGGGCATGCGCCAGAACGCGATCCAGTTCCGCCTGATTCTGTGCAATCCCGATGATAAACAGCGTCCCGTTTGTTGAGTCGGAAATATAGTTCAACCCCTTGATCTGCTTGTCCAGGGTCAGGTCCAGATCCATCGCCTTCTCAATCTTCAGGTCGAACCCGGAATTGATGAAACCGACATCATTGCCAATCAGGATTTCATTGATCACCTCAACAACGCCATCAGACTGCCAGGCGGTTTCCACCGCCTTAACCCGATCATCAGCATTGGGAACGATCCCGGTCAACAGGATGCGCCCTTCGACGACAGAAACGTCAATGCGCTGAAATGTTTCGAAATCGATATCGATCAATGCCTTCTGGAGCGAGACTTCCATCGACTTGTCGTCCAGCGTTTGTTGAAATCCACGTTCCTGAAGGGCGGCCGTTCCAACCACTGCACCCGCTGTCGTGGCAACACCCAGGGGAGAGCAGGCCGGAACCAGCAGAAGACCGAGCAACAGGGCAATCGAACGGGCGAACTGGCGCATGGAATCCTCGTTTCATTATACTTGGCAGGAAATATCGTCGACCGACCGGTTCCTGCAATGGCGCATCACGTTCCCAAAGGTAGGATGCGTCGCCCGCCGCCGCAATGGGGTCTGGGGCAAGCTGGGTCATCAAATGCCACCAGCCCCCTAAAGCCGCCAAGCATCAACAACATGAATGGGGCGGCGACCCGGGGCGACCGCGATCAGATCAAACCGCAGCGATATAGTGGGGTCCTGTTTCCTGTGCGTGCACCACCAGGCGGCGGCCCGTTCAATCCGGTGGCGCTGCTTCGGTCCCAGGGCCTCCAGAGCGGCGTCCATCGTGCTGCGGGCCTTGACTTCCACAAAACAGATCACTTTGCCCCGGCGGGCGATCAGGTCCAATTCTCCAACCGGTGTTTTCAATCGGCGGTCCAGGATCCGATACCCTTTCAGGCGCAACCACAGCACGGCCAAAGCCTCTGCCCGTCGCCCGCCTGCTTCCGCTTCCTGCCGTGCCTGCTGATCGCCGCCGCGACGCCGCCAAAGCTTCATCTGTTTGACCCACCGCCTTGCCTGTCGAAAAAATGCCGTATTCCCGCCCTAGACTTATCTGACGTTTGCTGTACGACAATTTTACAAATCCACGCATTCAATGAAATCGGACTCGTTTTTGATGTCGTGTTTGATTAAATACCAAAATGCTAGAAGATCAAATAACCCTATCAAATACTTGGGTTCCCTGGTGCCACAGGATATAACAGGCGCAACATTGGAGACGTCCCGCATGGTCAGCCATACTGCCACGCCGCATTTGCCCTTTCAGCCTGCGCGCCTGATCACGTCGGTCCTGCGCCCCTGTCGCAGCGTGCTGCCCGCAATATTTGCGCTTTCGACAACATTGATCGTCAGCGCGTGCGGTGTCAGCGGCGGGTCTTCGGTCTGGGGCAATGCACCCAGCGGTCCCGGTTTGGGAACCCCCCAGACGCCAACGGCACAATCTGCAACCAGAGGCGACGCCCCGGAAGGCACGCCGGGCGCGAATGATGCCCTGACCGGCATGGGCGGCAGCACGCTGGCGCTGGGGGATTCGGGCTATTTGACACCCCCACCCGACGCTGTTCGACAAATTGAGGGAATCCCCGTCGCCATTCTTGTGCCGTTAAGCGGCAGATTGGCCGGGCCAGGCAAGGCCCTGCTGGAAGGCGCGCAAATGGCGTTGTTTGACGTCGGGAACCCCGAATTCAGGTTGATGCCGTTTGATACGATGGGCACGGCGCTTGGCGCGGAACAAGCCGCCCGGTCGGCGATTAACAAAGGCGCACGCCTGATTGTCGGTCCGCTATTGGCAGACTCTGTCACCGCCGTCAGACCGATTGCAGAGGCGGCCAATATCAAGGTTGTCGCCTTCTCCAACTCCAGCCATGTTGCAGGCGGCCCCATATTTCTGGCCGGTTTTACACCCGAAGAACAGGTGGATGCCATCGTTGCCCATGCCATGGCGGAAGGGCGACGTCGGTTTGCCATCCTGGCACCCTCCAATGAATATGGAAATGTCTCCGTCGATGCGCTGCGGACCTCCGTAGAGAAGCGGGGCGGGGAATTCAGCCGTGTTGGGTTCTACAATCCAGACGCCCTGGATTTCAGCGAACAGATCCAAAGTCTGTCGGATTACAAAAGCCGGGTTCAGGCGCTGAAGCAACAACGCGCAGAATTATCCGCACAAGGCGATCAGGCCTCGAAACAAGCGCTGAAACGGATGGAGGTTCTGGATACCTGGGGCGATCCGCCTTTTGATGCGCTTTTACTGCCAGTCTTGGACCCGCAAACATTGCAAATTCTATCGGCCCAATTGGCCTATTATGACGTCGATCAGCCAACAGTCCGCCTGTTGGGGTTACAGCGCTGGGACAGTTTCCCGAACCTGGCTTCGGAACCCGGCCTGATCGGCAGCCAGTTTCCCGCCGCCCGTTCCGCTTATCGCGACCAGTTTGAAGCCCGCTTTGCCCAACTGTTCGGCCATGGCGCGTCTGATCTGTCGGCGCTGTCCTATGACGTGACCGCAGTCGCTGCCGCCCTGGCCAGACCCAGCGCAACCGGCCCGAAATATGACGTGGCCACGCTGACCGATCCCCAGGGCTTTATCGGTGCGGAAGGCCTGTTCCGCTTTCAGGAAAATGGCATTGCCCAGCGCGGCTTTGCCATCATGGAGGTACAGTCATCCGGCGTGCGCATGATTCAGGAAGCCCCCCGCAGCTTCGACCAGCCGGTCACGACCTACCCGCCCCAACCCACAGAGGGAACAGCCCCCGCCCTACCCACGTCTTAAAAGGCCACATTGGAATTTTTAAGCACATTGTGGCTGGAAATCCCCGATGGAACCGTCTATAAGCCCCCTCGCGCGCCCGTAGCTCAGATGGATAGAGTGCTGCCCTCCGAAGGCAGAGGTCACAGGTTCGAATCCTGTCGGGCGCACCATTTTTTTCGAAGACTTTAGCGTATTCTGGCAATTGTCCGCGCAGGTCGTATTTTGGGTCAGCTATATTGGGGCCCCTATCGCGCCTCAAAATATATTGAATCAATCAATTGGTAGCTGTTCAGCGTGCGCCAGTTGATATCAGCCCGCCCATCATGGAATTTCAGTGTTTCCCCGGCTGAAACCTCATAGACAACCGTGTTGCCTGTTACCTTGGGCTGCGTGTCTGTTGTTATGACGCCAGCCCGGGCGTCCTCAACCAGTACAAAGGTAACACGCGCATCCTGCTGAAAAGACATTTCGCGCGTCCAGCCACGATCATAGCGATGCCCCAGATAGTCCCAATAAACCGGCAGGCCCAATTCGCCAGCAGCATCGCCTGTTCCCTGGGCGGAACCATCCAGGGCCCCAACACGCAACCCCGTATCCGGGATCCAGGGAATCGTGCCTGGCAGAACCGTCATGCTTCCCTGCTCTGCCTGAATAAAGTCCGGGAACTGACGGAATACTGGATGAAATTTGGCGTTGTGGGAAACAGGTCGCCAAATCTCCTCAGGTGCCATCCCTGCTGTTTGATAGGCGGAAACCTCTGACCCAGATAAAACTTTCTGATTAACCATCGGCACAAGGCCAGTATGGGGATCCACCAGGAAAGTCGTCCCATCGGGGCGATAAACCCGCACTATTGTATGGGCCCCACCCCGCCGACCAATCAAGTTTAACTGTACCGCGTGATATCCTAGCTTTTGTATTAAATAAGCCAGCGTGCGCGCACTGGCATCACAATGCCCTCTCAGTTCAATCACCTCGATCGCGCCAGGCTCCACCCTAAGGAAAGCGGGAAGGCCTGTATGGGTAACGAAGGGTCTAAGCTTTAGAAGAAGCGGTTTTTCCTGAGGGTCGCTGGTCAAATATATCTCATAAACGCGCTTGGTCAGGTCTATTGCCAGCGCGTCCAGATTCATCTGGCCTTCAGCCTGTCCAACAAAGTCCAATGCGGATTGTTTGGCATAGGCTTCGACCAGAACCTTGAACCCGGTCAAGGCAACAACACCAAAGACAACCAGGCTTACAGTCCATATCGCAATTGTTTTCATTGGCCGACCCCGGACATTCCCTGCATCACCGGTGCTGTTTCATACCTGTGCATAAAGCCCTAATTCTCTATGAGCAGGCAAACGAACATTTCATACGCATTGGCGGTCGGATTGTGCACCTGGCAAGCGCCTGCGTCAGTCTTGAACGATCCCATCCAGAATGGCCATGTTCCAGCGGTGAAGGGTGATCTTTCCACGCAGGCCCGCTTGTGTTGCCGGGTCGGCGTCAATGATGGCCTGGGCTTCTGCGCGCGTGTCGGCCTTCACGATCAACAGGCTGCCAATCTTGCTTTCTCCATCATCGCTGCGCAGGCTGCCAGCCGCCAGGATCCGGTCCTTTATCGACAATTCATAGTCCCAATGTGCGGCCATCAGCGCCGCATCTGCGCGCAGTCGGGGTCCGTCCGCGCTGTCCTCACTGACAATCATCCAGGGCATTGTGCTCTCCTCATCCGATAGAAAAAGGGTCCCAGCACGGCGTGTGTTGGGACCCTTTTGAATTCAAGTTTCAATTCTCAAGTCAGCGATCAGCTATAGGCCTTGGCCATCAGATCGGCCAGATGTTTCGCAAACGCGCTGGGATCGGGCAGGGCCTCGCCTTCCAGCAGGCGGGCCTGATCCAATAGCATGGAGGGAGCCGCGCCCAGATCGCCCTTGCCATCGGTACCGGCCTTGCCCGCCAGTGCCTTGATCAGGGGGTGTTTCGGGTTGATCTCCAAAATGCGCTGCGCTTCCGCTTCCAGGCGGTTATGCTGTTTCAGCAACCGTTCCAGATGCATATCCATGGCGTTTTCATCAGCCACCAGACAGACCGCACTGTTGGTCAGGCGATCGGTGCTGCGGATATCCTTAACCGCATTTCCCAAGGCCAGTTTCAGGGCGATCACCAGACCATCGACCGTGCTGTCCAGCTGTTCGGCCTCGTCCTCATCCTTGGCTTCCTCAGCCTTGATTTTAGACAGGTCAGCCCCGCCCCGGGTGACGGACTTAAAGGTCTTACCGTCAAATTCACCCACCGAGGGAATCCAGAATTCATCCACCGGATCAGACATCATCAGAACCTCAACGCCCTTAGCGTCGAAACCTTCCAATTGCGGGCTTTTCTTCAAGACCGCCTTGTCTTCGCCCGAAATATAGTAAATCGAGTCCTGACCTTCCTTCATATCGGCGACATAGTCGGCCAGTGAAATCATGCCGTCCCGCTTGGTTGAGTGGAAACGACAGAGTTTCAGCAGGGAGTCCTTATCAGACGTGCCCTCATACAGGCCTTCCTTCATCACCAGGCCGAATTTCTCCCAGAAACTGACATAGCCGGTCGGATCGGATTCAGCTTTTTTTGCCAATTCAGACAGGACCCGTTTGACCACACCGGCACGGATCTTACTGACGACCGGATTGTTTTGCAGCATTTCGCGCGACACGTTCAGCGGCAGATCCTCGCTGTCGATCACGCCGCGCAGGAACCGCAGCCAGGACGGCAGAAGGTCATCGCATTCCTCGCTGATGAAGACCCGCTTCACATACAGTTTCAGCTTGGACATGCGGTCCGGATGGAACAGATCGAACGGGCGTTCCGTCGGAATAAAGATCAGGCCGGCATATTCAATCACGCCTTCCGCCTTGAAATGCAGCGTCATCCAGGGCTCGTCAAAGCCATGTGATACGTGACGATAGAATTCCGTGTATTGTTGGTCTTCGATTTCTGATTTCGGCCGCGTCCACAGGGCGGATGCTTCGTTCAGCCGATCCGGCTCTTCTTCGCTCTTGGCCGGATCAATGAATTCAATCGGGAAGGGGATATGATCGGAATAGGTCTTCACCACCCGCTGTAAGGTCGATTTTTCCAGATATTCCTGGGCGTCGTCCTTCAGCGACAGGGTGATCGACGTGCCATGCGGCGCGGCATCGGCAGGTTCAATCGTAAAGCCGGTGCGCCCATCAGAGGTCCAGCGCCAGGTTTCGTCCGATCCGGCGCGACGCGACAGAACGGAAATCTGGGTGGAGACCATATAGCCGGAATAGAAACCAACGCCAAATTGACCGATCAGGCTGACATCTTTTTTCTTATCCCCGGTCAGATTATCAACGAAGGCGGCCGTGCCGGACCGGGCGATTGTGCCCAGATTGTCGATCAGATCATCGCGCGTCATGCCGATGCCATTATCGGTGATGGTCAGGGTTTTGGCGTCTGGATCGGCCTGCAATGTGATGCGAAAGCCGCTGTCGCCATCCATCAATCCAGGCGTTTCAATCGCCAGATAGCGCAGCTTGTCACACGCATCCGCTGCGTTGGAGATCAATTCGCGCAGGAAGATTTCACGCTCTGAATACAGGGCATTGGCAACGATATCGAGCAATCGCCCGACTTCTGCCTGAAACCCCATTGTTTCTGCGCCACCTTTTTGAGGCTCATTTTTTTCTGGGCCACCAGAATTGGCCCCACCAGATTTAACGGTGTCGCCTTTGGTCTTTGTCGCCATGGCTTATGTCCCTTTTTAAAATTCTGTGTTGGATTTAGTGCTGTGGATATAGTTTCTTACCCCCGATCACACAAGAGCACCCCTTTTCCCGAAACAGGCCGCTGCAATGACCCGTCCGATTTTTGACCGCACATTTGATCCCCATTATGGCGAGGCAGTGGCCCTGTCGCCGCTGATTCGGCGGGTCGTCGCCCCCAATGCCAGCGCGTTTACCTTTTATGGCACCGGCACCTATATCATCGGCATGGGTCAGGATGTGGCCGTGATTGACCCTGGGCCCCTGCGCGATGATCACTATTCAGCACTGTTGACCGCCTTGGCGGGTGATACGGTCACGGCGATCCTGATCACCCATACCCATTTGGATCATTCCCCCCTGGCGGCGAGGCTGAAGGCGGAGACGGGTTCGCCCACCTATGGCTTTGGACCCCATGGCGGGGGCGAGGCGGTGCAGGTGGAAGAAGGGGCAGATCGCGATTTCACCCCCGATATCATCCTAAGGGATGGCGAGAGGGTTTCTGGCAAGGGTTGGACTGTCCAGGCCGTACACACGCCCGGCCATACGTCCAACCATCTGTGTTTCGCACTGGAGGAAGAAGCCGCCCTGTTCAGTGGCGACCATGTCATGGGCTGGTCCACCAGTGTGATATCCCCGCCTGATGGGGATATGGCGGCCTATATGGAATCCCTGCGAAAACTGTTGGGGCGCGGTGAAGACCTGTATTACCCCACCCATGGCAATCCGATCCAGAACGCCAGACAGCATGTGAAAGATTTCATCGCCCATCGTCTGGATCGCGAGGCACAGATCCTGGCCTGTCTGAATGCCGGGCTGCAGACGATTGGCGACATGGTCCCGGCGATGTATCGCGATGTGCCGGAAAAGCTGCACGCGGCGGCGGCGCGGTCTGTTCTGGCGCATCTGCTGCATATGGCAGAAGACGGGCGTATCACTTGCAGTGACCCAAATCCCACCTTAGGGTCCCGTTTCTTCCCGGCAGCGTCCCTTTCATAAGGCCCAATGATGCAAATCTGTGAAACAAAGCACGCAATCCGCACCCATGTCGCAGGGCTGCGCAAGAAAGGCCAACGGATCGGTCTGGTGCCGACAATGGGCTATCTGCATGAGGGACATCTGCAATTGGTGCGGCGGGCGGCGGCGCAGTCCGATCATGTCGTGGTGACGATTTTCGTCAATCCCTTGCAGTTTGGTCGCAATGAGGATTTAGACAGCTATCCCCGCGATGCAGAGCGGGATTTTGCCCTGTTGCGATCCGCAGGCGTCTCGGCGGTATTCTGCCCAAGCCCGGGAGAAATGTATGGGGGAACGGCAGATACCCATGTTGATGTGCCCAGCCTGTCTGGCATATTGCAGGGGCTACAGCGCCCCGGACATTTTCGCGGCGTCGCAACCGTGGTGACGAAATTGTTCAACATCGTTCAAGCGGATATCGCTGTCTTTGGTGAAAAGGACTATCAGCAACTGACCGTTATTCGCCGCATGGTGGCCGATTTGGACATGCCCATTGAAATCATCGCCCACCCGACCGTGCGGGAGGCAGACGGGCTGGCCATGTCGTCCCGCAATGTGCGTTTAACAGCAAAAGAGCGCGCCATCGCGCCCATCATCAACAAAGCCCTGGACAAGGCCCAGACAATCGCGCGCGACACTGCGGACATACAGACCATCCTTGACGGCCTGTATGCCATCTTGCGGGAACAACCGCTTTTGCAAATCAGAACCGTTGATATGGTTGATGCCAAGACGCTGGAGCCCCTCCATAGCCTGACACAGCCAGCCGTTATTCTGGTCACGGCGGAACTGGGATCGGTCCTGTTGCTGGATCAACGCGTCATTACACCAAGACAGGGGGACTGATGAGCCGTCACACCCGCATAAAGCGCCGCACCGCACCGGCGATCGCTGCGATGAAGGGGGGCGTGCCCATCGTGTCCCTGACCGCCTATAGCGCCTGTATGGCGTCCCTGGTCGATCCCCATGTGGATTTCATCCTGGTGGGGGACAGTCTGGGCATGGTTGCCCATGGGATGGACTCCACAACACCGGTTTCATTGGACCTGATGATCGCCCATGGCCGTGCCGTTGTTTCGGGAACATCAAAGGCGCTGATTATCGTCGATATGCCTTTTGGCAGCTATGAAGAAAGCCCAGAAGCCGCCTTTCGCAACGCTGCCCGCATCCTGAAGGAAACCGGCTGTGGCGCGGTGAAACTGGAAGGCGGCGCACGCTGTGCTGAGACGATCCGTTTTCTGGTGGAACGCGGCATTCCGGTCATGGGGCATATCGGCCTGACGCCACAATCAACCCATGTCATGGGCGGTTTCAAAACACAGGGGCGGGACCGCGACACATGGCCCGACCATCAGGCCGATGCCCAGGCCGTTGCCCAGGCGGGGGCCTTCGCCGTCGTGCTGGAGGGAATGGTCGAGGAACTGGCCGCAAAGCTGACACAGGAAATTGCCATTCCCACAATTGGCATCGGGGCGTCGCCTGCCTGTGACGGGCAGATTCTGGTTCTGGAAGACATGTTGGGCATAACCCGGAACCCCCCGAAATTTGTGAAGGTCTTTGCAGATATCGGATCACAGATCGACACCGCCGTGGAACGCTATGCCCAATCTGTGAAAGACAGGCGCTTCCCAACGGAGGATCAGACCTATCGCTGAGGCGAAAGCGTGTCATACTGAATGGGCACAATTGCCTGTTTCAAAAAATATCCCGTGAGAGGAAACAAGATGTCCGCCCCAAAGACCCTGCTGGCTATGTCCGGCGCTGATCTGACCCCAGCGACGTTATCTACCTCAACCCTGCTTCTGATTGATTGCCAGGAGGAATACCGCAGCGGATTTCTGCCTCTGCCCGACGTCGATGCGGCTCTGGCGCAATGTCAGACGCTGTTAAACCGCGCCCGTGGCCTGCAACGCCCCATCGTGCATGTGCGCCATGTTGGAAAGCCTGGCGGGGCCTTTGACATTACCGGCACAGGCGGACAGATCATGATGGAAGTCGCGCCGCAGGATGGTGAACCAGTTGTCGATAAGGGGCTGCCCAACAGCTTTGCCAAGACCCGTTTACACGACGTCCTGACGGCACAGGGGGCGACATCGCTGATCATTGTCGGCTTCATGACCCATATGTGCGTCAGTTCCACCGCCCGGGTCGCCCTGGATCTGGGATATCGCACCACTGTGGTGGACCAGGCCTGCGCCACGCGGGACTTACCCAAGCCGGGCGGGGGCATCCTGTCTGCCGCAGACCTGCATATCGCGGCCTTAACCGGCCTGTCAGACCGGTTTTCCATCATCGCGCCGGATGCGGCCTCGATTACAGACTGATCCCTATCCGCGCAACACGCCGCCGGTCGCTTTGTGGACGCTGGTGACGACCTTTTCCGCCAGAGCATCCAGGTCCTTGTCGGTCAGGGTCGCATCAACCGGCTGCAGCGTGACAGCCAGGGCAATGGATTTCTTACCCGCCATATCGGCCCCCTGATAGACGTCAAACACCGATACATCGGTGATCAGCGCCTTATCCGCCCCAAGCACGGCCCGCACCACCTTTTCGGCAGAGACATCCGCATCGACCAGGAAGGCGAAGTCACGGCCAACCGGTTGCAGCGGGGAGGCCTTCAGCAAGGGTCGGGTCTTGCCGCCGCCCTTCTTTGCCTTGGGCTGGGGGATGACATCCATGAAAATTTCAAACGCCGCAACACGACCGCGCAGATCATAGTGTTTGGCGATGGCCGGGTGAATCTCCCCAAATCGCGCCAAAAGCATCGGGCCCAAGCGCAGGGTGCCGAAACGACCTGGATGATACCAGTCGGGTGCCACATCATCGCCGACCTGCAAGCGGTCTATCGGCGCGCCACAGGCTTCCAAAACGGCCATGACATCCGCCTTCGCGTCAAAGACATCGGGGCTGCGGCTGGTTTCCATCCAATGACGCGGGATCTGTTTGCCCGCCCGGATGCCGGTCGCCACCATATCCTGATCTTTCGGGCCACGCCCCCGGAAGACCGGGCCAACCTCAAACAAGGCCAGGTCGGGATAGCCGCGCCCGGTATTGCGCTGTGCCGCGGCCAGCAGATTGGGCAGGATCGACGGGCGCATTGCGTCCAGATCGGCGCTGATCGGGTTGGCCAAGGCCAGGACCTGCGGATCGCCACCAAAGGTCACGGCATCAGCCTTCGCCAGGAAGGACCAGGTCACGGCCTCAAACATGCCACGCTGGGCCAATTGCTTCTTGGCAAAGGCGACGCGGCGCTGACCCAGGGTCAGGATCGGCTGGGGCAGGGCGGTTTCCCGTTCCAGAGAGACCGCAGGGATGGCATCAAAGCCCTTCACCCGCAGCACTTCTTCGATCAGGCATTGCTCATGCTCAACATCATTGCGCCAGGTTGGCGTTATCGCCGTGATGACATCGCCATCGCGCGTTGTCTCAAAGCCCAGACGATCCAAGATCGCCTGACACTCTTCTGCTGGAACCGCCAGACCGCCAAAGCTTTCCAGCCTATCGGTGCGCAGGGTTAAGGTCTTGCGATTATCAGGAATTTCGCCAGCGGAGGTCGGGCGTGAAACCTCCCCACCACATAATTTCTGAACCAGGCGTGCGGCTACATCGGGCCCCCAGACGAGACCTTGCGTATCCAGCCCACGCTCAAACCGATAGCGCGCATCGGAATCAATGTTCAGGCGACGGCCGGTTTCCGCCACGCGGATTGCGTCGAACAAGGCGACTTCCAAGAAAACTTCAGTCGTGTCATCGGTACAGCCGGACAGTTCCCCACCCATGACGCCGCCAATCCCCTGTGGTCCTGCCGCATCGCCAATCACCGGCATGCCGTCTTCCAGGGTATAGGTCTTCTCGTCCAGTGCCAGGATGGTTTCTCCCGCCTGTGCCCGGCGCATGGTCAGGGTGTCACCCTGAAGCTTAGCCGCATCAAAGACATGCAAAGGGCGGCCCAGATCGAAGCTGACATAGTTGGTGATATCGACCAGCGCGGAAATCGGGCGCAGACCGATGGCAATCAACCGCCGCTGCATCCAGGCCGGGGAGGGGCCATTCTTGACGCCCCTGAAATGCCGCCCGGCAACATAGGGAACATCACTTCCGATATCCGACGACCGCGCCCATTGGATGGGGGAGTCATAGGTGCCCTCAACGGGGGACAGGTCCAGGGGCTTCAATGTCCCCAGGCCCTTTGCCGCCAGATCGCGCGCAACACCACGCACGCCCAGACAATCGCCCCGATCCGGCGTGATCGCAATATCAATCACCGGATCATTCAGGCCACGATATTCCGCAAAGGACATGCCGATTGGCGCATCTTCGGGCAGGTCGATAATGCCATCATGGTCATCACTCAGACCCATTTCCCGCTCGGAACACAGCATGCCATTGGATTCTTCGCCCCGGATCACGCCAGGTTTCAAATCCACGCCGGTGCCCGGAATATGGCTGCCTGCGGGCGCAAAAACGCCCTTCATCCCGGTTCGCGCATTGGGCGCGCCACAGACGACCTGAACCACCTCACCAGTGCCCGTCTCTACCATACAGACGCGCAGCCGATCCGCATTGGGATGCTGTTTCGCTTCACGCACATAGGCAATGGTGAACGGCCCCAGCTTCGCAGCCGGATCATCGACCCCTTCAAGCTCCAGACCCAAAGAGGTCAGGGCATCGGTGATCTCCGTCAACGACGCATCCGTCTCAAGATGGTCTTTCAACCAGGACAATGTGAATTTCATGGCGTCAATCCCCGCACCAAAGAGGCTGCTTCCAATGGCACGAAGCCGTAATGTTTTAACCAGCGTAAATCGGCGTCGAAGAAGGTGCGCAGGTCGGGAATGCCGTATTTCAGCATCGCGATGCGCTCAATCCCCATGCCGAAGGCGAAGCCCTGATATTCATCGGGGTCGATGCCAGACATCGCCAGAACCTTGGGGTTCACCATGCCGCAGCCGAGAATTTCAAGCCAGCTGTCGCCAGGGCCGATGGTCAATTCGCCGCCCTTGCGGGAACAGCCGATATCCACCTCTGCTGAGGGTTCGGTGAAGGGGAAATAGCTGGGGCGGAATTGCAGCGGGATATCGTCGATTTCAAAATAGGCAGAGCAGAAATCCTGCAACACGCCTTTCAAATGACCGAAATGGGTCTTTTTATCGATCACCAGACCTTCGACCTGATGAAACATCGGTGTATGGGTCATATCGCTGTCAGAGCGATAGGTACGCCCCGGCGCGATGATGCGGATCGGCGGTTTCTGGCTTTCCATCGTGCGCACCTGCACGGGAGAGGTATGGGTGCGCAGCACGGTGGTCATATCCACGCCACCCTGATCATCGGCCATATAGAAAGTATCGTGCATCTGCCGCGCCGGATGTTCGGCGGGCATATTCAATGCCGTGAAGTTATAATAATCGCTTTCGATATCCGGCCCTTCGGCAACGGCAAAGCCCATTTCACCAAAGATCGCGATGATCTCGTCCAGGGTCTGGCTGATCGGGTGCAGGCGGCCCATGGTTTCAGGCCGCGCGGGCAGGGAAACATCAACCTGATCATCGACCAGTTTTGCGTTCAGCGCGTCGCGTTCCAGACCGAATTTGCGGGCCTCAATGGCGGTCGCGATGGTTTCCTTCAGCACATTCAGTGCCTGACCGGCGGCCTTGCGGGCCTCAGGGTCCAGGGCACCCAACCCTTTCATCTGTTCGGTGATGCGGCCCTTCTTGCCCAGCGCCTCAACCCGAACATCATCCAGTTCTTTCAGATCTGACGCCGCCTCGATGCGCGTTAAAAGCGCGGTTTTCAGCTCGTCTGCATCGCCTGTCATTCGTCCAACCACCTTAAATAAGAAAACGCCGGCTCTCCATGGGACCTTGCAACACAAGGGGTAGGAGAGCCGGCGATTTACAACTTCATCCGCCAGATTTCCCTGATGTTTCAGGGTTTAGGCGTCGCCGACTCACTTTGCGGCAAGAGCCTCTTGGGCCCGCCCGACCAGCGCCTTGAAGGCCTCTGGGTCGTGCACCGCGATATCGGCCAGAACCTTACGGTCCAGTTCGATATCCGCCTTATTCAGGCCATCGATAAATCGGGCATAGGTCATCAGCTGGTCGCTGGCATCGCGCACGGCGGCGTTGATGCGCTGGATCCAAAGCTTGCGGAATTCCCGCTTGCGGACGCGCCGGTCGCGATAGGCGTACTGGCCGGCCTTCTCCACGGCCTGAACGGCTGTGCGGAAGGTGTTTTTGCGCCGACCACGGAACCCGTCCGCAGCCTTAATAACTTTTCTGTGTTTTGCGTGGGTTGTTACACCCCGTTTTACGCGTGCCATGAGTGTGGCTCCTCGAAATCTAGTGTCTTACGATGTGAAACAGTGCTGCCTTTGGGGCTGCTTACTGACCGCGAAGCCAGTTGCGCTTTACCACGGTGGCATCAGAGGCGCACATGATCTGGCCCCCCCGGTTCTGCCGCTTCATCTGCGTAGGACGGTTCGAGGTATTGTGGCGCAGGTAGGCGCTGTAGAAACGCACTTTCCCGGTGCCTGTGATTTTGAACCGCTTTTTGGCGGAACTCTTCGACTTAATCTTGGGCATTTTTAAACTCCATCTGTGGGCGGATGATCCGGTAAAGAATCAGGGCCGCTTCTTCGTAAGGCGGCCGGGCATACCCAGTGGGCCCGGAACGCGCCGCTTTTGCGCCCCAATCGTACAATTGAGGACGCGGGCTTATAGACCCGCAGGCCAGTGCTGGCAAGGCCCAGACTGCAGAAAGACGGCGAAAAATGTCAGGCCCGCTCCAGGGCGGTCACCAATTGGGTCAGCCAGGCCGTCAGATCCTCTGTCTGATGATGAACAAAGCCGTCAGAGGCACCATCCCCGGACCAGGCATGATCGGTTTTGACCCAGACCGTCCGCATGCCCAGTTCCGCTGGGACCTTAAGGTTTTTCACCATATCTTCAACCATGACGGCGCGGGTCGGGGTCACCTCATGTGCGGTCACCATCTGATGATAGGGCGCCGCACTGGGTTTAGGCACAAAGTCTGCCGCTGCAATATCAAAAATCCCATCGAAATGGGACGCGATGCCCAATCGATCCAGTACCGCCTCTGCATGGGCGACAGTGCCATTGGTAAAGATCAGCTTGCGCCCCGGCAACTTCGCCAGCGCCGCATTCAGTTCTGCATTGGCCGGGACCGGAGAATAATCGATGTCATGAACGAAACTCAGAAAAGCGTGCGGATCAACACTGTGATTGTCCATCAGGCCGCGCAGCGTGGTTCCATGCCGTCGAAAATAGTCTTTCTGCAGCACGCGCGCCTGATCATAGGAGATCGACAACAGGTCCGAGATGAATCCACCCATCCGCAAATCCACCTGATGGAACAGGTTACAGGTCGCCGGATATAGGGTGTTGTCCAGGTCAAACACCCAGTCTTTCGCCCTACGGATGCCGGGATCATCCCAGGCTGTCATAACAGGTCTATCGCTCATATCGGCAAGATGGCGCAGACAATCGATTTCGGCAATGGCATTTACCGATCAACGCTCTTTACTCTTTGTTCACAAAGCCACGATACCCTGATATCACTGTTATCTGCATGCTGTTTTCGGGAAATGCGGTTTTCCAACGATAGGCACGCTGAAGGCGGGAATGATGACAATCATGGCATCCAACAAAAAGTCGGCCCAAGATTTTTTGACTGGCGTTTTTGACAGCTACGCCAGCCCGGTGCTGCGATTGGATAACAATGCTCATTTGACAGGTCTGAATGACGCCGGAATAGGGCTTGCCGCCAGCCTGAATGGGGAACCAGGCATTCCCCTGATGCCGGCCATGGTGCAAATGGCGGTCAAGGCACGCAGCGCTGGGCGCGCCCAAACTCGCCTTTTCACGCTGCCTGACACAGGGCGACAGATTGAATTTCTGATGTTACCGCAATCCGATGGCAGCCAATTAATGATTGGGCGTGATGCCACATTGGAATCCAACATTCGAATTGCCCTAACGGAGTCGCGAACCCGGTTTAAAGATCTTGTAGACGTTGCTGCTGATTTCGCCTGGGAGACAGATAAGGACGGCCGGTTTAGCTATATCTCAGCCCGGGGAGCGTTGGGCTATCAACCAGAGGAATTGCTGGGGCAATCCCCTGAATCCCTGTTAATGGCCCCAGAAACCGCGCCATCACCGCTGCCGTTCCATGCCAATGGTACCTTGCGCAATGTTGAACTGTGGGTGCGCACGCATAAGGGGGACGCCGCCTGTATCCTGATTTCTGCGATGTCGATCCCAGGCGGGGATAACCAACTTTCAGGTGCCCGCGGCATTGCGATTGATGTAACCGAAGAACGCCACCGCCAAAGTGAGCTTGCCAGGTTGAAAATTCGCGAGCGGCTGGTTGCCTATATCGTCGACGCCTTGCGCAATGAAGTCGCACCTGAGGACATGCTGCACGCCGCTGCGACGGCGCTGGGCCGATCGACATCGGCGGATTCCTGCATCGTACAGGTTCGGGAACAGAATGGACCCGCGCTGGAATTCGTTGCCTATGGGGCGGCACCGGACCCAAATCTCGTGGAGCGCGCATTGGATCATATCCAGGATGAAAAGAGTCTGGTTTCGGGCCAGATTGACAGACACCACTATCTTGGAATTTCAACAGGATATGGGGGCGTGAAGAATGGCTCGATCCTGTTGTGGCGGTCAGATATGACGGCCGATTGGGACGAGGATGAACGCGCCCTGCTGAAGGCGGTCGAACCCCAGTTCGGGATCGTATTTCGACAAATCACCGATCAACATGAACTGGAACGGCTGTCACGCACCGATGAACTGACGGGTCTGGGCAATCGCCGGGCCTTTATCGAAGATCTGAAGCGCGAAATCCAACGCTATGAGCGCACCGGCGTCAACGGGGCGTTATTGTATATGGATCTGGATAACTTCAAACCCATCAATGATGATTTCGGCCACGAAAAAGGCGATGAAGCCTTAACTCAGATTGGGCGGATCATCACCAGCAGCACCCGGACCTATGATCTTGTCTGTCGCCTTGGTGGTGACGAATTCGCGGCATGGCTGGAAGGGGCCGATGAAAAAATCGCAAAATCCCGGGCCAATACCTTTCTGGAAAAACTCAACGCCTGGCGCCGGGAAAACCTGGGCGAGTCGAACCAGTTTGGGATGTCCATCGGTATTGCCCTGTTCACGGCCGGGCAGAATGAGAGTGTTGACGGCTTGATCGCCCGGGCTGATGCGGCAATGTATAATGCAAAGAAGTGCGGAAAAAATGGTATCGTGTTTGCGGCGGATTCGGATCAAGGCAAAAAGACCGATGGATCACAATAAAAACCTTTCAGACCAAGTCCCGGATCATGGAGCACAGAACCAGGATCAAGCCCTCTTGAATGCGTATGAAGATCAGAAAGCGCGCGCCCGAAGCCCAAACACCGACATTCGGATCGCATTGGCAGGTGCCCCAGACACACTGCCCGAAATCCTTTACTTTCTGGCGGAAGACTCAGTTGCGGAAGTTCGGCGCTGCGTCGCCCTGAACGAAAACGCACCGCGTAAGGCGGACCTGCTGCTGACCCAGGATCATGATGCGTCGATCCGGCAGGAATTGGCCGCGAAGATTGCCCGCCTGACGCCGGAATTGACGGATGACCGGCGCTCCACCCTGTACAAACTGACCGTTCAGGCGCTGGAAATTCTGGCGGAAGATCAATTGGTGCGGGTTCGGGAAATCCTGTCCAATGCCCTGAAGGACGTGGCCAAAGCCCCCTCCAATGTCATTATCACCCTGGCGCGCGATCAGGCGCTGACCGTTTGCAGTCCCATTCTTGAGTTTTCACCGGTCCTGTCAGACTCGGACTTGCTGGAAATCATCCGATCCAATCCGGTTCAAGGAGCAATGAGCGCCATTAGTCGACGGCAGGCCTTGAAGGAGAGCGTGTCGGATTCAATCGCCAAATCGGGCGACGAGGCTGCGATTGCAGAACTTCTGGTCAATGACAGCGCGCAGATTCGGGAAGATACGCTGGACCTGATCATCGACCGGGCACCTCAACGCAAATCCTGGCACGAACCCTTGGCCATGCGCCCAAACCTGTCGGCGCGTGCGGTTCAGCGCATCGCCAGCTTCGTTGCCATGAACTTACTGGACCGGATGCAGAGGCGCCTGGATTTGGACGATGACGTTATGGTCGCTATGGCAGAGGCGGTGGAACGGCGATTGGCGGAAGACACGCATACAAAGCTGCAAGAACCGGAATGGGCAAATTCGGATAAACTGGATGAGACGATCGCGCATATGTATGAAGTCGGAACCCTGACAAACAACGCGCTGGAACGGGCGCTGGCACAGGGAGAAAAGCGGTTCGTTGTGAAAGGCCTGTCCTTGTTGAGTGGCCTTGCCGCAGAGACGGTTCAGAACATCATCACCAACCGCAGCGCCAAGGCCGTGATTGCCCTGACCTGGAAGGCGGGACTGAAACCTCATTTTGCCTCTCAGTTACAGTCACAACTGGTCGGGCTCAGCCCGAACGATATGATCCGAACTACCGAAAATCGCTGGCCCATGTCTGACAACGACATGCAATGGCAGATCGATTTCTACAGCACCTGACGCCGATATCCTGCTGGAACAGGATATCCTATATACATCAAAGCGATCAGGGTAGGATGGGAAGCGCTCTTTGATGGATGCTACTCATCCCCATTGCGCACCAATTCATTCCGGGCGCGATTCAACTCGCTGGTTGTCAGAATCAGGCGCCGCCCCAAATCCCGGGTCATTTCAAAGGCGAAATGCGAATCCTGCCGCGCCATTTCTGAGAAGACTTCGCGATTAAGGCGCAAGGCCGTGGTTTTTTCACGGGCACGCACCGTCGCGGTCCGTTTAGAATCACACAACAGGGCCAGTTCACCCACCAGCTTATTGGCACCCAATTCAAACAGAACCTGTTCATTACCATCCGATTCGATCACAACCTCTGCGGCACCGTTCAGGATCACAAAGGCATCTTCGCCATCTTCCCCCTGGCGCATCAGTACTTCACCGGGATTGTAAGTCAGCCGCTCGCTGGTAAAGGCCAGAAACTTCAGTTTCGTTGCGTCCAGATTGGCAAATAGCGGCAACTCTCTAAGGCTGCGCGCCTCTGAGTTCAATGCATCATCCCCATCGCCGGCGGCTGCCTGTCGATCATAATCGGGTACCGCTACCGTGCTATCTTTGGTATCGGATATCTCAGAAATCCGGCCGGATTTAAGGTCAAATCGGCGATCATAGGAAATACCGTCCTGTTCGCCTGTTCCGATCCAGACCTGGGTTGTCCCCTCCAATCGCCTTGACAGATTGACTGCAATTCGCGTGCGCTGCGCCGGATCAATATTACTTAACCCATCAGACAGAATCATAATATCCGGATTTTTCAGGATTGAGCGCACCAGGTTCAATTTCTGACGCTGGGCAGATGACAAACGCCCGCCGCCAATGCCGACCTGAAAATTCAAGGCGGTTCTGAGAATGGCCTTTTCAATGCCCAGATCCCGCGATACCTCCCGCACCACGCCGGAGACTTTCTCAAGTGCATCGGCGCGACCATGAACGATACGGCCAAACAGAATATTATCCAACACGCTGAGCCCCTGATTGATCGTATCATCGCGATAGGGTTCAACACCGCCGCCTGGTTCAAACATTTCTGGATGCGATTTGCGAAGGTCATGACGCATCGCCAGAAGGCGCTTTTGCATGGCCTCGTCTATCAGACCCAGGCGATGCCGCTGCACGGTCAGTTTGAACGGCAGACCCAATACGATGCGACGTTCTTCTGTATCCAGTTCCGTTCCCGCAGCGCGCTGTTCCGACTTGCGGGCAATCAGTTTCAATTCCGGCAGCATGTCTTCACTGACGAAACTGTATTGATCAAAGAACGGGTGACCCGGTGGTAAATCCTTAAACAGATCCACAATAAGGCCCGCACAGCGCAGTCCGATTTCATAGAAATCATCGACCAGATCATGTTTGGTCATCATTGCGCGAATGATCGGGTTTGTCGCCCAGTTCTCGTATTGCCATTCGTCGGTTTGTGGTTTGCCAAAGATGATATTGCCCGCAACAGAGGCATAGGTGTTATAGCGATCAATGTCATAAGGCTGGACCAGATCATCCATGCCGCGCGTGTCCAGCAATGTGCGTATCTTGCCCCGCGCCTCGATCATCTTTTCCGCCAAGTCCGGTTCGCTCTTGGGATCAATCGTCATCCGCAGGCCCAAGGCGTAAAAATCATCCTCCAATTCCACGACATTCAGTAAATCTGTCGTATGGCCCATCAGATCCACCCGCGTGGCGACACCGGCAGAGTGATAATCCACCCAATCAGATGTGTGGCTGTAGGGGCTGTTGCCTGAGGCGATCGCTTCAATCACTTCCGATGATCGATTCTTATCGGATTTCTTGCTGTCCAGCTCTGCCTGGGGTGGCAGTCTGTTCAGACCCACCAGTAAATTCTCCGCAATCGATCCGGCAAAAAAGGTGGGCTCGCCCGAGACATATCCAATCCGCGCGCCCACCGTTGCCTGATGCAGGGTCGACACACTGTGCCCCCCCAACACCAGACTGCCGCTGGTTGGTAACAGAATCCGACTCAGTAGCTGAGCCAGAACATCCTTGGCCGTTCCACTGGTCGTGGTGATCGAAACGGTCTGCGCCGCATCGATGGAAAAGCTGGCATTGTCGATGATCCGCATGCCATCTTCATCGGCCCAGGTCACACCGGACGCCTGGACGGTGCCCGCCAGTTTTGGCAGATCGTCTGGCGGGCTGGCGACCAGCGCCTCGTCCATCATGCCGTCTGGTTCAAACTGACCGATCAACTGTTCGTATTTGATGTTGGAATCCGCAAGTCGCTGATACCAGTTCAGCAATTCCTTCCAGGGGGCGGCCAATTCCTTATAGGCGGCCAATGCCGCAACCAGGGCCCCCAGTGACAATTCCCCGTACAAGACAAGATACCCGCCAATGCCATAGAACAGAAATGGCGTCATCTGATTGATAAAATTATTCACGAATTTCATGAAGAATTTGCGTTGGAATATTTCCAGCCGGACCCAGAATATTTGACCCAGGCGACGCGATATATCCGACAATACAAAGCCTGTATTGTTATGCACCCGGACATCCTGGACACCGATCACAACCTCGCCGACGCGGTTGGACAGGCTTCGGACATGCCGCACCCGCTCCTTGCCCAGCTGGTTGATTTTGCGCTGCATTTTGGGGATGATATACCCCTGCAGCGGCACCAGGGCTGTGGCAGCAATCCCCATCATCGGATCCTGAATGAACAGGAACAAAATGACCGTCAGGAACATGC
Source organism: Hwanghaeella sp. LZ110 (assembly GCF_048892525.1). Taxonomy (NCBI): domain Bacteria; kingdom Pseudomonadati; phylum Pseudomonadota; class Alphaproteobacteria; order Rhodospirillales; family Aestuariispiraceae; genus Hwanghaeella; species Hwanghaeella sp. LZ110. Next base: position 161,414 of record NZ_JBLZHT010000002.1, on the reverse strand, counting down.
CGCCCTGATAGACCGGCAGGACAATGGCATCGCCGAAGAATCCGCCCAGAGGTTCGACCTCTGCGGTCACCATCGTCACAACCTCCCCCGCAGAGGTTTTCTGGAATTGAGGAATGGGAAAGCGCAAGGTGCGTTCGATCAGAATATAGCGCAGGCGGCGCAACAACCGCTCTGCCATGACACCGGCAAATGTGTTGATCCGCATCTTGAACATACCGTTAATGCAGACCAGTATCAGGAACAGGCCGCACAGCAGGAACAGATAAGACAACCGTTCCATTGTGAACCCGAACATATCTGTCAGATTATAGCCGAAAACAACCACATCCACGATTTCATGGGGCACCGGTACACCGGCATCCGTCGCCTTTGTGGGATCCTTAATCGCCTTGTTGATAATCGTTTTTGGCAGATCGAATGAATAGTACAGAAACGGAAAGGAAAGCAGCGTCAATACAAGCGCCATGATCTGCTCGCGTTTGGAATACGCCCAGACGAATCCATACATCGTTTTGTACATTAAAACCCTGCCCCCCTAGGCATTGGCGACACCAGAATTTTCACTTGATCCCTGTCACCCCTACTATTGCGCTGATAGTCTACCGACTAGTCAAGCCCGATAAGGGGATACCCCCATCCTGTAATGCACCTGATATGCTCTTAAATGCGAAACATTGCCACTATACATTCAAATTCTTCTAAGTGGCGAATTGTTCCTTCAGAATCCGCTCTTCCAGATTATGCTCCGGATCAAACAGGATAATCGCGGCCATGCTGGGGTCTTCCACAATTTCCACATGGCGGACATTGCGCACTTCCGTAGAATCCGCGACGGCGCTGACGGGGCGCTTGGCAGTTTCGCGGGCGTGAAACTCAACCGAGGCAGAGCGCGGCAATAGAGCCCCCCGCCACCGCCGGGGACGAAAGGCGCTGATCGGGGTCAGCGCCAAGAGCCCCGCGCCAAGCGGAACAATCGGACCATGCGCCGACAGATTATACGCCGTGCTGCCCGCTGGCGTTGACAACAAAACCCCATCACAGACCAGCCCGTTCAGCCGCGCTACACCATCGACACGGATATCAATCTTTGCCGCCTGTCTGGTTTCACGAAACAGGGAAACTTCATTGATAGCCAACGCTTCTTCAACACCCCCGTCGACGCGCGTGACCCGCATACGCAGGGGATGCAGCATCAATCGGCCCGCACTGGCGATACGCTCATACAGCTTGTCGGGACTGTATTCATTCATCAGAAAGCCCACAGTGCCCCGATTCATGCCGTAAATTGGCTTACCGATCCCGATGTAATGGCGCAGCGTATGCAGCATAAAGCCATCCCCGCCCAAAGCGACGATCACATCCGCCTCTTCCGGCGTTGTAATATTTGGATATGCCGCGCGCAATTCACTCAGCGCTTGCAACGCCCGCGCGGCATCTGATGACACAAAAGCGAGCTTTTGGTCCGCCATTAAACCTCTCCTGCGCCCGGAATAAAACGGAATAGATAAATCTGATGGCGGCGCGCTTGCCATAGACCCTGCTTGGCGCACACACTAGCGCAATCACTTAGACAGGGGAAAGCACCTATGTATCGTCGCGCCTTTCAGGTTTCATTGATTTTCACAGTGGCGCTGATTTTCATGCTGCCCCCCCTTCAGAGCACCCTTGCCGATGAAAGCGATCATGAAGGATATTATTACCCAACACCGCAAACTGAGGAACGGTATAGACCCCGCGTGAATTCCGTAGCAGAGGCAGATCGACGCACCCGCATCGCCTTCACGACCGGCCTGACGGCGCAGATGCTGGCCTCGCCCAGCCCGCCCCGCTTTGCGATTTTTGCGAAAGGGGATGGGGCCGATAAACTGATCATCGTCAGCATCACAGATGGCGCTTACAACACCCTGTATCGATTGCGGGCCCTGCTGGCCATGCTGACCGCTTATGCCCGCAGCAGCCCGGCTTTTAACGGATTTCCCAATCCGGAGAATTTGACCTTTCTGGATATGGTCTATCTGATTGGCTTTACGGAAATCACGGTGTCCGATGGTCGGGATATCGCCCATCGCATCTATCTGGACCCAAATGCTGAATGACCGAACGCACATGAAAAACGATAACGCCAATGCCCGCGAAGACGCTGAAATCCTGTTCGCCAATGAACGGTTTTATGCCGCCTTTGCAGGGGGGGATGAAGCGGCAATGGTCGCGCTGTGGGCGGAAGATGGCGCGGTCTGCTGCCTGCATCCGGGTTGGGAACCCCTGCAAAACCGCCGCGAGATTATGGCCAGTTGGTCCGCCATCCTGCAGTCGCCGCCGCCGGTTACCTGTGTCGCGCCATCGGTTCTGTCCCTGGGGCCGGAAGCAGCGGCTGTAATTTGTTGGGAACAGATCGGCGATAATTTTTTGATCGCAACCAATCTATACCGCTGGCAAAGAGACGCCTGGCGCATTGTTCACCATCAGGCCGGGCCGGTAAATGGGCGACCGCCGGATGCCCTGATCGCCGCAGCCCGTTCCCAAACCGCAAACTGAATGATATTAAAGGCCACGATGACTGACTATATTCTGGGTCCAAATCCAACCAACCCGCATCTGACGCAACAGGTCGAGGGATGGGATCAAAACGGGGATCCCGTGACCACTGCCGTTGTCGTGGAACGCCCCCTGACCCTGTTCCTGAACGGTCAGGAAATTGTCACCAATATGACGATTGGCGATTATCCAGCCTATCTGGCAGTAGGCTATCTGTTGAACCAGAACATGCTGCGCGCCGACGACAAGATCACCGCGATTGACTATGACGACGATCTGGAAACCGTCGTGGTGCGCACGGAGCGGGAAACCAATTACGAAGAAAAACTGAAAAAGAAAGTTCGGACATCCGGTTGCGCCCAGGGCACGGTGTTTGGCGATCTGATGGAAAAGATCGAGGACAGCCAGTTGCCCGATGGACAGGTATTGCGGACATCCTGGATGCAAAGCCTGACAAAAAAGATCAACACGACCGACAGCCTGTATCTGCAGGCCGGCGCGATCCATGGCTGTGTGCTGTGTCAGGAAGATCGCCCGCTTGTTTATATGGAAGATGTCGGGCGCCACAATGCCGTCGACAAGATTGCAGGTTACATGTTCCTGGAAGGGCTGACGCCGGAAGATAAAATCTTTTACACGACCGGGCGCCTGACATCTGAAATGGTGATAAAGACGGTACAGATGGGCATCCCGATCCTGATTTCCAGATCCGGTTTTACCGCCTGGGGGGTTGAACTGGCGCGTCAGACCAACCTGACCCTGATCGGCCGGGCCCGGGGAAAACGCTTCACCGCCCTGGCAGGGCAACAGCGCATCGTCTATGACGCCGACGCCTTAGAGGCCGAAGACGAACCAAAAACCGCAGGTCGAAAGGGGGGGAGCAGATCTGATGCCGCCTGATGCATCTGCGACCAACATAACGGCCTTAAGGCCCATGGATATTCTGCGCGCCATTGACGCGGCCATTGAAGAGCATGGGAATTGGCTGACCCGCTGGCATCGGGCGCTGGTCTGCGAATTACCACCTGAAAGAGATGTCATTGCGGAAAACTCAGCGGACTTGACCGCGTTTGGACGCTGGCATGATCAGCATCGCCGGGATCCCTTGCTGGCCCAGATCGCGTTTCAAGATTTATGGCAGGAGTATTCGGCCTTGCACGACGCGGCGCGATCCGTTGCCCGCCTGGCGACGACAAGGCCCGTATCAGCCCAAGACTATGATGGGGTAGTAGCGAAATCGGACGCCTTTCTGACCAGGGCGCGCCGTATTCGGGATGCATTTCGCAAGGCGGTGTCGGACCTGGACCCCCTGACCGGCCTGAGCAATCGCACCACCATGAATGCCGAACTAGCCGCTGAATATGAACGCGCGGTTCGCACCGATACGCCGTGCTGTATCGCCCTTGCAGATATCGACCATTTCAAGAAGGTGAACGACACCTATGGTCATGGAATCGGGGATCAAGTCCTTGCCGCCACTGCCGGACGGTTTTTATCGCAATTGCGGCCCTATGATTTGATCTATCGCTATGGTGGGGAGGAATTCCTGCTGTGCCTGCCCAATGCCGACCCGAAAACAGCCGCCGTAGTGTTAGGGCGCCTGCGCATGGCCCTGTTCGAACGGGCCATCCCATTGGAAGATAACACGGATCTGTCGGTTTCCGCCTCCTTTGGGTTTGCCCAGATTATCGGATCGGCCCCCTTAAAAGAAATCATCGCCCAGGCCGATCAGGCGCTGTACCAGGCAAAACAGGCCGGTCGGAATTGCGTCATCGGATTTACCAAGGATGTGACCCATGACGCATAAAACCGCCGGATTGCTGTTGGCAGGCGGGCTGGCGCGCCGCATGGGGGGCGGTGACAAGGGCATGAAGCTGTTGGCCGGGCAATCCATCCTGCAGCACATCATAGGCCGCGTGAAGGATCAGGTGGAGGTCCTGGCGCTGAACGCCAATGGCGACCCATCGCGCTTTTCGGACTATGGGCTGATGGTGTTGCCCGATGTCATACAGGGGCAGCCAGGCCCCTTGGCCGGGGTTCTGACGGGCCTGGAATGGGCCCAACAGTCCCTGCCGGATTGTGATTATGTCGCCACCTTCCCCACCGATGCGCCCTTCCTGCCAACAGATTTGGTCGACCGGCTATATGCTGCAATGAAAAAGGAAGGGGCGGATATGGCCTGCGCCCGGTCCAATGGTCGGGACCATCCTGTGGTCGGCCTGTGGCCGGTTCGCCTGGCCGGTGATCTGCGTCAGGCCATGATCGACGACGACATCCGAAAGGTCGACCGCTGGACCGCGCGGCATAAATTAACCGTTGTCGACTTTTCCAGCGATCCAATTGATCCGTTCTTTAACGCCAACCATCCAGACGACCTGGCCGAAGCAGAAGCGCTGCTGGCACAAACACCCTAGTGTGGTGCGCGGTTATTTGGGGTCGACCAGGACGCTGTTTGCGGTGATCCGGTTAGAAGCGTTTTGCGAAGCGATGCGGGGCATCGCGAGCGGAAGGCGACGCGGCCCGGAGCGCCGCAAACAGCGCCTTTGGTCCCTTTATCGGCCCGTCGGACGGCGTCGAGAGCGCTTGACGATGAACCACATCGCCTGCACGCTCTCTTCTAGCCGACAGGCCGATAAAGAGATCCTGGTGATTCCAAATAACCGCGTACCACACTAAGGACGCAACACATGGGTATGGGTGGCGTCATACAGTTTGCTGTCGTCAAATCCTTCCGGATTGAGGACGCGCCCGACCAGAATCAAGGCGGTGCGGGTGATGCCGGATGCTTTCACCTTGGGCCGGATATCCCCCAATGTGCCCTCGATAAAGGCCTGATCGGGCCAGCCGACGCGATACGCGATCACGACTGGACAGTCCGCGCCATAATGGGGCGTTAATTCCCGCACGACCTTCGCCAGATTGTTGATCGACAGATGGATCGCCAGCGTCGCACCACTGCGCCCCAGCGTGTCCAGATCTTCGCCCTGTGGCATGCCAGACGCCCGCACCGCCGTCCGGGTGATAATCACCGTCTGGCCTACACCGGCCAGGGTCAGTTCCCGCTTCAACGCCGCCGCTGCTGCGGCATAGGCCGACACGCCCGGCGTCACATCATAGTCAATGCCCAGCGCATCCAGACGCCGCATCTGTTCCGCCGTCGCGCCATAAATGGACGGATCGCCAGAATGCACCCGCGCCACATTCAGCCCCCTGGTATGGGCATCCTGAATCTCTGCAATAATTTCTTCCAGATTCAGCGGGGCCGTATCAATCACCCGCGCCCCCTCTGGTGCTTCCGCAACAACTTCTTCCGGCACCAGAGACCCGGCATAAAGGCAAACCGGGCAGGATTGAATCAGCTTCAATCCCCGCACCGTAATCAAATCCGGTGCGCCGGGTCCTGCTCCGATAAAATGAACTGTCATAGTAACATACCTTGTCTTTGAGGATAAACGCAGAGGGCGCAGAGGGAGCGCAAAGGACGCCGAGACATCTAAAGACCATTTACCAATCGGGCGACGCCGCGCTTTAAGAGAACTTCGTTAAAGTTAATCAGATATCCAAGCCTGAAACCACCAAGTCTCAAGTAACTTAGCAACTGGGCACGATGAACATCCCGCACCTGCTCTAAAGATTTTACTTCAACAACAACAGCTTGCTCTATCAATAGGTCCAGTCGATAGCCCGGCGTGATGTCCACACCCTTGTATCGTATTGGCATCACAACCTGCCGCGCAACGGAGAGACCTTTTCCAGAAATTTCCATTTCCAAACATGTCTCGTAAGTCGATTCCAGCAAACCCGGTCCTAATTCCCGATGCACATCGATCGCGGCACCTAATATCAGTTCCCCAATTTCATTTTCTCTCATACTCAGCGTCCTCCGCGTTCCTCAGCGCCCTCCGCGTTCCCCCATCTTACTGAGCCCGCTTATCTGCATAGCCGCGCGGGGTGAAGGCGCGGGGTGTGCCGGCATGGTCGAAGGCCCGCGTTGTGGAACTGCCAATCACCACCAGGGTGAACATATCCACCACGGACGGGTCAAAATCCTGCAATGTCGTGACCGTCACGCTTTCTTCCGGGCGGCCCAATTGGCGACACAGGGCGACCGGCGTTGTTGGTGGACGTTGCGTCAAAAAGACTTCACGCGCTTCTGGCAGTAAGGTGCGGCGGCGCTTGCTTTGGGGATTGTAGAAGGCGGTGACAAAATCCCCCTGCGCGGCGGCGGCCAAACGCTGGCGAATTGCTGCAACCGGTGTCAACAGATCTGACAGGCTGATCAGGCAGAAATCATGCCCCATCGGGGCCCCCAGTCGCGCAGCCGCCAATTGAAAGGCGGAAATACCGGGCACAACCTCCACATCCACGGCCATAAGGCTGCGATCCTGCGTTTCCGCCAGAAGCTCGAAAACCAGGGTTGCCAGGGCATAGATACCGGGATCACCAGAGCAGACCAGGGAAACCGTCTGTCCCTGGGCGGCCAGAGCCAGAGCCTTTGCCGCCCGCGCCTCTTCTGCACCCAGATCGGACTCATAGACTGGTTTATCCCCGATCAGATCGGCGGCGAGATCCAGATACAGCCGATATCCCACCACCGCGTCAGATGCCAGAATGGCTCGTGCAGCCGCCCCGGTGCGATAGGCCGCATCCCCGGGTCCAACCCCCACGACGAAGAGCCGCCCCGACGCGCGCCCGGCACTGATATCCACAGACGCACCCTGTGCCCGCGCAATGGCGCAAGTATAGGGGCCGCTGCGGCGCTTTTCAGTGACAAATCGCGCCGTGCGGCCTGCCAGGGCCAGAGCCGAGGCTTCCGCGACACCATGACAGCCGATTTCCTGAAAAACCACATCAGACGGATTGGGCAGATGGGGCGTCAGGGCTTCCAATTCCGCAGCCGTGAACAGGCGAATGGGTCGATCCAGAGCCTGAGAAACCGCCTTCAGCGCCGCCTCATCCCCTTTCAAATCCACCGTGCCGATGGCGGCGATGGCAGACGGGTCCAGCCGGGTATCGGCCAAAACAGACTGCACGAAGTCCACCAGACCATCTGCCGGGGCGTGGCGCTCACAGCCAATACCAATGGCCAGGCTGGGGGGCGTCAAAACCACCTGACCCGTGGCGGGCTCCACCTGTCGATCCGTGATCAGGACCTGCGGCACCTCGCCCGGCCCCACAGATTGAAACACTTCCTTGGGCGGCCAGCTTGGATCACCGCATTCCGGGCGCAGGGTCACCGTTTCCCCGGCCAACAGCCGTGCCGTCACAGATTTCACGGCCTGCGGGGTTTTCAGGGTCCAGCCCGCGGGTGGATCATCCAGCGCAAATCCAAGCGTGCGGTCCCCGGCGGTCGTAATGGCGGCTGTCCCACCCAATCCATCAGCCAGCTGTGTTGCCAGGGAGTTTGCCCCGCGATGGCCCCCCAACAGCGGAACCACCATCGTTCCGTCTTCAGACACGGATAGAACCGGCGCATCCTGCCACTTATCCGCAGCCAGGGGGGCCAGCGCCCGAATCAATATCCCCGCCGCACACAGACCGATCACCGTCCACCCCTGAGCATATAATTCCCGCAGGCAAGCCAGCGTATCGTCAAAAGTGTGATCCGCACCGGTGACGCGGTCCGCCTTACCGTAAATAACAGCGCTGGGCAGGATTTCACGGGCGCGCAAGGCGGTTTCTGCGCCGCGCTGGGTCAGCGCGACTAGGGCGATAGGGGCTGGATATGTCATTCTGCCGCCTCACCCATTCCCGTGATCCAGGCATCCCGGCGGCGATGCACCAGCACCATGGAGAAATAGGGGGCTGTTTCATGGGGATAGTCCGACAGGGCACAGACGGTCTGGCGATCCCCCATCGTGGCGTGACCGATATAGCGGGCCTGATCCATTAACCCCGTCACCTCCAAGGCCCGGCGCAGTTTTGGCAAATGCCGTCCGATCTTGATGATCGCAGCCGCGTCGATTTCCTCCAAGCGCTTGATCAGGACGTCTTCGTCCAGGGGGGCGGGCAGGATGGTCAGAACATCATTGCGCGCCGCCAGCGGTGCCCCGGTCGCCGCTGCTGTCGCCATCAGGGAGGAAACGCCGGGCACAACCTCCACTGTGAACTGATCGGACAGGCGCCCGAACAAATACATGAAAGACCCATAGAAAAAGGGATCCCCCTCGCATAAAACAGCGACATCCCGGCCAGCTTTCAGATGATCCGCGATGGTCAGGGCAGCATCGTCATAGACCTGTTGCGCCGGAAAGCGTTTCACATCCATCGGCATGCGAATGGCGATTTCGATGTGATGGCCATCCAGATGCGGGGCCGCGATGCTCCGCGCGAGGGACTCCCCCTCCAGCGGCGCAGGCCAGGCTAGAACCGGAACGGATTTCAAAATCCGCAGTGCTTTCAGCGTGATCAGTTCCGGATCACCGGGCCCAACGCCCAATCCGTATAATGTGCCAAGAACCGGATCCGTCATAAGGGTTTCCTAATCGAATATTGCGTCACAGGCATCAGGGGGCGCCAACCATGATAAGGCCCGACAGGCTCCAGGCGGGACACAGCGATGCGGGTCAAATCCCCGCCCCAGTCTGCGAACAGGCCCGCCAGGCGGGTCTCGCTTTCCATCGTCACCGCATTGGCAACCAGCATGCCGCCGGGGGCCAAACGCTCCCACGCGATTTCCGCCATGCTGGATTTGGAAACGCCGCCACCCAAAAAGATTGCATCCGGCGCGCCCTTGATCTCGCCATAGGCTTCCGGTGCAGGGCCTTCGATCAGGTCCAAATGGGGCGTCCCCAGGCTGGCGGCATTGCGAGCGATCAGGCGACAGCGGGTCTTGTCCCGTTCTATCGCAACCGCCTTGCCCCCGGCGCGCATCCATTCAATGGCAACCGATCCACATCCGGCACCCACATCCCACAGCATCGCCCCCCGGCGCGGCATCAGTTTCGCCAGGGTCGCGGCGCGAACCTCTCGCTTGGTCATCTGACCATCGTGGTGAAAAGCCTCATCGGGCAATCCCGGCACCTTCGATAAAATCGCTGCACCAGGTTCCGGCTGAAGCAGCACCGCGATTGTGTTCAGGTCCGCACCGGCGGGGATATCCCAGCCCCGGGCCACACCTTCGATCACCCGCTGTTTCGGGCCGCCCAGATGTTCCAGGACCACGACTGAACTTGCCCCATAGCCTTCCGCTGTCAGCAGGCCCGCTACCTGGGCCGGGGTTTCAGCATTTTCCGACAGAATGAACAACCGCGCGCCGGGTTCCAGATGGGCGGAAAGCAGACTCAAAGGGCGTCCATGCAGGGTCAGGCGTGTCACCTCTTCCAGCGGCCAACCCAGATGGGCGGCGGCCAGGGAAAATGCACCAGGCGCGGGCAGAACTGTTAAAGCATCACGCCCAAAGGCCCGCCCCAGGGTGACCCCGATGCCATAGCTCATGGGATCGCCGGTTGCCAGGACACAGACGGCCCGACCCTTGCGGGCGGCCAGGTCCGCGACGGTATCGCTCAGCGGTGTACGCCAGGTCAGCCGCTCCGCCTTATGGGAGGCGGGGATCATGGCCAGATGCCGATCGCCCCCGAGCAGAACCTCAGCCCCCTCAATCAGGGCACGGCCAGCCGGGGCAACGGCGTCCAGGCCATCCTCCCCAATGCCAATGATGGATAACCATGCAGCGGATTTTGCGGTCATTATGTGTCCAGGCTCCCGGTCAAGGCATTGACGGTGGCGGCGGCAAGAGCGCTGCCTCCTTCCCGCCCGGTCAGGGCGATATAGGGAAGGCCCGACTCGATCAAGGCCTGTTTCGATTCAGCGGCCCCGACAAAACCGACCGGAAATCCCAGAATCAAGGCCGGTTTCGGGAAGCCCTCATGGATACGTTCCAGCAAATGAAACAGGGCGGTAGGCGCATTGCCGATTGCAACGACGGCACCCGCCAACCAGGGCTGCCACAGATCAACAGCCGCCGCGGATCGGGTCGTGCCCAGCCGCTGGGCCAGGGGGGCGACGGCCCCTAATCCCAAGGTGCACATTACCTCGTTGCGCTTGGGCAGGCGGCTGCGGATGATGCCTTTCGACACCATTTCAACATCGCACAGGATGGGCTTTCCCGCCGCCAGGGCCTGGCGACCGATGTCAACGGCACCCGCACTGGCCCGCAAACCGGTCACAACATCCGGCCGCCCACAGGTATGGATCAAGCGGATGGCGACATCGTGCAATTCGTCTGGCACAGCAGACAGATCCGACGCCTCCCGGATCAAGCGGGCGCTTTCCCGATAGATTTCCGCCGGGTCCTTGATATAGCGATAGGGGGGAGAGGCCGTCACGATACCGATCCCCGTCAATCCGGTTTCGGCAACGTCACACCTTCCGTCATGCTGCGCGGACCATGCGGATGATCCGCCTGAGGATAGGGATGGTGGTGGTGATCGTGCCCGTGATCATGCCCGTGTCCATGTCCGTGAGAATGGCCATGTCCGTGGTCGTGGTCATGCCCGTGGTCATGACTGTGGCCGTGCTGGTGGTCGTGCCCATGATCATGAGAATGATCGTGGTCATGCGGGTGTTCATGGTCGTGGTCGTGGTCATGATCGTGCCCATGATCGTGACTGTGCCCGTGATCTTCTGCCGGACCGGTGCCGATGCCTTCGACGTGGTGGTGATGGCTTTCCTGCGGTAGGCCAACCTCGTCTTCGAAGCCCAGAACCTGGTTGCGGTATTTGCACATCTGGCAATTCATGTTGTTCGCGCCCTCGACAATCTCAAACAGGCGCTCTGCAAAGGTTTCCATGACCATCGGATGATCATTCAGATAGCCGGCCTTCACGAATTCCAGCTCCGGGTGCCGGGCGGCGACCTGATCGGTGTAATCATAGATGCGTTTGATCAGAATACCGGTGAACAGGAAATAGGGGAACACGACGATCCGCTTGTATCCCATGCGGGCGCAATGCTCCAGGGCGGGCTCTACCAGCGGGAAGGTCACACCGGAATAACCGACTTCCATCCAGCCAAAGCCCATGCCTTCCCACAGCATCCGCGCCACCTTGGACACATTGGAATTGGCATCAGGATCAGACGCGCCGCGCCCGATGACGCATAACAGGGTTTCATGCCGGGAAATGGCAGGATCCAGCGGGGCCAGGGCCTCTTCAATGCGCCCGGCAGCCGCCTTCAGCATTTTCAGATCCACCGCCAGTTCGCGGCCATATTTGATCGACAGGCCGGGATTTTGTGCCTGATAGGTGTTCAGGACCGATGGGATGTCATTTTTCGCATGGCCGGCGGCAAACAGCATGCCCGGCACGGCCAGCACGCGGGTCACGCCTTGCTCTTGCAGCTTATCCAGCCCGGTGCGAATGATCGGTGTCGCGAATTCCAGAAAGCCATATTCGACCGGCAGATGCGGAAAGCGGGCCTTCATGGCCTGAGCGATCTGCTCAAATTCAGACACGGCACCGGTGTCGCGGCTGCCATGGCCACAGATCATGATGCCGACCTTGTCGTCGTCAATATGGGTGGGAATCGAAAATTGGCTATCGGCGGTCGCTGAGAGCGCCGCGGCTGTACTATTGGACATATTTGCCCCCGTCCTGGCTTGGGTTCTTATAAAGGCTCCACGCATCCGACCCAAATTTGCCCCCGTGCCGGTGGGGTGCTCATAGACTGACACCTAACAGACCCAACACGCCCCGTCAGCCGAAAAACCGTCCGGCTTTAAAAGGTTTGCGACAGGGCAGCTGGATCAACCACGCGGTGCGTGCTTATTTAAGATGCGCTGCAGCGTGCGGCGGTGCATTTTCAGGCGCCGCGCGGTTTCTGAGACGTTGCGATTGCATTGTTCAAATACCCGCTGGATGTGTTCCCAGCGCACGCGGTCTGCTGACATCGGATCTTCCGGCGGGGGCGGTAGGGGGCGGTCGTGCTCCAGCAGGGCGGCGATGATCTGATCCGCATCGGCAGGCTTTGCCAGATAATCAATCGCGCCCTTTTTCACCGCCGTCACGGCGCTGGCGATATTGCCATAACCGGTCAGCATGACGATGCGGATATCGTGGCGGGCATCGCGCAGGGCCTCCACCACATCCAGACCGTTGCCATCTTCCAATCGCATATCGATCACGGCATAGGCAGGCGGGCGATGGGCTGCGACGTCCAGGCCTTCCGCAACCCCGGCGGCGCTGCGCACCTCAAATCCGCGTTGTTCCATGGCCCGCGCCAGCCGGTTTCTCAACGGGGCATCGTCATCGACGATTAACAGGGTACGGTCCCGGATATGGGCGGGCAACATGTCAGACATTATCTTCTATTCCTAACCTGATGTGTCTCTTTATCAGGAGACTATAGTGCGTCGCCCTGGACTTCCAACACCCTGCGCGGCCAGCGGATCAGGATCTCTGCGCCCTTGCGGTTGCGAAACACGGTTTCCGCCCCGATTCGCTCTAACAGGGTTGTGGCGATGAATACCCCTAAACCCATATGGCCATTCTGACCAGCCCGGGTCGACAGATAGGGTTCCCCCAGGGTCTGTAACACGGCATTGGAAAATCCGGGCCCATCGTCGTGAATGGAAATCCACACATCCGATTTAGTCCAATACAGGCGCACCATGACGGCGCTGCGGGCGAATTGCCCGGCATTGGATATGAAATTTCCCAGGCCATGCAGGAATTCCGGCGTGCGCGGCACAAGCGGTTCCGCCCCGTCACAGGATTCGTCAATTTGAACATCCAGGGCGATCCTGTCTGGCACATGCTCATCACTGGCGATTTCGACCAGATTTGACAGGGGTAGAATTTCAAACGGATCTCCGGTCGCCGCCCCTGGACGGGCGGACAGGCCAACCAGAATATCCCGGCATCGGTCCGACTGGCTCTTCAATAGGGCAACATCTTCGTACAAGGGGCTGTCGGGCGGAACCGTACGCATCAATTCCTGCGAAACAACCGCGATTGTCGCCAGGGGGGAACCCAATTCATGCGCCGCCGCCGCCGCCAGCGTGCCCAGGGCGGACAGTTCCCGCTCTCGGGCCAGGGCATCGTCGGATTCGGACAGGGCATCGGTCAGCCGTCTGGATTCTTCTGATGCGGTCCACACAAAGGTGGCGATGAAGACCAGTGACATGGTGATCGCCGTCCATATCCCCAGACGATAGACAAAAGGCAGCGCAACGCCCAAAGGAGTCTCCCAGGGCAGGGGCAAATGCACGAAGGAAATCACGGTCGCCGCCCCCACCGCCAGGGCAGTCAGCGCCAGGGTCGCGCGCCGCGACAGGATGGTCGCAGAAACCGTGACCGGGGCCAGCAACAACAGAGCAAACGGGTTTTGCAATCCACCCGTAAAGCCGATCAGACTGGCCAATTGCAATAGATCAAACCCCAGAACCAGCGTTGCGCGCATCTGGCTCAATCGTCGAGGGCGGGATGTCATCAAGACCAGATTCGATACCGCCAGGGCGGCAGTCGCCAACAGACAGGGCAGCAGGGCAAACGGAAATTCAAACGCGATGGAGACAATAATGACGGTCAACAACTGACCGGCCACTGCGATCCATCGCAACATGACCAGGGTCGACAGGCTTAACCCAATGGGTCGCACCTCCGCCACGCGGGCCTGGCGCAGCGCACGCTTGGCCCGAAACCACCCCGTGGGACGGGAAAAATCACGGGTCGATGAACTGTGATTCTGATCCATTTTTTACGCACCTTGGGGCAGCCAGACCATGCCGTGCAGGACCCATTTGGGTTTCACCCCAAAGCTTAGGCAGTCCAATCGGGCGCGTCACCTTAAAATGGCCGGCACGGGACAATCGTGCTTACTGAAAATCCTGACCGTTGATCGCGATGATGAAATCATAGAAAGGTTCCAGCTCCATCGCCCGCAGCGCGCGGGGTTTCTTATCGCTGACATCGGCCCAGGCATTCGCGGTATGCGCCAGAACACCCAGCGCCAGCCCAACTGTCAGAAAATTCTTTGGCGCTTCGCGCAGGAACTGCTGAAACGGTCTGGGGTCGTCCTTTTCGATCAACTCATCAAAGGCAAGATTGTAATTCTTAATGATGGTCATCACCGTAGAATGCGTGGTCCGGATCAGGCTGCGCGACTGATCACGCCGGAATTTAAACCGGTCCATGGCGGATTCCGTCATTGCCTCGCGGTCTTTAGGCATCGAATCCGAAGATCCCAACCACCGGAAAAAGTCATAGAACAGGGGTTTGTACCGTTCATACTGAAACTCATAATAATTGATCCCCTTCCAGGCGAAGAGGAATTGTTTGGTCTGCGATTCATCCAACCGGAAACTGCGAATCAGGCCGCGCGATCCATCTGTCTCTTCACCCTGCCAGATCGCATCGACGACCGCGCCGGTCATCAAGCGCTGACCCTCGTCATCCTTGTCTTCATTTTGACCAAGATAGGCCTGATAGACATCCAGGTTATTGGCGGAATTGGCTTTCGCCACCAGCACGCTGATCTTTTCCAGCACCGGGCGGCGAATCAGCATCCAGTCTTTTTCCGTGATTTCAAAATAGCTGGGCGAAATACTGCGCTCAACCTCGACCTCCCGACGCTGCGACAACAGCAGGAAGGGGTCAAAGGTCGGAACCTTGGTCAGGATTTCCAGCACCCGCTGATCATGGGCCGTCAGGGAATCCGCTGATTTTATCGCACCGCGCTTGGCCAGGACCTTCACGATGCGATCCGGATCCGCCAGGGTCGATTCACCGCCCTGATCGACCTCCAGGTCATTATAGGGAAAATACACGCGGGTTGAGACGAACACCTCATCCTCGTGATCATTTTGTGTTACTTCTTTGAAAAATATGCCCAGATTCAATGTGGAAAGGTCAAACATCTTCCCCGGCGGCGGCTCATCAGGCGCACTGCCTTCCTTTAATCCCAAATAGACTGCCCTTGCGTCAAAACACAAGAACCGCCCCGACCGAAGGAGCGTTTTCAATGCGCGGCGGTTCATCCTGCCGAATGCCTCTCACAACCATCGCCCAAAAGGCGATCCCCATCCAAACCAATGATGTATCAGGGTTTCCCCAAAGCACAATAGGCGACTATACTAGGAAGACATTTGGGACGTATACAAGACCAAGCAATCGGCAATCGTCCATCATGGTTAATATTTTGACAGAGGCCGTTTACCGGATGCGACATACCGAAGCACGATCAGAAGCGCGATATCCGTTTCGCGCAGGGTTCATTGAAATCAAGGACCGCCCCTTACCGCTGGATGACCTGAGCGCCAATGGACTGGGTTTCCAGGCGGAAGACCCTGGTATCTTTACCACTGGGCAGGAAATCAATGGTTTCCTGGTCTTACAACAGGTTGAAGAACAGTATGAGATTCCGGTGAAGCTGACCGTCCGCCGGGTTGTCGAGGGCCGAATTGGGTGTTCGATGGTATTCCTTTTTCCCAATCATATTGATACGATCAAGGGCTTTATATCGAAACTGGAACAATCGCAGCCAAAGGAATAGCGGCATCGTGATAGAGCGAAGACACCATGATATGGGCGGCCTGGATGCAGGCCCTGTCGCCCGCACGGAACACACTTTCGAACCCTGGGAGAATAAAACCGACGCCATCGTGCGCCTGTTATCCAACCCCAAAAGCGGCCCCTTGATGCGCATTGATGAATTGCGCCGGGGCATCGAAGATATGGGCCCCGGAATTTACGATGAATTGACCTATTACGAACGCTGGATTGCGTCGGTCGCCAATGTGCTGATCGAAAAAGGCGTGATCCATGTCGACGAGCTGGGCCGCAAACTGGAAGAAGTCAAAGCCCGCCACGCCCCCGCCTCTTCGCCGGAGCATTGAGGCATGCGATTTTCTGTCGGAGATGAAGTGCGGGTTCGCTGGGCCACACCCCCCGGTCACGTCCGCACGCCCTATTATTGTCGCGGCCTGTCGGGCCGGATTGAGCGGATTTGCGGGCAGTTCCACAATCCGGAAGAACTGGCCTATGGCCGGACCGGCGACTCGGTTGTGACGCTGTATCGTGTCCGCTTTCAGCAAAAAACCCTGTGGCCCGACTATATCGGCCCTGAAAAAGACACCGTCGATATTGAAGTTTTTGAACACTGGCTGGAGACCGCGCAATGAGCCACGATCACCCCCACCATCATGACCATGATCACCCCGATCCCCATGCACCGCGCAAGGATCTGGAAGACACGCCCCCGACCTATCATCAGGCGTTGGCGGATGCGGTGGCGGAACTGCTGATCGAAAAAGGGGTCTTCACCGGCGGCGATCTGCGCGACACGATTGAATATATGCAGGGCCGCACGCCAGAATTGGGGGCGAAGATCACCGCCCGGGCCTGGGTGGATCCTGCCTTTAAGGCGAAGCTGTTGACCAATGCGAAAGAGGCCGCTGCCGAAATTGGCATTGATACCGGGCCGGCCCCGCTGTTGGTGATGGAAAACACGCCCGACGTCCATAACGTGATCGTCTGCACCTTATGCAGTTGTTATCCAGTCTTCCTGTTGGGGAAATCACCCGATTGGTACAAAAGCCGGGAATATCGCAGCCGGGTGGTCCGCGACCCCCGAACCGTCCTGTCAGAATTCGGCACCGAAATCGCACCACAGCGCGAGGTGCGGGTGCATGATTCCACAGCAGATATGCGCTATATGATCCTGCCCATGCGCCCCGAAGGAACCGACGGGATGGATGAAACGCAATTGGCGCAGCTGGTGACCCGTGACAGCCTGATCGGCGTGATTGAAGTCAGTGCGCCCGCCTGAGGCAGGCGGGGCTGACGCTCAAAACAGATTTCCGGCCTGCCAATGGGCGCCCAACAGGCACAGGCTGACACCCAGAACCATGCACAGAATTGTCCGACCGGTCCAAAGAAACAGGCTGAAGGTGACGGCCACGGCAAAGATGTCCGTCGGCGTGCCACGCATCGCCGCAGGCGCGACAATCGCCGCCAGCGCACATCCGGGCAGGGCATTCACAATCCGTTGAGTCCGAGGGCCGGTGCGCAGAAAATGCGCACCCAGAACGCCCGCCGCCCGCAGCGCTAAGACCAGCCCCGCCGCCATAAAGATGGTCAGATAGGCCAGCCAGGCATCCGGCTGTGCAATATCAGTGGTCATCGCGCGCCATTTCCACGGCCAGGGCGGTAATGCCCCCCGCTGCAACTGCGATCAAGATTGCCGGCCCGGTTGCCAGAACGCCATCCAGGGCAATCCCGACAACCGCCGCAACAATGAGCGGCGGGCGGGGCGCATCGACGCCGCGCACCACCATGCCAACCAACACCGACAGAAAAACAATCCCGGCGAAGGCCAGACTTTTCGCCGTCACCGGATCAAAGAACCCTGCCAGAAAAACACCCACCACCGTGGCTGCCACCCATAACGTGTACATTGGGGCGGAGATCCCAAAGAAATAGCCCGCCTTGCTGGATACACTGCGGGCCTGAAGGGTCAATACCCAGGCGGCATCATTAATGACAAACACACCCGCTGGCTTGATCCAGGGCGGCATGGACCGAATGGTCGGGGCCAAGGACAGGCCCATCAGGGTCAGGCGGCTGGTCACCATCGCCACGGAAACCGCCACCGCAAACAGCGGCATATCGGGCTGCCATAAGGCCAGGGTCGCAAACTGCGCGGTGCCTGCAAAGATAAAGGCGCTCATCGATACGGTCTGTGGCATCGTCAGGCCTGCAACCGTCGCAGCAGATCCAAACAGCAACCCGAACATCAACGCCCCAAAGGTCATACCAATCGAATCCCGCACACCCGCCATGAAACTGCTCATGGCGCCGCCGGGAACCGGGCTGGATATGGGAGAACTGGTTGTCATGGCGCGCTCATACCGCGTTTGCCGCGTTTCGGAAAGGGGGTGCACAGCACAACAACTGAGAGAGATAGGAACATCTGACCGAACCTGACGCCTGCGCCCAAATTCACTGCCGCAAGGCCCGAACCTCTGCGCGCAAGGCCTTCAATTCCGCCATGATATCCTGATTGTTGGGGTGATAGGCATCCTCCCCATCGCTTTCCAGCGCCTTATGTTCCTGACTCATACTGTCCACGATGATGGCGATAAACAGGTTCAGCACCGCAAATGTGGTCAGCAGGATGAAGACGACAAAGAACAGCCAGGCCTGGGGATAGACCTCCATCACCGGGCGCACGATCCCCATCGACCAGCTTTCCAGCGTCATAATCTGGAACAGGGAATAGACCGACTCCCCAATTGTTCCGAACCAATCGGGAAACGATCCGCCGAACAGCTTGGTCGCCATGACCGCGGCAATATAGAACACCAGCGACAACAGCATGATGACCGATCCCATGCCCGGAATCGCGCGCAACAGCGCCTGCACCACAAGGCGCATCGACGGCACCATGGAGACCAGCCGCAATGCCCGCAAAATGCGCAACGCCCGCAGAACCGAAACCCCTTCGCCCGCCGGCACCAGCGTCACGCCAACAATGACGAAATCAAAGATATTCCAGGCATTGGTAAAAAAGCGATGGCGATAGACGACCAACTTCAGGCCGATCTCAATCACAAAAACCACCAGCGCGATCCGATCCAGCGCCTTCAGCACAGGCCCGACCGCCGCCATCACAGTCTTGGATGTCTCCAGCCCCAGAATGACCGCATTCAGCACGATCACCGCCAGAATAAAATTCTGAAACCCCCGCGACTCGACAAGCCGTTGCAAACGCTCAATCACGACCTTCTCCCCAAAGCTTCCGTGTAGCCGCTAAGAAGGGGGCGCGGGGCGCAAAATTCAAGCGTTGCAGTGCAATATAACAACGGTTTCGTCCCCTCATGCCCTACCCCCGTACCTGGACCCGACGGTAGCTGAGCGCCTCAGCGATGTGCAAGCGGCGCAGGGTGGGGGAATTGTCCAGGTCGGCCAGGGTGCGGGCGACGCGCAGGACGCGGTGATAGCCGCGGGCAGAGAGTTTCAGGCGGTCGGCGGCGTCGGTCAGGAGTTTTCGGCCTTCCGCATCCGGGGTGGCGATGTCTTCCAGGATTTTGCCATCGGCCATGGCATTGGTGCGGGGGCGCTGGGCTTCCGGCAGGCTGGCAAATCGGGCGGTTTGGATCGCCCTTGCGGCAGCAACGCGGGCGGCGACTTCTTTTGAGCCTTCTGCAGGGGGCGGGCGTGACAGGTCGCTGGCCCGGACGGCGGGAACATCAATCGACAGGTCAATCCGATCAAACAGGGGGCCGGAAATTTTCGCCTGATAATCCAGCGCACAGCGCGGCGCGCGGCTGCAGGCCAGGTCGGGATCATCCAGATGCCCGCATCGGCAGGGATTCATCGCCGCGATCAATTGCACCCGGGCGGGATAGGTCACATGGGCGTTGACCCGCGCCACAACGGCCCGGCCTGTTTCCAGTGGCTGGCGCAGGGATTCCAGTGCGCCGCGCTGAAATTCCGGCAATTCATCCAGGAACAAAACCCCATTATGGGCCA
This sequence comes from Hwanghaeella sp. LZ110, assembly GCF_048892525.1. Lineage (NCBI taxonomy): Bacteria > Pseudomonadati > Pseudomonadota > Alphaproteobacteria > Rhodospirillales > Aestuariispiraceae > Hwanghaeella > Hwanghaeella sp. LZ110. The sequence goes on along the minus strand of NZ_JBLZHT010000002.1, from coordinate 141,408 downwards.
GGGAGACTTCGCCCGGCTTGGCCCGTTGTCCGCCCCCCACCAAAGCCGGAGTCGAACTGGAATGGTGGGGATCGCGAAAGGGTCTGGCATGGGACAGGCCACTGTCGATCATGAGGCCGGCAACCGAATGGATCATGGAGACTTCCAGCGCCTCCGTCGCGGACATCGGCGGCAGAATGCCGGGCAGGCGCGAGGCCAGCATGCTTTTCCCCGCACCCGGCGGGCCCATCAGCAACAGGTTGTGACCGCCCGCCGCCGCGATTTCCAGGGCGCGCTTGGCGGTTTCCTGGCCCTTGATATCGGCCAGATCCGGTAACTCGCCGGGCGGTGGGGCCAGTTTTGGCTGGGGCACCGCCATCATCTGGCTGCCATTCAGATGGTTGATCAGTGCGATCAGATCCGGTGCGGCAGCGATTTCCATCTCGCCCGCCCAGGCGGCTTCCCCCCCTTGCGCGGCGGGACAGATCAGCGCCTTGTCCATGGCAATGGCGGCCATGGCGGCGGGCAGCACCCCCGCGACCGGCGCGATGCGCCCATCCAGACCCAATTCGCCCAGTGCCAGATAGCCGTCCAGCGCATCACTGGGGATCGCCTCCATCGCGACCAACATGCCAAGTGCGATGGGCAGGTCGAAATGACTGCCTTCCTTCTGAACATCGGCAGGCGACAGATTGACGGTGATCCGCTTGGGCGGCAGCGCCAGACCGATGGCAGCCAGGGCGCCGCGCACCCTCTCCCGGCTTTCCGCCACCGCCTTGTCAGGCAATCCCACCACGGCAAAGCTGGGCAGGCCCGAGGTCAGCTGGACCTGGACGTCAATGGGCATGGTATCAATGCCGTGGAACGCGACTGTTGTAACATGTGCAACCATAACAGGCTTTATGCCGCAACCAACGGGGCCTGTCAGCGGGAATTCTGTGTCGCCCCAGGTTTTTTATGGACAATCGCAGGCAGGCTGTTAGGAAATGGGGGCTGGTGCCTTGACCACATATTCCGTCATACTAGCATAAAGGCATCAAGGGCCGAGGATCATGGACGAGAGCAAACGCCTGAAGACTTTAAGAAACCTGGAAATTCTGGATACGGGTCCGACACCAGAATTTGACCGGATCACCAGTTTGGCGACGCATATATTTAATGCTCCGATTGCCTTGATCTCTCTGGTCGACGAGTCGCGTCAGTGGTTCAAGTCCCTTCAAGGTCTGTCGGTACAGGAAACGTCACGGGAAATCTCGTTTTGCGCACGCGCCATTCAAAACGCCGACATTATGGAAGTACCAAACGCGCTGGAAGACCCGCGATTTGCTGAAAACCCTCTGGTCACCGGAGAGCCTTATATTCGATATTATTGCGGTGCCCCCCTTGTCATGCGCAATGGGGCCAGGATCGGCACGTTATGTATCATCGACATGCAATCGCGCGAGCCGATATCCCATGGCAAACGCCTGTTGTTAAAAGAACTGACCTTACAGGCGACACGCGAAATTGAACTGCATGCCCTGGAAATTGATACGAACAGGATCGACCGGATTCTTCCTTAGGTGGTCGGGACCCTAACCAGGTGGGGTTGCTGGCACCGTCACCCGCCGCAGAGTCAGATTAATCCGACCCGGCGCATCCAACAGGGTCGACGTGCCCGGCATCAGCCGATCGATGCCATGGCGTGACTCCCGCGCATCACCCGACAACAGCGCGACATCGCCGGAACTCAGACGCAAGGAGCGGGTGGGCGTACCCTTGGCCGCCGCGCCGATGCGAAACAGGGCTGTATCCCCCAGCGAAATGGACAGAACCGGCGCATCGCGCGCCGCCTCGTCCTTGTCCTGATGCAGGCCCATCCGCGCGTCCGGCCCGTACCAATTGATCAGACAGGCCTCCGGTGGCGCTGGATATCCGCTTAAATCATCCCATATCTTCAAAACAAGGTCTGGTATTGCAGGCCAGGGCGACCCGGTCACGGGATGATGCGCTTGATAACGATACCCGCCCTGCTGATCTGAAACCCAGCCCAGGGGTCCCGCATTGCTCATCCGCACGCTGAATGGCTTGCCAGAGCGGGGCAGAGCCGGGGTAAAAAGAGGAGCCGTAATCAGACAGGCGCGTATCTCCATCACAAGACTGTGTTGGGTCTGTCGATCAAGATAGGCCGGATGGAGTTTGAACCCGTCGATCAAATTGCTACACTCACGTGATTCCTGATATTTATATGGGTATCAGACATTCATATTGGTACCGAAAGCGGGCCTTAAGACTGAAAACGCATCACCAGAGGACAAAATCACCCCAATGCTAAGCAAATTAAAAGACTTCTTTTCCGCCGATCCCAAAATCAATCATTCGAGCGAGCGCGAGCAAAGAGAACTGCACATTGCTGCTGCGGCGATGTTGATTCAGGCGGCCATGACCGATGGCCATATTGATGAGGTGGAGCGAACCCGTATCGGCGTGCTGATCGAACGCCATTTCGGCGTCCCGCGGGAAGAAGTCCACCAAATCCTGACAGAAAGCGAAGCCAAGGCAGAAGCCGCCGTCGATATCTATTCCTTCCTGCGGGTCGTCAATGACCATTTTGATCATGAGGAGCGCATTTCCCTGGTCGAAATGCTGTGGGATGTCGTCTATTCGGACGGCGAGTTGCACGACCACGAAGCCAACCTTATTCGCCGTATCTCTGGCATGTTGGGCCTGACCGATGTTGAAAGCGGCACTGCGCGCAAGAAGATTCTGGCACAGCGAGAGGCCGCAGTCGAAGATCAGGATGCGATCCACCCCAAGGGAGACGTCCATTCCGGATAGGATCATTTTGGTAAATGCGCATGATTTAAAGGATCACGTTTAAGCTCATGCTGCCGCATGATGGTAGGACTTATATTTAAGCTCATGCTGCCGCATGATGCTTGGGGTTATGTTTAAGCTCATGCTTGCGCATGATGCTTGGGGTTATGTTTACGCTCATGCTTGCGCATGATGCTTGGGGTTATGTTTACGCTCATGCTTGCGCATGATGCTTTGCCGTCACCGCGCCGAATGCGCCCCATTAGGAACCGGTTGTGATGATACGCCGTCTGCGCCTTATTACCGGCCTGATCCTGTTTTCCTATATCTCTCTGCATCTGATCCCGTTGATTCTGGGCAATCATTCCCTGGCGATCATGGAATTCGTCCGGCCCAGTCTGCATGGCTTCTGGGAAAGCTGGCCGGGGCTGATCCTGCTGTATGGCGCGATGGCAATCCATATGGCACTTGGCTTTTATGCGATTTATACCCGCCATCGCTGGAAGGGGATCGGCCTGGGGGAAATAGTCCAGTTAGCCTCTGGCATTGCGGTACCCGCATTGTTGTGTCTGCACGTTGTCAGTACCCGCATCGCCGCTATGCAATATGGCATTCAGCCCAGCTATCCCTGGATCATGGCAATCTATTTGAAATATGACACGATGTCTGGATGGCGGCAGGCGGCCGCCCTGATTGTTGCCTGGTTTCATGGCTGTCTGGGCCTGTATTACTGGCTGCGCCTGAAGCCATTCTGGCCCGGAATCCGGTTTGGCCTGTTCGGGTTGGCGATACTTTGGCCCGCCCTGGCACTGACCGGTTTCTATAAGGCCGGGACAGAAGCCGCCGCCCTGACCGACAATCCTGCCTGGGTGCGGGTTGTGCTGCGCGAAGTGGGATCTCTGTCGCAATCCGATCAAATGGTGTTGTACCAGATTCAGGACGCCCTGTTGCTGGCCCTTGCAGGCATGCTGACAGTCAGCCTTGCAGCCCGTTTCGTTCGGCGTCAGGTGCAGAAGCGGGCCGGCTTTGTCATCCTGAATTATGATGATGGGCGCGATCATCGCTTTACCCAAGGGCTCAGCATCCTGGAAGCCAGTCGCGACTGCAGCTATCCCCATGCCAGTGTATGCGGGGGACGGGGGCGATGTTCCACCTGTCGCGTCCGCATCCGCCAGGGTCAGGATCTTTTACCCCCGCCCAGCGAAGAAGAACTGAAAGTCCTGAAACGGGTACGCGCCGGGCCGGATGTGCGCCTTGCCTGTCAGGCCATTCCCCTATCCGGTGAAATCCATATCACGCCCCTGCTGCCCCATACCGCAACCGCATCCCATCGCTATGCCAGATCCGATATGGCCCAGGGCAAAGAGATCACAATTGCCGTCATGTTCTGCGATCTACGGGGATTTACCAGGGTCAGTGAAGACCGGCTGCCGTATGACACGGTTTTCCTGCTGAACCGATATTTTGATGCTATGGGCAAGGCGATTGAAGAAAGCGGGGGGCATCTGGATAAGTTCATCGGCGACGGGATCATGGCCCTGTTCGGTATTGAAACCACACCGGAAGACGGCTGTCGTCAGGCCCTGATCGCGGCGAAACGTATGTCGGAACGATTGATCGTCCTGAATAAAAGCCTGGAACAGGACCTGGATGAGCCCTTGCGCATAGGCATCGGCATTCATGTTGGATCGGTCATTGTTGGCGAAATGGGCTATGGCCGCGCCACGCAATTGACCGCAATTGGGGATGCCGTCAATACCGCCAGCCGGTTGGAAGCCCTAACAAAGGACTATGGTGCCCAGCTTGTGGCGTCGAAAACCATGTTGCAGACAGCGGATATCTCCCTGGGTGCGCTACCGTACGAAGAACATGAGGCAGAAATTCGGGGCCGCGTTCAGCCCATCCGCCTAATTGCCATTCGGGACGCTTCCCTGCTGGCGCTATGAATGGCTGTCATATCCCAAGTAGCCCTATTGCGCGCCGGCCCGAATAAGGGCCTGTTCTACGCCAGGTGTGCGGCTGTCGCGGGCCCAATCCAGGGGGCTGCGACCGGTATAATCACGAATGGTCAAATCCGCGCCATGATCAATTAAAAGCTCAAGTATATCCAAATATCCGGCGCGGGCCGCCGTCATCACCGGGGTCAACCCACGACCATTTCGGATATCCACTGACGCCCCCTTGTCCAGAAGATAGGCGACCATGTCATAATCCCCATCTTCCGCCGCCCAGAACAGGGCCGTATTTCCGATATTGTCCTGATGGTCAATCGGGGTGTTCAGCTGCAACAGATAATCCAGAATATTGTAATGCCCATTGCGCGCAGCGATCGTGATCCCATTGCGACCATCGAAATCCGTCATGGATGGATTGTCACCCCGAATGACCAGGGATTTAACTTTTGGCAGATTGCCGCGCTTGAATGCGGTCAGCATTTCCGGATCCCCGCCAATCACGGTCTGCGCCTGAACCTTTGGTGCGGTCAACGGGGCGACCAGAGGTGCCAGGGCCAGCAACAGGGCAAAGGCAAAATGCTGGTGCTTCATCGGGTCAATCTCCTTTGCGGTGTGCTGGTGCCACGTGCGGGCATGCGCTGGCCTGGGTCTTAATTGGGTTCAAAGGCACCTGATCACAAGACCGAAATCATAGGTTCAGCCCCTCTACCCATCGGACCGCCGCAGCAACAGTATTCACATAATTACTATCTGGTCTGGCAGGACGTGCCAAGAGAGCGACGGGCAGTTTATGCATCCGCGCGGCATCGATTTTGGCCCGCGTTGCGCTGCCCCCGGCATTTCGTGCAACCAGCACGTCAATGCCAAGTCTGGTCAGCAATGCACGTTCACTTTCCAGCGTAAACGGACCGCGATCCAATAATACCTGGATTGCCGGATGATCCGGCAACGGGTCAGGGGGATCGATGGCCCGCAGGGTCAGGCGCATGCCTGTCGCCCTGGAAAAGGCACCCAGATTGGCCCCGCCCAGCGTGATCAATCCATGCGTGCCCAAATTCGGCAACCGCTCAGCAAGGGCTTCAACCGTTTCAAAGAGATGCCAGTCATCGCCGGGTTGCTGAATCCAGGCCGGGCGTTCCAGCCGCAGGAAGGGGATATGCATCTGCGCCGTCGCCTGCACCGCCGTTGTCCCCATCCGCGCCGCATAGGGATGGGTCGCATCGATCACTGCGGCGGGTCGATTCTGTTCCAGATATGCCAGAAAGCCGGACACACCACCAAAGCCGCCCTGGCGAACCGCCCCCGCAAGCGCCATTGGGTCCTGGGTTCTGCCCGCCAGCGACGTTACTGTGTCGTATTGATCCACCAACAGGGCCGCCAATTGGCGCGCCTCACCCGTTCCCCCCAGGATCAGTAGGCGCGGTTTAGTCATGCAAAATCCCCGGCCTGTGCCAGAATTTCGCCCTGGCGACCCACAACCAGTATATCGATAGGGGTCGCCCCCGCACTGGCCAATGCAACATCTCTGGCATGCTGGGCGATGGCCTGGGCAATCGGAATGTCGGCCTGAAGGCACAGCGCCAAAGCCTCCGCCCCTGTATTTGCCCCGGAAATCCGATCTTGCAGCGCCGGATCGGCCCCCAGCTTGCCGGCCAAATCCGCCAACCGGGTCAGATCCAGTGTGCTGCGGGATGAATGCAGATCCAGGTTTCCCTGGGCCAGCTTTGCCAGTTTGGCGAACCCCCCTGCAATCGTAACCCGGGGCAGCGGATTGCGGCGCAGATATTTCAGCATACCACCCGCAAAATCGCCCATATCCAGTGTGGCTTCCAACGGCAGATTAAACAGGGTTCGGGCAACATCTTCCGAGGTTTTGCCCGTCGCCGCAGCCACATGGGGCATGGCATTGGCCCGCGCGACATCAATGCCGCGATGGATGGAATGGATCCAGGCGCTACAGGAATAGGGGATCACGACCCCCGTTGTGCCCAGCACAGACAGACCCCCGACAATCCCAAGCCTTGGGTTCCAGGTTTTCTGGGCAATATCTTCGCCACCCGGGATCGAAATTTCGACAACCAGGTCCAGCGCATCCTGTGGATCAGTCAACACAGCGCGCAAATTGGTTTCAATGATCTCGCGGGGTTTTGGATTTATTGCAGGCTGCCCAGGCGGAATCGGCAGGCCAGGTTTCGTTACCATGCCAACACCCTTACCGGCCCGAAACTGCAGGCCAGTGCCCGCATCGCCGAACCGGACCGTGGCACGGATCGTCGCACCATGGGTCACATCAGGATCGTCCCCCGCATCCTTTACCACAGCGGCCCAGGCGCAGTCCGTGTCCCGCCCAGCCTCTATGAGATCGAAAACCGGGCATTGCCCCTTGGGCAGGATGATGCCAATTTTTGTTGGTATCGGACCGCCGCACAACATGCCAAAAGCCGCGCGTGCCGCCGCAGCAGCACAGGCCCCGGTTGTCCAGCCGGAGCGCAATCGAATATCGTCGGGCTTGCGTGTCATAGCGCTTGGACTTTATAGGGTAGTGGTTTGGTTTGTCATTTCCATCCGGTAATCATGTCGCGGGAGGAACAGGCAATCCCCTGTATAGGACTTATATTAGAGCAATGAAACGAGAACTGTTAGACGATCTGCCACGATTTGAGCCCGGTTGGGTCTGGCTTGTCGGGGCCGGGCCGGGCGATCCGGGCCTGTTGACCTTGCATGGCGTGAATGCGCTGCGCCAGGCCGATGTGATTGTTTATGACGCGCTGGTCGATCAGCGCATTCTGGACCATGCGCCAGGTACGGCGGAAATGGTCTATGCGGGCAAGCGGGGCGGGCGACCCAGCCCGACACAGCGGTCGATCTCTTTGCGTTTGATTGAATTCGCGCGCCAGGGTAAGCGGGTTCTGCGCCTGAAAGGCGGCGATCCCTTCGTATTTGGTCGCGGCGGCGAAGAGGCCCTGACTCTGACCGGGGCTGGAATTCCCTTCCGCATCGTGCCAGGCGTAACGGCCGGGATCGGGGGATTGGCCTATGCCGGTATTCCCGCGACCCATCGCGATACCAATTCATCCGTTACTTTCATCACCGGCCATTCCATGACAGGCGAGGTTCCCGATACGTTGAACTGGCCCGCCCTGGCGACAGGCGCACCGGTGATCGTCCTATACATGGCCGTCAAACATATGGGCCGGATTGCAGAGCAGTTGATAGAGGGCGGACGCGATCCGATGGATGCCGTCGCCTTTGTGTCCAAGGCCGCGACCGACGATATGACGGTCACAGAATGCACCTTGCAAGAAGCGGGAGAAGTCGCCAAAGGTGTCGAACCCCCTGCCGTCATCGCCATTGGTCCGGTCGTGCGTTTGCGCAGCGCCTTGGACTGGATGGGGCATATCAAGGATGGTCGCGTGCTGAATCCGGACCCGCTGGGCCAGGGTCGGGAAGAGGCCGGTTGAGCGTCACGTCCAGAACACCAGGCCTGATCCTCGCCGCGCCAGCGTCTGGCAGTGGCAAGACAACCATATCCCTGGCCCTGATGCGCGCCTTTCATCGCCAAGGGCTGCGCGTGGCACCGGCCAAGATCGGACCTGACTATATCGATCCCAGATTTCACAGCGCTGCCTGTAGGCGACAATCACTGTCACTGGATGCCTGGGCCATGCGCCCTGAAACCCGCGCGACGCTGCGCGCGGCCCTGTGCCAGGACAGTGATCTGATTATCACAGAAGGGGTCATGGGCCTGTTTGACGGGGCGGCGGATGGATCAGGCTCGACGGCGGATATTGCTGCAGAAACCGGTTGGCCGATTATCCTGATCGTCGATGTCGCGGGGCAGGCTGCGTCTGCTATTGCGACGCTGCGCGGCTTTGCCACCCATCGCAGTGATATTCAAATTGCTGGCGTATTGTTCAATCGTGTGGGCGGGGATCGCCATCACCATCTGTTGAAGCAGGCATTGGCCGATAGCGATCTTTCTATCCCCTGTCTGGGATACCTGCCACGGGAAGCTGGCCTGACCTTGAAATCCAGGCATTTGGGTCTGGTTCAGGCACAGGAACGCACCGATCTTGAGGCCATTCTGAATCGGGCTGCGGATTGGGTTACCAAGCATGCGGATATGGAAGGGCTGCGCCGCGTGGCGCAATCCGGGACGGTCGCACCAACACCAACAGACACAATCTGCTTACCGCCCCTGGGTCAACGCATTGCTGTCGCGCAAGACACTGCTTTTGCCTTCTGTTACCCCCATTTGCTGACCGCATGGCGACAGGCCGGGGCCGACATCCTGCCCTTCAGCCCCCTGGCGAATGAAGCCCCGACCGCTGATGCGGATGCGGTTTATCTGCCCGGCGGCTATCCGGAGCTTCATGCGGGTCAATTGGCCCGCAATCAGCATTTCCTGACCGGTCTGCGCGATGCTGCCGGGCGCGGCTGCTGTATTTTCGGGGAATGCGGGGGCTATATGGTTCTGGGTGAGAGCCTGACTGACGCGGATGGTACGCCGCATCAGATGGCAGGGTTGTTGCCGCTGCGCACCAGTTTCGCAAGCCGTCGTCTGCATTTGGGCTATCGCCGCGCCTCAGTACTGTCGGACAGCGCGCCCTGGGGCAAAGGAACCCAGCTGGCCGGCCACGAATTCCACTATGCAACGACCCAGTATGAGGGGGCGGCCCAGCCCTTATTCCAGGTACAGGACGCATTGGGCGAAAACGCCGCAGCCATTGGCTTATCAATTGGAAATGTGTGCGGTTCCTTTCTGCATCTGATAGACAGGGCCTCATGACGCTGCCGGACCAACCCTTTTGGAAGACCAAATCGCTTGCGGATATGAACCGCATCGAATGGGAAAGCCTGTGCGATGGCTGTGGTCAGTGCTGTTTGCACAAAATGCAGGACATGGATAACGATGATTATTACATCACCGATATTGCCTGCACGCTTTTGGACTGTTCGACGGCGCAATGTGGCGATTATGCCAACCGTTTCACCCATGTCCCCGACTGTGTGCAGCTGACGCCGAAAAAAGTCTACGAAATAGACTGGTTGCCTGAAACCTGCGCCTATCGGCTGGTTGCGGAAGGCCAGGATCTGGCCTGGTGGCATCCACTTGTATCCGGGTCACGCGAAACCGTGCATCAGGCTGGCATATCCGTAAAGGACGCAGCCGTGCCGGGCGATCCGACCCCGGAAGAAATGGCGGATCGGATTCAGCACACGATGGCGGCGCGCCCCTGTCGCCCCCCGCACAAAAGGCGATAAAGCCTGAAGCAATGGACGTTACGCGAGGGACGCGAGGACTTCTGTCAGTCGTTCTCCGAAGATCTTTCGGTCCTGTTGGGTCCCGACCGTAACCCGGATGCACCGATCCAGGGGGGCAACGCCTGGCATCCGCACGAAAACGCCGCGCGCATCCAATTCTTTCAGCACTGTGCGGGCATAATCTCCATCGCGCCCCATATCGATGGCGACAAAATTTGTCGCCGATGGCAGGGCTGTCAGCCCCAGACCCTTGGCGATGGCGTTGATCTCTTCTCTGCCCCGGGCAACTTCCTGACAGACGGACTGAACAAAGGATAGGTCCTGTAAGGATGCCAGGGCAGCCACCTGGGCCAGGCGATTATTCTCAAAATGGTTGCGAACCTTGTTCAGGCCGGTAATCAAGTCCTTATGGGCGATTGTGTATCCTATCCGTAAGCCTGCCATGCCATGGGCTTTTGAAAAGGTCCGCATGCGCAGCACTTTTGGATTGGCTGGATCCAGCGCCGGCGCGGTGCCATCCGGGGCGAAATCGATATAGGCCTCGTCCAGGACCAGAACGCAGCCATCGGGGATGCGATCAATCAACCGCTGGATCGTCCCGGCATCATACCAGGTTCCCATCGGGTTATCAGGATTTGCGAAATAGGCCAGGGGCGCGCCGGTTTCCTTTATTTCGGCGATCAAGGCATCCGGGTCTTCTGCATCGTCGCGATAGGGAACTGTTTTCAGGGCGGCCCCGAACCCTGTCACATGATAGTTGAAGGTTGGATAGGCCCCGGCAGACGTCACAACCGCTGCACCGGGCCCTGCCAGGATTCGAACGACATTGCCCAAAAGGGCGTCAATCCCGGCCCCAATCAGAATCTCATCGGGGTCGACGCCATGATGATCCGCCAGCGCCGCCCGCAACGGCCAGCTGAGCGAATCCCCATACCAGGCGCTGCGGGGCGCTTCCTCAATCACTGCTGCGATGGCCTTGGGGGACATGCCAAAAGCGCTTTCATTCGCACCAATCCGGGCATCAAAGGGCTTGCCCCGCTGGCGCTCCAGCGTTTCCGGCCCGATAAAGGGAATTGCGGCGGGCAGGCTGTCGACCAGGGGCGTGAAAGGGATCGTCTTCTGAGACATTGGATTAAGGTCCTCATGCGATGCTGGATTATTCGGGTTCTTCTGTCAGAAATGGCGGGGTTTTGGAAGGCCGTCGGCTTTGTTATGACATTTTGACGGGTTGAGTTGGAACCGAACCCGCTCTATGACGACAAATGTAGTTAGGATCAAGGCTAGACCCCCTAGATATTGGGTCTAAATTGGGTATAAGGCCCAAAAATGAGGAAGAGGCCAAAGTTATAGGCATGAAACCTAATTTATGAGTCAAAACACCTAGGATAATCCCTCTTTTCCACCGACCAGAATGGCGGAAAAGAGGGAAACATCCTCCATTACCGGGTCAGACGACGAAAATTGTTGATCCGGTTGTCTTCCGGGCTTCCAGATCCTTATGCGCCTGAACCGCATCCGCCAGCGCATAGCGCTGATTGATTTCAATCTTCAGGCCCTTGCCAACCGCATCGAACAAGGCCGTTGCGGATTCCACCAAGTCTTCCCGGCTGGCGGTATAGGTCATCAGGGTGGGGCGCGTCATAAACAGCGATCCCTTGGCCGACAGAACGCCCAGATTGAAATTCTCAATCGGACCAGAGGCGGCGCCAAAAGAAACGAACAAACCGCGAGGCTTCAAAGAATCCAGCGATCCGTCCAGGGTGGACTTCCCAACACCATCATAGACGACAGGCACACCCGCGCCGTCCGTGATTTCCCGAACCTTCTTGGCCACATCTTCCTTGTTGTAATAAATGATATGATCGCAGCCATGGGCCTTGGCTTGTTCGGCCTTTTCTTCGGATCCAACCGTGCCGATCACCGTTGCGCCAATTTGTTTGAGCCATTGACAGGCGATCAGACCGACGCCCCCGGCGGCGGCCTGGAACAGAACGGTATCGCCTTTCTTCACCGGATAGGTTCGACGCAAAAGATATTCCACCGTCATGCCCTGCAGCATCATCCCGGCGGCCTTTTCCGTGCTGATGCTGTCTGGCAATTTGATCAAGCGATGCCAGGGAATCAGTCGCTCGCTGGCATAGGCACCAATGGGCGGCGCGGCATAGGCAACACGATCGCCCGGTTTGAACGCATCAACGCCGTCGCCAACAGCATCCACGATACCGGCGGCTTCCAGACCAATCGTAAAGGGCGTGGGCATAGGATACGCCCCGGTGCGGTGATAGGTATCGATGTAGTTCAGACCCACGAAATCCTGCTTCAGGCGAACTTCCCCGGCGCCGGGATCACCAACGGTAATATCTTCATAAGCCATCACTTCCGGTCCACCGACACCATGAACCCGTACTGCTTTTGCCATGCTGAATACTCCCCATCTAATTGGATAAATTGCCGAATTTCTGATTAAGCCTAGTGTGCCAGGCGGGCTGCGCCAAGCCTTATCACCGCAGAGCAATCACCCCACTTGTGCCTTTAAATGCGCGGTGATCGCTTCTGGCGTCACCAGGGGCAGGGAACACACCGGCCCGGCACAGATATAGGCGGCCGGCCTGCCATCGACCAACCCCTTGCCGCTGGCTGGATGATCAGGCGGCAGATCAATCCCGGGTTCGATCACAGTTATCAATCGATCCGCCAATGGAACATTGCGCGCGGCCTGCTGCAACGCATCGAGGGCCGGATCTCCCGATGTGCCAACCAGCACGATCTGGAGTCCCGACCGCAACAACATCGCGCCATCGATCAGAGTGGAATAAGGGAAGAAATTGCGTTCCATTTCCCCGGAAAAGGCGGTGACGATTTCTTCTGCACGCGATTGATACTGGGCGTTACCCGTCAGCCAATATAATTTCACCAGCACCGATACCAGAACCCCATTGCCGGAAGGCGTGGCGTTATCTCCCGCTGATTTGGTCCGCACAACCAGGGCTTCGGCATCATCGGGCGTTAGAAAATAGGCCCCACCCTCCGTATCATGATAGTGCAGGTCCAGAGTTTCGGCCCAATTCTGGGTATGAGATAGATATTTCTGGTCTTCGGTTGCCTCCAGCAAAGCCAGGGCCGCCCGCATCATGGCGGCATAATCATCCAATGTCGCGGTATGTCTGGCACGCCCAACCCGGAAGCTGTGGCGTAATCTGGAATCTTGTGACATTGGACCCGTGATGAAATCAAAGGCCTGCCTTGCCGCCGTCACCCATTCCGGTTGATCAAAGATGCGACCGGCATTGGCGAAGGCTGCAATGGTCATGCCGTTCCAATCCGTCAGAACCTTGTCATCCTTTAGGGGCGGCACCCGCTTTTCACGTTCAGCAAACAGTATGGCCCGCAAGGGTGCCAAACGCGCTTCCTGTTCTTCCGTGACCGGTTCGGAAAGGGGAAGGCGGTTCAGGATTGTCTTTCCTTCCCAGTTGCCTTGAGGCGATACGTCATAGATTTGTTTGAAGAACGCCGCCTGGTCCCCCAGCAGGGAGTCTATTTCTGCCGCATCCCAGACATAGAACTTTCCCTCTTCACCCTCACTATCGGCATCACGGGCGGCGGCAAAAGCCCCTTCAGGGGTCGTCATATCGGTACGCAGCCAGAAAATAGTCTCCTCCACACGGCGCTTGAACAGGGCATCACCCGTCTCCAGCCAGCACAGGCATAACAGATCCAGAAGCTGTGCATTGTCATACAGCATCTTTTCGAAATGCGGGATCAACCAGGCGCGGTCAACCGTGTAGCGGGCAAAGCCACCCCCCAGATGATCATAAATGCCACCCTCACACATTTTGCGCATTGTGTGCAGGACGGCCTGCTTGAAAGCATTTCCGGAATGGCTGCGTTCTCCGGCCGCCCAAAGTTGGCGCAGCAAAGAGGGCTGTGGGAATTTGGGTGCATCTCCGATGCCGCCATGAACCGTGTCCATCGCCTCCAGGAGGCGCAGAGCGATCCCGTCTGCCGTATCCCGGTCGATCATGCCACCAGACTTTGGGGATGCCAATTGCGCCAGACCGGTGCGCAGGGCATCGACATTCTGTCCCACCCTGTCTGGGGCCTCATGATATGTCTTTGAGATTGCCGACAAGACCTGAGTGAATCCGGCACGCCCCCATTTCTCGTCGGGAGGGAAGTAGGTGCCGCCCCAGAAAGGGTCCCCATCCGGGGTCAGAAACATCGTCAGGGGCCATCCGCCTTGTTGGCCCAACATGCTCAATGCAGACTGATAAATTGTATCAATATCCGGGCGTTCTTCCCGGTCCACCTTGATGTTAATGAAAAGCCTGTTCATCTGATCTGCGATATCTGGATTTTCAAAGCTTTCATGCGCCATAACATGGCACCAATGACAGGCCGCATAGCCGACGGACAACAGGATCGGTTTGTTCTGGGCCTTAGCCTCCGCTAGGGCGTCCGGACCCCAGGCGCGCCAATGGACCGGATTATCCTTGTGCTGCAGAAGATAAGGACTGGTTTCCTGGTTCAACATATTGGCAGACATAACTACTCCTAACGGTCGCGATGGCCTATTGTGCCTTTGTGGCGTTGTGGGCAACAACCCCGGTCTCTTGCACAGGTGCTGTCCCTTGTACATAAGGGGAAGGGGCGAATTCTCCAAGGTAAAGTCTGGCAGTTTTGATTTGCTGTTGTATCATGAGCGCAAACGCGGGAGAGCATAGATGAAAATCACTGTCGATATTGATTGCACCCCGGATGAAGCCCGGAAGTTCCTGGGTCTTCCTGATGTCGCCCCGATGCAGGAAGCCCTGATGGAGCAAGTTCAGGAACGCATGGAGGCGAATCTAAAAGCGCTGGAACCGGAGGCTTTGTTCCAGACCTGGCTTCCAGCTGGGCTGCAGGGGATGGAGCAATTACAAAAGATGTTCTGGGCCCAAATGGCCAGCACTTCGAAAGACCCGTCTTCAGGCGATAAGGGCTGACGTAAGCATCACCCACGCTGCCAGGCCCTGAACAATAGTGACAACAGGCGAGCACCTCTTCAATGAGTGATACGATATTTGCGCTCAGCAGCGGACCCGCACCGGCGGGTATTGCGGTTATACGTCTGTCTGGCCCAGATGCACTGCCAGCTCTTCAATCCCTTCTTTTGCGGCAACCAACTGGATCTCAATGGGTACCACAGCCAAGACGCGCCCACCGACGCAAACTGTATCAACCCACATTTGATACTGCGTCGGACCCAGACGTTCTGGACGACGCCCTGGTCCTTTACTTTCCGGGCCCCGCATCTTTCACCGGGGAGGATGTTATTGAACTGCATTGCCACGGCGGGGCGGCGACCATCGCAGCAGTATTGACAGCGCTTGGTCACTATCCCAGCTGTCGCTTGGCCGAAGCCGGGGAATTTTCCCGCCGCGCCTTCGCCAATGGCAATATGGATTTGACCGAAGCGGAGGCCCTGGCGGATCTGATTGCCGCAGAAACGGAAGCACAACGCCGGTTGGCGCTGCGCCTGGCCACCGGTGCAGGGCATGACCGATACCAGGATTGGACGGATCGATTGATCCGCATCCTTGCCCTGATTGAAGCAGCGGTAGATTTTCCGGAGGATGATTTGCCGCCCGATATGCTGGATCAGAACAGCGATGCCATCGCCACGCTCATTCAGGAATGGCAGCAGGATATCAGGCTTGGCGCGCTGTCCTCTGCCATACGCGATGGCGTGCGGGTTGCTATCGTAGGGTCGCCCAATGTTGGGAAGTCTTCCCTTTTGAACAAATTGGCGGGGCGGGACGCGGCGATTGTATCTGAAATCGCGGGAACGACCCGGGACGTTATTGAGGTTCGCCTGGACCTGGATGGCTATATTGTCACCCTTTCGGATACTGCCGGGCTGCGCGATACGCCCGATACGGTTGAAGGGGAAGGGGTGCGTCGGGCCCATTCAACTGCGCAGACAGCTGACATTGTACTTTGGGTTTCGGATGACCCTCTGGTCTTTGATATGCGCTCGCCATTTGAGGTATTGGAGTCAGTACCGGTTTTCCAGCTTCTCACAAAATGTGACATGGTTTCCGCGCCCAGCGATTGGCAGAACCATGCTTATCGGTTTGGGATTTCTTCTGTTACCGGGGTCGGGCTGCAGGACTTGTTATCTGCCATGACCACAATATGCGCAGATAAATATGGTCAGGCGACGGCGGCGGTTGCTGTTCGGGCTCGACATCGAGAAGCACTGTGCCGCGCGTCAGATGCGCTTGAGGCGTCGCTGGTTCAGCCGGAACTGGCACTATCGGGAGAGGATGTTCGGGTTGCCCTGATGGAGATGGGGCGCATTACCGGACGTGTTGATGTTGAGTCTGTTCTGGACGTTGTCTTCAAGGAATTTTGCATCGGGAAATGAACATCTGTTTCACGTGAAACAATCATGGATACGGATGGTTCTGATCTTCCGTTACCGTTGATCGTCATTCCTACCCTTCGCAGTATGTTTCACGTGAAACAATCTCCATATCGCAGCTGTACTATATTGCGGCTCCCTGCCAATTGACCCGGAACGCAGGAACGATTATACAAGCGACGCCGCAGGAGAACTGACAATGGCCGCGCTATCCAAAGAAACCGCCCTTTCAACCCCACGCCCCTTAGCCGGGCAGTGGGATGTTATTGTCGTGGGCGGTGGCCATGCAGGATGTGAAGCGACCGCGGCCGCAGCCCGCATGGGAGCCAAGACGCTGCTTGTCACCCACAAGCTAGAAACCATAGGCGAAATGTCCTGCAACCCCGCCATCGGTGGACTGGGGAAGGGGCATCTGGTTCGGGAAATTGATGCCCTTGACGGTATTATGGGGCGGGTCGCTGACCAAGCTGGCATACAATTCCGGGTCCTGAATCGCAGTAAAGGCCCCGCTGTTCAGGGCCCCAGAAGTCAGGCAGACCGAAAACTGTACCGCAACGCGATGCAGGGAACCCTGCGGGCCCAACCCAATCTGACCCTTTATGCCAGCGCGGTAGAAGATTTGATCGTATCAGGGCAGGGGGTCCTGACCGGAATTAAATTGGCCGATGGCACTGACCTTCGTGCGGGCGCTGTGGTTCTGACCACCGGGACTTTCCTGCGCGGTATGATTCATTGCGGCCACGAACGCACACCCGCTGGCCGTATCGGAGATGCCCCGGCTGTCGGCCTGGCCCTGACTCTGGAGCGTTTTGGCTTTGCCCTTGGTCGCCTAAAAACCGGCACGCCACCCCGACTGGACGGGCGCACAATCAATTATGCAATCCTGGAGAAACAGGATGCAGATGAAGTGCCGGAGCCATTTTCTGCACTAACGGAGTCCATCACCGTCCCGCAGATTGCCTGCCATATTACCTATACCAATCAGATCACCCATAAGGTGATCCACGACAATCTGGCCCATTCCGCCTTATATGGTGGCATGATTTCCGGCATAGGTCCGCGCTATTGCCCGTCGATTGAAGACAAGGTGGTGAAGTTCGCAGATAAG
This sequence comes from Hwanghaeella sp. LZ110, assembly GCF_048892525.1. Classification (NCBI taxonomy): domain Bacteria; kingdom Pseudomonadati; phylum Pseudomonadota; class Alphaproteobacteria; order Rhodospirillales; family Aestuariispiraceae; genus Hwanghaeella; species Hwanghaeella sp. LZ110. The sequence goes on along the minus strand of NZ_JBLZHT010000002.1, from coordinate 123,902 downwards.
CCACGGCACCAGATCTTCCTGGAGCCAGAAGGGCTGGACGACCACACAGTTTATCCGAATGGACTCTCGAATTCTCTGCCGCGGGACATCCAGGCCGCCTTTCTGAAAACCATTCCTGGTTTGGAGAATGCAGCCATTCTTCAGCCCGGCTACGCGATTGAATATGATCATGTCGATCCAAGAGAACTGCATCCAACGCTGGAGACCCGAAAGATTGCGGGGCTGTATCTTGCGGGACAAATCAATGGAACGACTGGATATGAAGAGGCCGCCGCACAGGGTCTGATGGCAGGGCTGAATGCCGCCCATAAAGTCGGGGGCGGGACGGTTCCCTTTATTCTGGACCGTGCAGATGCTTACATCGGGGTCATGATCGATGATCTGACGACCCGGGGGGCGGATGAACCGTATCGTATGTTTACCTCCCGCGCCGAATACCGCCTTCGCCTGCGGGCCGATAATGCGGATCAACGTCTGACTCCGCTGGGCGCTGAGCTGGGCTGCCTGTCCTCTGAAAGACTAGAGCATTGGTCGGCCCGATCACAGGCCTTGACCAAATCCCGGGCTCTTCTGGAAAACCACAAGGCTTCCCCTCAAGAATTGGCGCGACACGATATCGCCGTGCGACAGGATGGCCGGATGCGCAGCGCCATGGATCTGCTGGCATTGCCCGACCTATCCTTACAGCGGTTAAGCGCGCTTTGGCCCGACCTCCTGGCTATCCCCGCATCTGTCGCGCCACAAATTGAAACCGACGCCCGATATGCCGCCTATTTACAACGACAGGATTCAGATATTCGCGCCTATCGCCGCGATGAATCGCTGTATCTGCCAGACGATCTGGATTTCAACACTGTTGGCGGTTTAAGCCACGAAATGATTCAACGGCTATCCGCGGGACGGCCGCGCACCCTTGGCCAGGCCGCCCGCTTGCCAGGCGTAACCCCGGCGGCTGTAGTCGCACTGATGCGATTTGTTCGGCGGACAGGCGATAAGGCAGCGTAAGCGCGTGGCGGACGATCCCAAAAGTCACTTCCAGAAAAACACAGATGTTTCACGTGAAACCATGGAGCAACTGGACGCCTATGCCGCCTTGCTTCTGAAATGGCAGCCCAGGATTAATCTGATCAGCGGTAAAACCATCCCAGATCTCTGGACACGGCATTTTCTGGACTCTGCGCAACTGATTGATCTGTGCCCTCCACAGGCGAGAACCTTAATCGACCTGGGCAGTGGAGCCGGCTTCCCAGGATTGGTTCTGGCGATTCTGAGTCGGATGACAGTGCATCTGATCGAGTCCGACACCCGTAAATCTGCCTTCTTGAGAGAGGCCGCCCGTGTCGCCGGGGTGTCTGACCGGGTAACTGTTCATGCCGCCCGTGCAGAAAGTGTCGACCTGCCGCCAGCAGACATTATTTCCGCCCGCGCTTTGGCGTCCTTGACCGATCTTTTGCCTCTGGCACACCGATTTTGGGGGGAGGGGACAATTGCCCTATTTCCGAAGGGTAAGAGGTATAAAGAGGAATTGACTGCTGCAAATTATGCATGGTATATAACTTATGACGCGGTTCGCAGCCGCAGTGATGACGAATCAGTTCTGTTGCGCCTCACCGATATGCGCCCGAAGAAACCGGATCACGCCCCAGGAGAGTCGCCTTAGAAACCATCGGCAACGCTGTGACTTTTTTAAGAACCGATGTGTCGCCCCAAGTCCCCCACGGCCCCCGCCCAAAGGGAACAGACAGCATCGCTCTTAGAGCACAGAAGGAGTTGCGCCGATGTATGCGAAATTGCCGGAAAAACTGACCAAGCCCCGCAGTGATGGCACCGCACGAATCATCGCGATCGCCAATCAGAAGGGGGGGGTGGGCAAAACCACCACCGCGATTAATCTCGCCACAGCCTTGGCTGCCTGTGAAAAGCGTGTCCTGATCGTGGACATCGATGCCCAGGGAAATGCCTCAACCGGATTGGGTGTGGATCGTCGGGATCGGACGTTAAGCTCCTATGATCTGCTATTCGCGCGCGAGACGGCGGAAAGTGCGGCGGTCAACACGGCCATTCCGGGCCTGCGTCTGATTCCAGCCTCTATTCATCTGTCCGGCGCTGAAATCGAACTGGTGGAAGAAGACCGCCGGGAATTTCGCCTGCGCGACGCCTTGCGGGGCTGTACAGACGATTATGACTATATCCTGATCGATTGCCCGCCAGCTCTGGGTCTATTGACCCTGAACGCATTATGCGCCGCCGATTCCGTTATGGTGCCATTGCAATGTGAATTTTATGCGCTGGAAGGGCTCAGCCATCTGATCGGCACGATTGAGCGTGTGAAACGCGCCTTTAACCCGCGCCTGGATATCCAGGGCGTGGTGTTGACCATGTATGATCGGCGCAACAACCTGTCTGACATGGTGGCGGCCGATGTCCGCGCTCATTTGGGTGACAAAGTCTATGAAACCGTGATTCCCCGCAATGTGCGTATCTCAGAAGCACCAAGCTTTGGCAAACCCGTCCTGTTATACGACATGGATTGCCGGGGATCACAGGCCTACATTCACCTCGCCAGCGAGGTTCTGAAGCGTGAAAGGAGACTCCCGGCATGAGTGCAGCAGAAGATCGTAAGCGCGGCTTAGGGCGCGGCCTCTCAGCGCTGTTTGGGGATGGTGACAGCGCAATTAACAGCGCAGATGGCTACAGCGAACCCGCCGTAAAGACCTCCAAAACCGTGCCAATCGAATTCCTGCGGCCAAATCCAAGCCAGCCCCGCAAACGATTCGATGAGGCTGCGATTGACGGGCTGGTCGATTCTATCCGCCAGCAAGGAATCCTTCAGCCGCTATTGGTCCGCCCCCATCCCGATGATGCCAATGCCTATCAGATCGTCGCGGGCGAACGCCGCTGGCGGGCCGCCCAACGGGCGCAATTGTATGAAGTGCCGGTTGTCATCAAGGATCTGACCGATACAGAAACCCTTGAAATCGCGCTGATCGAAAACATTCACCGCGAAGACCTGACACCCCTGGAAGAGGCTGAAGGGTATCAGCGCCTGATGGAGGAATTCGGCCATACTCAGGACGCGCTTTCAAAATCTGTCGGCAAAAGCCGGTCCCATGTTGCCAATATGCTGCGGCTGCTATCCCTTCCGGAAGAGCTGAAAAGCATGCTGGATGACGGCTTGCTCAGCGCCGGCCATGCCCGTGCCCTGTTGGGTGCCAGCAATGCCGACGCGCTGGCCCAGGAAGTCATAAAGAAGGGCTATAATGTTCGCCAGACGGAACGCCTGGTTCAGGATGCCAAGCCCAATGCCAATAAGACACAGGACGGGTTGCAGCGCCTGAAAGGCAAAATTGAAAAGGGCGGGGCCAGCCTGACCGAAAAAGATGCCAATACCGTTGCGATGGAACGCAGCCTGTCGGATCTTCTGGGCATGACCGTTTCCATAGACCTGAAAGGCGGTGGCGAATCCGGACGCCTGGTTGTCGCGTTTGAGGATTTTGACCAGCTGGACGACGTGGTGGAACGCCTGAATCGTGGGGGCGTGCAGAGACCTAAGAATGTCGTCGAAATGTAGCCGTAAGAATATCATGCGCACGCATGATGCTGTGGCATGCACCTATCTGGAAGCGCGACGACCGGACGCGTGCCGCCTGGCTAAGGCGCCGACCTGATGCAGGCTGCGGTGACATAAAATCCAATCCGGCGCGCCGCTGCGTTTGCAGGCTGCTTCCGCCTCGATCAAAAGCGACAATGCCTCTGCCACAGCCAATGGAGGCCAGCGTTTCACCCCCGCCTCAAACCGTGCCTTGGATTTGTAGAAGACGGGCGGGCGCAGGCTGCTCATCGCGCCTTGCAGCGGCATTCCACCCGATACAAGATCCTGAACCCGCCGCAGTCTCAGCATGTGATTACTCGCTGTGCGCAACAGGGCAACCGGGGCCGTTCCATCCTGAGCCGCCAGATCAAGAGCCCGGTCCAGCGATCTGGAATTTCCCTCCGCCATAGCCTGGATCACATCATCCAACGTGGATACCGAGCTGTCGCCGATCAGGGTCGAGACCGTGTCAAAATCCAATGTGCCATTTTGCCCGGCATACAGCGCCAGCTTCTCGATCTCGGACCGACTGACGCCCCGATCAGACCCCAGATTATCCACCAGAAATTCACGCGCTTCCGGCTCTATCCGCACGGAAAGCGGCCGCAGCCCTTCCTCTATCAACCGATCTATTCCACCTGCTTCATCCAGATAACAGGCAATTGCAGCGCCAAGCTTGGAGCCTTCAAATACCTTACGAAGCTTTGATTTTGCGGGCAAATCGCCCGCCGACAGGACGATCAGCGCATCCCCGACCGGGTCTTCTAGAAACCCAGCCAAAGCATCGGCACAGGCGTCGCTGGCATCCCGGATCAAGATTACGCGCCGCCCACCCATCATGGAAATCGCTGCAGCCTCATCCCCCAAAATGGCGGGATCTGCCTTGATCGTATCGCTGGATAAATCACATATCTGGAAAGGATCTTCCAGATCTGGCGCGACCGTCAACGCGACCGCCCGCATACGTTCACGGGCCAGACCTGCATCGGGCCCATAGCACAAAACGGCGCGGATCTCAGACGGTGGAGCCTTTACAAACCCCTCAATCGAGCCCGTCGCGATTTTCACCATGCCAAATCAACCCTTAAGCAATCGCTGCTTTTCGAAAAACGTTGCGATCTGAATACGCAAATCATCCGCGATAACGACAAGCGTGCGGTCCAGGGCATTCTTCTTCGCCACTTCAGCGGCATAGTCCGATGTCGACACGGAGTACGTTGATACCGCCCGGGATTTAAACAATTTTGTTTCCTCAACAATGGTCAGGGCGGCCTCTGCAATTACCGTCAATTCCGCGCGGGTCACGGTTGCATCAATCAGCGTCCCGCGATCCACTGTCGAAAAATTCAGGGTAACATCCAGAGTGTAACGGGATTTGGTAGGGCGTCCTTTGGGATTAAAGCGATCCAACAATAGATTATGAAGCACCTGACCTTCCCGATCTTCGATCAGGTTAATCTTCGTCGCCTCCAGATCTTCCATTGCATCGACACCGCTATCGGACCCGCCGGTACCATAAACAGGCCGAAAACCACAGCCAGAGAGCGCCAGCACTGCGCCCCCCAAGCCGAGCAGGGTCACTGCGCGACGATCCATCTTTGCATTAAAAGACCTCATGCCAATCCCTTACCCGCTCTTAACGTCAGAAACCCTAAGCGACGATATTCACAATCCGATTGGGCACAACAATAATTTTACGTGGTGTTTTGCCATCCAGGATGCGCTGAACATTATCTTCCGCGATCGCAGCGGCCTCTGCCTCTTCACGGGAAACATCCCGCGCTAGTTCAATTGTTGCCCGCAGCTTACCATTCACCTGAACGCCAATGGTGACTGTTTCTTCAACAAGCATATCAGGATTTGCAACCGGCCAATCGGCGTTGACCAGCATCTCTTTATGACCCAACGCCTGCCACAACTCTTCCGCCACATGCGGGGTCATTGGTGACAGGACCTGAACCAGAGATTCAAAACCAAACCGGCGCAGCCATTGCGCACCCTCATCCTCACCCTTGATGGCGAACAGGGCGTTAGACAGTTCCCGAATTCTCGCAATGGCGCGATTGAAATGGAAACGCTCCAAATCCTGGGTCACGCCGTCTATGGCCTTGTGCACCGCGCGCTCTGTGGCCGCTAATTCATCGGTCAAAACAGCCGGCCGCTGGGTTCCAAAGGGCGCAATCGTGGCCTCGTCCCCGGCAATCGCGCGGAACAAACGACCCAGAAAACGCCAGGCCCCTTCAACACCGCCTTCAGTCCATTCCAGATCCCGCTCAGGCGGGCTGTCCGACAACATGAACAAACGTGCCGTATCAGCCCCATAAGATTGAACAATATCAACAGGGTCCACAACATTCTTGCGGGATTTAGACATCTTCTCAGATCGACCAACCGTCACGGCCGCGCCGGTATCAACCCGCACAACCTGATCGCCGTCCCGCTGAATCTGACTGGGGAACAACCATGCGCCCGATGGATCCCGATAGGTTTCGTGACAGACCATGCCCTGGGTAAACAACCCGGCAAAAGGCTCGTCCAGATCCAGATAACCACACTGTTTCAGCGCCCGTGTGAAAAACCGCGAATACAACAAATGCAGAATAGCGTGTTCGATACCGCCGATATACTGATCAACCGGCAACCAGCGCGCAGCACTTTCTGCACTAAATCCCCGCTCCTCATTCTTGCTGTCTGGATAGCGTGCGAAGTACCACGAGCTTTCAAAGAATGTGTCGAATGTATCGGTCTCCCGTTCCGCCGCGCCGCCACAGCTCGGGCAGGACACATGTTTCCATGTCGGATGGCGGGCCAGGGGATTGCCCGGTTGATCAAAATCGACATCTTCCGGCAATTCCACGGGCAATGCGGCATCCGGAACCGGAACCACACCGCATGACGGACAATGAATAACTGGAATGGGGCATCCCCAATAGCGCTGGCGCGATACGCCCCAATCGCGCAGACGATAGGTTATCTTACCGGTGCCTATCCCAATGTCTTCCAACCGATCAATAGCGGCGCGGATACCAGTCGGCACATCCAGGCCATCCAGAAAATCTGAATTGAACAAGGTTCCATCCCCGGTATAGGCCTCATCCTGGACCGCAAATGTCGCCGCCTCTGCATCGTGTGGCAGCACAACTGGCGTGACATCCAGACCATATTTTCTGGCGAAATCCATATCCCGTTGATCATGCGCAGGGCAGCCGAAAATCGCGCCTGTGCCATATTCCATCAGCACGAAATTGGCGACAAACACCTTGAATGTCTTGTCCGGCATAAACGGATGACGCACCGTCAGGCCCGTATCAAAACCACGTTTCTCTGCGGTTTCAATGGCTTCTTCGCTGGTGCCCATCTGATTGCATTCCGCGATGAAGGCTGCCAGATCAGGATTGGTGCGCGATGCTTCTTCCGCTAACGGATGATTGGCCGCGATGGCACAGAATGACATGCCATACAGCGTATCTGGCCGCGTCGTGAAACAGTCCAGTCGATCATCCCGCCCGACGATTTCAAACTGGATCTGTGCCCCTTCGGACTTCCCGATCCAATTGCGCTGCATCAGCCGAACCTTTTCCGGCCAACGCTCCAATTCATCCAGACCTGCCAGCAATTCTTCAGAAAACGCCGTAATTTTCAGGAACCATTGGGACAGCCGCCGCTTTTCAACGACCGCACCGGTTCGCCAGCCCTTGCCATCAATCACCTGTTCATTGGCCAGCACGGTATTATCGACCGGATCCCAATTCACCCAGGATTCCCGGCGATAGGCCAAACCAGCCCTCAGAAAATCCAGGAACATCTTCTGTTCATGTTTGTAGTAGTCGGGTTCACAGGTCGAAATTTCGCGATCCCAATCGATGCACAGACCCAAAGTCTTCAACTGAGACCGCATGGTCGCGATGTTTTCCCGTGTCCATTTGGCCGGGTGGACCTTGTTCTCAATGGCCGCATTTTCAGCCGGCAATCCGAAAGCATCCCATCCCATTGGATGCAGAACGCTAAAGCCTCTGGCCCGCTTATACCGGGCAATCACGTCACCCAAAGTATAATTGCGCACATGGCCCATATGAATGCGCCCGGACGGATAGGGAAACATCTCCAGGACATAGTACTTTTCGGCATCCGACGAATCATCGGTCCGAAAAGACTGCGCAGACTCCCATCGGTCGCGCCATTTGCGTTCGATTTCAACCGGATTGTACCTGGTCATTGCTCTATCCTGGTAGGGTTTGCCCTGGTAAGTTTTGGCCTGATAGGTTTTAGCCTGATCGTATTTGGAAACGGACCAAACGAATCCTCACAGACTCTCACAGAGTCCCAAATCCGTTCGGCGGACCCATGATTTACTTGAGCGACGCCTGGCTATCAATTCGCAACTGACGGGCCCGCAAAAGAATCGCGTTTTCGATTCTGGCTGGAACACCATCTGAAACGGCGGCATCAACCCATTCGCCCGATGTACTGCGTTCCTGGCGAAAAACCGAGACGCGCACACCATCGGCACGCAATTCCCGATTCAAAATATACACGGTCAGCTTATAGCGTTCGTTTGGTGCGCTGGGCAAAGAGGACCATTCGGTCACGATTACACCGCCGAACGCGTCGGCCTGGGCCAAAGGCAGAAAAGAAATCGTATCAAGCGATGCGCGCCACAGATAGCCATTAACGGCCAGACCCGATGTTCCGGCGCCGGGCTGAGACTCCCCACCCAGAACAATAGATTTACCGAAAACGGAGCCGTCCTGTTTACGGGTCCGTTCAGCCGGATCCTCGTTCAGGACAGATGGACCGGAAGACAGGCCGGAACAGCCGCTTACAAAAACCAATCCCGTCAAAAACAGGACTGCAAAAATTCGTCTGATCATTACGCACCACCAAAAAGAAATGAGGGGATGAGCAATCTTGCCCATCCCCCCATTTGATGCAACCCGAATAACCTTAGAAGGTTACGCGCGTACCGATGATCACAACCTGTGCATCGTTCTGGTTAGCAGCAGTGTTGCCGCCTTCGTTGTCGATGCTCATGTTGAAGTAAGAACCATAGGCGTTCAGACCATCAGCGATCGTGTAGGTAACACCAGCGTGGTAGATGGTTGCTTCATCTTCCAGGTTGTTGCCGTCCAGATCGTCGGTGCTGTTTTGGTACATCAGAGAGACTGAACCCGGGCCGAAGCTGTAGCTACCGCCAACGTTGAAGCCCTGACCACCGTCACCGTTTGAGCCTTTAGCCGTGTTGGATTCTTGGTTGTCGAAGAAACCAGCACCCAAGCCGAAGCCAGCGAACGTGATAGATGCGCCCAGCATGTAGGAACGCAGGTCTTCACGGTCAGCGGCACCAGCGGTTGCGCTGTTATCTTCACCCATCTGATAAGAACCGTCGAACTTCAGGCCAACGCCACCGAATTCGCCGCCCCAACCAGCTGCGAAGTCCAGAACCTGGTCGTTCGCATTGTTGTTAACCTGCTGGGTCTGCTGGAAAGCAGCGCCCTGCGGGGTGTACGACACACCAGCCTGGAAGCCAGCAAAGTTAGGCGTGCTATAGGAGATCTTGTTCGCATCACTGGTCATACCAGCAGAAGACTGGTAGTAGTGGGTGGCGGTGGAAATGCCCAGGAAGTTTACGTTACGCAGGGCGTTGTTGCCGTCCGTACCCCAGGTACCAGCCTGGAAGGTGTGACCAGCGGTACCAGCGACCGTATCCGACACAGGGTCTTCGCCACCAAGGACGATGCTACCCCAGCCGCCGGAGAACTGCAGCCAGCTTTCATCGAAAGAACCAGCAGCACCGTTGGTGTAGCGCCACTGGACGTTTGCACGGTAGTTCAGACCGGCATCGGTAGAGCCTTTGGCATCCCACACGAGTTCGGACATCTGGTCGTTGGCAGAAATGCTGTGGCCAACACCGGCATCAGCCTGGTCGCCGTCAGCGAAAATCATTTCGTAAGCCAAGCTACCAGAGAAGGTCATTACAGGCTTTTCTGCATATGCAGAACCCGCTGCGAAAGCGGACGCACCCAGCAGAGCTGAGGATGCGAGAAGAACTTTTTTCATGGTCATCTCCATTTTGATCGTTTGGGCGTTTGCCCCTAGAACTCATTCACTTCATCTTGCGTGCCAAACGAATTAGCCTGTTCAGGCAGTTCCGGCGCTCGCCATGGGTTGTTTTGACCACGCATGAATTTTGAAAGCAATGAATTCCAATACAGTTAACCGCAAAAACGTAAGTAATGTGATAATTATACAACATGACCGCGCAACCAAGGCCAACTCTAAAGAATCACACGGATTTCAAGACCCCCATGGACTGCAGATCCGACAATAATCGATCCGCAACCGTCGCAGGGATTCTTTCATGCGCGCTGAGAAATGCGCCGCGCCGAAAACTCTTCTGAGACAGCACCCACGAAATTGGCCCTTCGCTGCCCGGAGGAATGGGAACGGCACCACGTGGTCCCGTCAGCATAAAGGTCCCCTTGTCCTTCACCAGGCGGAACGGGCCACCGACCAAATTAAACGTTTTGTCCGATGACTCGATCGGTAACGTATATTGACTGCGATCATAGGAATAATTCGCCTGATACTTTAACAATGCGGCAAGTACATTTGGATCCTCGGACAATCGATGCAGTTTATTCCCTAAATCTTCCAATACAGATCGTGTGACCGCTTCCCCCTGCGCCAATCGAGGCAGGTTCGTCCGGAAGGCCTCGTCCTCAACAGCAAAATCCTTCAAGGCATCAACGATATCCAGTCCAACCAGGCTGACGATCCCCAATGCGACATGAACCGTCCCGCTGGAAACCGCCAAGGCATCATGATACTGGCCCCGGGGCAGATACAGAATATCACCTGGCTTCAAGACCACGTCGAATAATAGATTGCCCCGCTGCTCCATATGCTGCGCGTCCGTATAGGCACCATTGCTGTGACGGGCGTGACGGATTGGATGGGGCATGCGTGTTTCAAAGACGCGCCAGGTCTTTTTCCCCTCAATATGCAGGGCAAATACATCATGTGTATCAAAATGGCTGCTGAAGGCCTGCCTGCTATCCCAGGAACAATACAGATTGGCTTGCGCCTTGCCATTATACGCCGCCTCAAATGCAGATGCGACCTGGCGCAAAGGCCTGCTCATCATATCGATATCATTGGCAATCAGGGATGCCCCGTGATGCAACAGGTCCATCACCTTACCGGCAATCGGCTGCATCACCATGGATCCTGACCGGTCCTCCCGCGATTCACAATACAAAGCGGCGGGGATCGGCTGCTTGTCGATTTGCAAGCCCAGCGATTTTGCGGACCACAGGGGGCCATTGCTCAACAGCTCATTCAGGATGGACCAATCCATGATCCCCTTGAATTTATCGGCGCTGCCCGGGATATGCAGGGGCTTCTTATCGTAATAGTCTTCAAAGAATTCCGCCTCTGTCATCGGGGCCAGAATATCGGCCAATGTGATCGTATCCCGGTCATCCTTGAGTATTGGCATAAACCTTATCCCTATAAATACCGTCCCAGCACATCACCCAGCTCAGACTTTAGACCATCCATTCTTGACTCGAAAGCCTTCCACCGCCCCACCGATGTCTTATAGATCGGCCGACGCACCTGCAAACGGCTGGCAGTTTGCACCGTTCTTTTATTATCAAAGAAGCGTTCCATCGCCGGGTCCCAGTCCAGACCCAACTGATCCAGCATGGGCAGAACGCCAGCCGCCATATCGTCCAGCAACCCTTCATACTGTATCTGAACAATCGATGAATCCCAACCGCGCCAGAACTGCATCAACCGATCATACTGCCGATAATAATGTCCGATATCCCGCAGATCATGATCAAACAGCATGGCGCTGGAAAAGCGCTGCGTGAAGATCGACCAGCACACATCCAGGGGATAGCGTTCGATGTTAATGATCAGGGCCTTCGGAAACAGCATCCGGATCAGACCCACATTGATAAAGTTAAACGGCAGCTTGTCCGTTACAAACGCCTGACCCGCAGAACATTCCGCCAGACCAGCGCGATACCCATCTCGAATTTCAACCAGTTGTTCCAAGGACAGGCGATCCAGCAAACCGGTCAGATCCTCCCCCGGCTTCAGGCGGGCATCGATCAGATCGGGCAGCACCATCAATTCCCCCCCGCCAAAAATGGCAGGATGTGACGCCAATATCTGCTCAATCAGGCTGGTGCCGGATCGTGGCATGCCAACGATAAAGATAGGGGCGGGAATAGACTCACCGTCCGGCAGTGCCACTGCCGCTGGCGTTTGTTTGGAAAATCGCGCGATCAGATTGTCATACAGCGACTCAGTCGCGCGGCGGTCATAGGCCTTCCCGATGCTGGCCAGGCGCGCCTTGAACTGATCCTGCGCCCGCTTGAAACACTGATAGGCCTTTTCAACCTCCCCCAAACCTTCATAAGCCTGGGCGGCGCGATGAACCAATACCGGCGTACCGTCTGATAGGGTGGCATGGCTGGCATTAAAGACCGCGATACCCCTCTGGCGCATCTCTGCCGCCTCCGCCTTCTGGGCACCGCGCTTTGCCTCCAGAAGGTCCGCCAGATCAAAATATGCGGCGGCATCCTGGGGATGATGGTCGATCGTTTTCACAAACACGTCCCGCGCCGCATCCACATCCCCCATCGACACCAGCAATTGCCCATAGCGATTGCGAATTTCAATGTTACTGGGATCTTTCGTGAATATCGGATCGATCAGGTTCTTTGCCCGGTCAAACAGACCCAACCCCACAAGGGCGTCAAACAAGTTCAACGTCAGGGTCTGGTCACCGGCATTATGCCGCAGCCCAGCTTCCAACACATCACGCGCAGCCTGTGCTTCACCAAGGCTGTTCAACAAAGAACCATAATTCACATAAGGATCCGCAAACCGTGGGTTGATCCCTATCGCCTTCTGGAACAAAGGAACCGCCAGATCAAACCGTTGCAGATTCTTCTGCGCGATCCCCAGATTGTTCAGGGCCGAGGCATCATTTGGCATATGCTTTAACACGGCCTGAAAGGCGCGCACCGCTTCCGCATAGCGTTGCTGATCCAGACGCACGATGCCGATGCCACTTAAGGCCGCGGGATTTTTCGGGTCGGACTTGTAGCTTTTCTCAAAAAATCTGGATGCCTGATCCAGACGTCCCGCCTGATGATTGATGATCCCCATCAGATACAGCGCATTTGGTTCCCGGGGCAGCCGCTTCAGAATCGCCTCAGCCCGAGCCTGCGCCGCATCAGGATGACCCTGATTGAAATCGCCAAAGGCCTTTTGCAATTCTTGTCTTATCTGAATATCCGGCGCTGGCATGGCAGTCCTTAGTGTGGTGCGCGATTATTTGGACTCACCAGGATCCCTTTATCGGCCTGTCGGCTAGGAGAGGGCGTGCAGGCGATGTGGTTCATCGTCAAACGTCCTCGACGCCGTCCGACGGGCCGATAAAGGGACCAAAGGCGCTGTTTGCGGCGCTCCGGGCCGCGTCGCCTTCCGCTTGCGATGCCCCGCATCGCTTCGCGAAACGCTCCTAACCGGAGCACCGCAAACAGCGTCCTGGTCGATCCCAAATAACCGCGTACCACACTAAAATCCTTTTATGGACAAGTCAGGCTGTATAAAATCGAGTCGTTATAAAATTGGACCATCCGAAAGACAATCGGTCATTTCCCAACAAAGGTGCCCAATGCAATTACTGGAAAGATATAATCAAGTATTGGAAAATATAAAACAGGCGGAATCTGACTCTGTTAAAAAAAACGCAAATGTTAATTTGATCGCGGTTTCTAAAACATACGATTCTGATTCGATTATTCCACTCCTGAAGGCTGGACATGCACATTTCGGCGAGAACAAAGTTCAGGAAGCGGAGGAAAAATGGCCAGCTCTTAAGCAGCAATATCCTCAGACTGTGCTGCATCTGATTGGTCCTCTGCAATCCAACAAGGCCAAAAACGCCGTTGCCCTGTTTGATGTGATCCAGACCATAGACCGTTTGAAAATTGCCCAGTTCATCGCCCGCGAATGTGAGAAGCAGGACCGCAACCCTGGTATTTTCATTCAGATCAATACCGGCGAAGAACCCCAGAAGGCGGGAATACCGCCGATGGAGGCCGATGCCTTTATCCAGGAAGTGCGCGACACGATCGGCCTGTCCGTCCAGGGTTTGATGTGTATCCCCCCGGTCGATCAACAGCCCAGCCCGCATTTCGCCCTGTTGGCGAAAATTGCAGAACGGAACGGAATTTCCGGCCTGTCGATGGGGATGAGCAGCGATTATGAAACCGCCATTCGCCTGGGGGCCACCCATGTCCGCGTCGGCAGCGCAATATTTGGGGCGCGCCCAGCCCAGACTTGACTGCGCCTCTTCAAATCTCCTGCTGGATGACCAGCCAGGACTCCGGTTCCAGATCCGTCAGGAGGCGGTGCAATTCGTCCCGCGCTATTGCAATACAGCCCGCTGTCGGCTTTCCGGTTTCATGACGGCAATGCAAAAAGATGGCGCTGCCCAGACCGGGAAGGGCGGGGTTGGTATTGTGGTCTGTCGTCACCACGATGTCATACAGCCCATCGTCTCGCCACATTGCCTCATGCGACGCGGCATAGGGTCGCGAAACAAACTGATTATAGGCGGGATCGTCCGGGGCATCGCACCAGCCAGAATGCTCAGTCAAGGGCTGGATCGGCAATGCGGTCCGGATCGGATCAAGGATCCTGTCTGGTCGATAGAACACCTGCACCAGCCGCCAACGACCAAGCGGTGTCGCCCCGTCGCCTTCGCGTTTATCCTGTGCTGCGATCAGGCCCGACCGACCCATGGAACACGGCACACTGTCGCCATTCGGCAGAATCAATCGCTGCCCGTCGGTCACCAGGTCGGTCATACTCCGCCTCCCCCTTACGCCCTAAAAACATCATTCCCTGCATGATGCCCTAAATGGTGATCAATCCAGTCAGAAATCAAACCTGAAATCAGCTGGGGGACTTCATTTTCTCATATTTTGCCAGGGCATCCATCATTGCGCTGGGCAAATCCTTGGACGGCACAGGCTCCAGGAATTCCGGCGCGTCGGAATTGTCGGCAACGATTGTTGAATCAGCGGTCCCTGCGGGAGATGGCGCAGACGGGGTAGGGGGTGGGGGCGTGATGCCGGAATGACTGGGCAATTGTGTCGGCGCGACCGGTGCATTGCGCAAACTGAAGAATTTCGGTTCTGCGTCCGAGCCGGGCAGATGCTTGATGGTCGTCGTGTTCTGATTGGGTAAAGCCGACTGGGATGCTTGATTTGAGGGCGTTGCTGATGGTGGCTGACTGTTGTCAGACAGGGTGTTCATAGACTGGCTGTTCATAGACTGGCTGTTCTTAGGCTGGCTGTTTTGCGCCATCCGCATCAGGGCGGTCGCGGCATCCGCCGACAGATTTGGCACCCCTTGTGCAGCGGCCGTACCCGGGCTGGATTGAGGATTTGCGCCAGACGTGACGCTGTTCTGACCCGGCAGGATCGGCTGCACGGACGCAATCGGCGATCCAACCGGCGTCGCGGCAAACGGGGCCGACCGTTGACCCGCCGCATTCAGTCCAGGTTGCGCCGCGAAAAGCGGACTTACACCGTTCTGCACCGCTTGGTCTGCGCCATTCTGACTTTCAGGATCCAACTGCGCGGTCTGAACCGATGCTTTTTGCGCCCCGTCCTGGGCCAGGGCTGTGCCCGTGTCTGACGTTCCCGGTGCGCCAAACAGGGCGGTCAGGGCCGTTCCCCCCATATCATCCCCGGTCTGATCTTTCATAATCACATTGGCCAGAGAACTGGCAAACCCTATCGGGCCGCCATAAATCGACCCGCCCGCCAACTGCGCACCAGGGCTTATTTCATCCCCGGTCACATAGCGATACACGGATGAAACGATGGGGATATGCTGCAATGGGTTCACGATATCGACAACATCCCCCAGTGTCAGGCCATCTTCGCCGAAGAAATTCTTGCCTGTCGCTTCGGATGCCTCATCGGCACGATTTGCCGCCGCGACGTCCACAGATGTGGGATCTGCAGAGGTAAAGCGCCGATAGTCGGTAAAGGTTCCCTCGTCGCGCGCTGCAAAAACCTGTGAATTCGCTGCCACCGGCTGGGGCATTCTATCTTCCGGGCGTTGTGGGGTCTGATAGGATTGGGGGGCCTTTTTCGCGCCCTCGGCCTGTGTCAAAGCATCGGAAAAGCGGGATTCCGTCTGACCCTCACCTGCCTGCGGTCGACGCATTGCAACATCTGGCGCCATCGCAGTCGCATTAGAGGTCATCAGGGACCAGGGGGCTGTTTGCGCTGTGGACATCGCCTCTCTCTTCACCAACCGCATGATCGAGGCTCTCCCACGTCGACAGTCTCTCTCCCGCAAGCTAAGCAAGCCGCATGCCAGAACACATGGAAAAGGGCGATCACGATATCTTGCTTTTCCCATATGCCGGCAGATCGTGTTATCCTGATCCCCGGTAATGATTTGGTTGAAAGCGAGATAAGACGCGATGAGCGGTAAAAAGATCCTGTTATGTGACGATGACGACGCCCTGCGCCAGTCCTTGGCGGAACAATTGCAGCTGCATGAGGAATTTGAAACACAGGAAGCCTCAACCGCCGCCGAAGCGATAGAAGCGGCAAAGGCCGGGCATTTCGATGCCATCGTTTTGGATGTCGGCCTGCCCGATATGGATGGGCGCGAGGTCTGTCGTATTCTGCGCCGCAGCGGCGTTAAATGCCCCGTCGTCATGCTGACCGCCCATGATTCCGATTCCGATACGATCCTGGGCCTGGATGCCGGCGCGAATGATTATGTCACCAAACCCTTTCGCTTAAGTGTCCTTTTGGCCCGTCTGCGCGCGCAATTGCGCCAACATGAACAAAGCGAAGATGCGGTCTTTACAATCGGCCCCTACAGTTTCAGGCCCGCCCAGAAGCTATTGCTGACCGAAGAAACCAACAAAAAAATCCGCCTGACGGAAAAGGAAACCTCAATCCTGAAATATCTTTTTCGCGCGGGCAACCGCACCGTATCGCGCGACACGCTGTTGGGGGAAGTCTGGGGTTATAATGCCGGTGTCACCACGCACACGCTGGAAACCCATGTTTATCGCCTGCGCCAGAAGATCGAACCAGATCCCTCAAATGCGGAAATTCTGGTGACAGAACCCGGCGGATATAAGCTGGTTCCCTAGATCATATCTTGCGCGATCGCATCCGCGCGCCGGACCTGACGCTGGATGGCCAGGGCGGCAATCACGGCACAGCCGGTCGCTGCGGCCGCTGTCCACCATCCCGCCGACCAACCCAAACTGCTGCCCGCGACCCAGCCCACCAGAATTGGCCCCGTCAACAGGCCCAGATTGCGCCCGGTCATCATCAATCCAAAAGCCGCCGGGCCGGTGCGATCCGGACCCAACAGACGCCCCGGCAGCCCAAAAATACAGGTCGGCGTAATCCCGGCAAAAAATCCATAAGCCAGTAAAATTGCGACACCGCTGATATCGGTTCCGGCATAGGGTCCGATCACCAGAACGGTTCCCTGCCCAATCAGAACGACCGTTAACAACCGGGCGATGGGAAATCCGGCCCGCAGGATGGCCGCTGCCAACAGATTGGACCCCGCAATCGCGATGACCGTCACCCCATATAATTCTTTCGATACAGCCATCGATAATCCGCGATCTGCGACCAGATATTCAGGCAGCCAACTCAGCACTGACAGATTTTGCAACGCCCATAAACCAAAGCACGCCGACAACATCATCAACGCTTGCCGATCCGCTTTGGACAGATCCGGCGCACCCCCTTTTGTCGCGGGCAAGGCAATCCGGTTGCCATCATTCTGACGCGCCAGGACCATCGTCCATCCCGCCATCAGGACCGCAAAAACCAACCCGGCCCACCAGACTGACGACCAGATCTGATCGCCCGGCATCAGATATTCCACCAATCGGGCGATGCTGGTCGCGATCAAGCCCCCTAAAGGAACCCAGGTCGCCGCCAGCGCGGCTGCAAAGGGTATGTGTTTTGGTGCCGCATTACGGGTCATCAGGGTGGGGCCGGCTATCGCCAAAATCGCCATGGCCGTTCCCTCAAAGGCGCGCCCCACCAGAATGGCCCAGCCATTTTCCGGGAATGTCAAAATAGGGATGGCACCAAGCCCCACCAGACCGCAGGCCCCAATCAACCAGGCAGCCGTTGCCTGATGGCTCATCAACCGTCCGAACTGGAAGGATAACACCAGGCCAATGACCGCAAAAATCGACATGAAACCACCCGCCATTCCGGCGCCATATCCATACAGATCCAGCATCTCCGGCAGGACCGGCGGCAATTTGAACTGTTGATACGCAGCCAGCAGGGCAACACATAACCCGAACCAGATTCCCACCCAATCGCTGTGCAGGCGCGGCGCAAGACGGTCTGATGACATAAAAACCCCTTCAATCCGATCTCAGGATACGAAATAGACGCGATAACAGCAGGATGGGAATTTGCGTTAAGACGAACCCCGCTATAGCATTCTGACATCAACCTGTCCCGTCTGGTTTTGCGCCTCACTGCACGACCGAACGATTGGGGCGAAAAGACTAAAAGCCAAAGCAGGATTACCGCGTGTTAAGCGATAAGCATCAAGAATTTTACGTCAAGTTCTGGGGAACGCGTGGCAGCATCGCCTGCGCCGGTTCCGATACGCTGCGCTATGGCGGCAACACGGCCTGTCTGGAAGTTATGTGCGCAGACAGACGCCTGATTTTTGACGGGGGTACCGGGTTGCGAAAACTGGGTCGCGAAATCGCCCAGCAGGGCCCAACTGAAATTGATCTATTCCTGACCCATACGCATCTGGATCACATTATCGGCCTGCCCTTTTTTGTGCCATTCCACATTCCAGGCTTAAATCCCAGGCTGTGGGCCGGTCATCTGTTGCCCGACCGCACGCTTAAGGGAACATTGTCCGATATGATGCAGGCCCCGCTTTTCCCGGTACCGCCGGAAACCTTCCGTGCCAGGGTCGAATTTCATGATTTCGCCTGCGGCGAAACCCTGTATCCCAGCCCGGAAATTTCATTGCAAACCGCGCCGCTGAACCATCCCAACGGGGCCTGTGGCTATCGCATCAATTTCGATGGCCGGTCGATCTGTTACATCACCGATACCGAACATTATCCCGAAGGCCGCGACCCCGCTGTTGTGGATCTGGTGCGCGACGCTGATATCATGATCTATGACGCCACCTACACAGAGGAAGAATATCCCCGCTTCGTCGGCTTTGGGCATTCCACCTGGCAGGAGGCCGTGCGGGTCGCCGATGCCGCCAATGTCAAAACCCTGGTACTGTTCCATCACGAACCGACGCATACGGATGACATCATGGATCAAATCGCCGCGGATGTTGCAAAGGTTCGACCCGGCACCGAAGTCGCCCGCGAGGGCATGATCCTGCGGCCCTGATTGATTCATGGGTATTGCACATCACTCCTTTCGCACAACATGGCGACGCCTGAAACTGGGATTGCCAACGCTGTTTGGCTGGGCACAGCGGGGCTATTTCATCCCCTATCGCTATGCAGAAACCATCCCGGATAGCAGCGCGCGGGACCCCTTCCCCCATGTTGAAACACTGTTTAAGGCCGCAGAGCCGGTCTTTCTGGACCTGTTGAAAGACACCGATCTGATCGCGGATGTCGCAACCCGGTTCGATAGAGCCAGTCCTCCCCAGCCACGGTGGCAGCAGACCTGGTTTCCCAGGCTGGATGGACTGGCCGCCTATCTGATGGTGCGCCGGTATCAACCGGCCCGAATTGTCGAAATCGGCAGCGGCCATTCCACGCGCTTCATCGCCGCCGCCGTTCAGGATGGGGCCCTGGCGACCCAAATCACCGCCATCGATCCCGCCCCGCGCGCGGATATTGCGAACCTGCCCGGTGTGACAATGCATCGGACCACGCTGCAACAGGCGGATATATCGATATTCGACGGGCTTGGCCCCAATGATATGGTGATGATCGATTCCAGCCATATCGCCACGCCCGGCAGCGATGTTGATATCCTGCTGGGCCGCATCCTGCCCGGCCTGCCCAAGGGTATTCTGATCCAGATCCACGATATATTCCTGCCCGACCCTTATCCCGAAAACTGGGCCTGGCGTGGCTATAACGAACAATTGCCGGTCGCCACGCTATTGGCCGGGGGTGGCTTTGAACCGCTGTGGTCCAGCCATTGGGTCGCGACACGCTGCGCCGACCTGCTCGCCCAAAACGCGATCGGGGCGCTCCCCCTTGCAGAAGGCGCCCCGGAATCCGCTGTTTGGCTGCGGCGGGTTTGAATTGCTTTAAACGAGTCTCGCCCGCGAAAGCGGAAATCCAGGACCAATCGCGCCCGCCGCTCTGGACCCCGGATCAAGTCCGGGGTGACGGTGCATTAAGCAAGTGTCTCCTCATCCTGAGGAGCGAAGCGTCTCGAAGGGTGAGCCCTCTGCAAGCACTGGACTTGCAGCGCCTCCTCAGGACGAGAATGGGACGTTTTGTGGAATGCGAAGGCGGAATTCCAGGACCGCAGGCACCAACTGCGCCTACCGCCCTGGATCCCGGATCAAGTCCGGGATGACGGTGCAATAGGCAAGTGTCTCCTCATCCTGAGGAGCGAAGCGTCTCGAAGGGTGAGCCCTCTGCAAGCACTGGACTTACAGCCCCTCCTTCGAGACGGCGCTATCGCGCCTCCTCAGGATGAGAATGGGACGTTTTGTGGAATGCGAAGGCGGGAATCCAGGGCCAAAGGCACTAATCGCGCCCGCCGCTCTGGATCCCGGATCAAGTCCGGGATGACGAAAAACTTCCTCATCCGGCGCGTAGCGTCTCGAAGGGTTGCCTGTAAGCAACCCCGCCGATTACTGATTCATGCTGTCGAAGAAATCGTCGTTGTTCTTCGAATGCTTCAGTTTCTCCAGCAGGAATTCCATCGCATCGGTGACGCCCATCGGCATCAGGATGCGGCGCAGGACCCACATCTTGGACAATGTGCCCTTGTCGACCAGCAGTTCTTCTTTCCGGGTGCCTGACTTGGTGATGTCGATGGCCGGGAAGGTGCGCTTGTCACTGAGCTTGCGGTCCAGAATGATTTCAGAGTTACCGGTGCCTTTGAATTCTTCGAAGATGACTTCGTCCATGCGGCTGCCGGTATCGATCAGCGCGGTGGAGATGATGGTCAGCGATCCGCCTTCTTCGATGTTCCGCGCGGCCCCAAAGAACCGCTTCGGGCGTTGCAGCGCATTGGCATCCACACCCCCGGTCAGAACCTTACCCGATGACGGCACAACGGTATTATAAGCGCGCGCCAGGCGGGTGATGGAATCCAGCAAGATCACCACATCGCGCTTATGCTCAACCAGACGCTTGGCCTTTTCGATCACCATTTCGGCGACCTGAACGTGGCGTTGGGCGGGCTCATCAAAGGTGGAGGATACAACTTCGCCCTTCACAGAGCGCTGCATGTCGGTCACTTCTTCCGGACGCTCATCGATCAGCAGGACCAGAAGATAAATGTCTGGATGGTTTTGGGAAATCGCATGGGCGACATTCTGCATCAGCATCGTCTTACCGGTGCGCGGCGGGGCAACGATCAGCGCCCGCTGGCCTTTCCCAAGCGGGGCGACCAGATCGATGACGCGGGTCGACAGTTCTTTTTTCTTCTTGTCGTCCTGGCCTTCGATTTCCAGATGCAGCTTTTCATTGGGATAGAGCGGCGTCAGATTGTCGAAATTAATGCGATGGCGCACCTGATCCGGGTCATCGAAATTAACCTGATTGACCTTCAACAGGGCGAAATACCGTTCGCCATCTTTTGGCGCGCGGATCTGGCCTTCAACCGTATCGCCGGTGCGCAAACCAAAGCGCCGCACCTGGCTGGGGGAAACATAAATATCATCCGGACCGGCCAGATAGTTGGCCTCCGGGGAGCGCAGGAAGCCGAAGCCATCCTGCAGCACTTCCAAAACGCCTTCCCCATAAATGGCGACGTCATTCATCGCCAGTTGCTTCAAGCAGGCGAACATCAGTTCTTGCTTGCGCAGATTAGAGGCGTTTTCAATTTCCAGTTCTTCCGCGAAGGCGAGAAGTTCCGGTGGGGTTTTCTTTTTCAGTTCTTTTAGATGCATGGGGGGATAGCGCTCTTACGCAGGGATTGTCAGGAAATCAGTCAGATTGGATACGCTGTAGCGATGAATCCCGATTGACATTTATAATCGGGAACGGCTCTACCTGAACGGTGGCTTAGGGTTACAAAAGCACGCGTTTTTGGAAAACCGGATCGTCCGGCAGCGAATTCGACATGTCGGACCTCGCGCCCGACACCCATCACATAAGGTGCATTGCTTCCAGTGTCAAATGGATGTTTTGTGAAAACACTCTAAAATCAGCTTAAAACGGCTTCACAATCACCAAAAAGACAATAACGATCATCAGAATGGTCGGAACTTCATTGGCGACACGGTAGAATTTCTCACTATTGGTGTTTTTATCCGCCTCAAACGCCTTACGCCATTTTGCCATCGCCATGTGGCTGCCGGTCATCAGCAGCACCAACAGAAATTTCGCATGAAACCAGGGCTGGCTGAAGGCCTGGATTTCCACTGCCAGCCACAGGCCAAAGACCCAGGCGGCGATCATTGCGGGGTTCATAATGGCGCGCAGCAAACGGCGTTCCATGGTCTTTAGCATTTCCGACTGGGCGGAACCGACGGGTGCCTGACAGTGATAGACATACAAGCGCGGCAGGTACAACAAACCGGCCATCCAGGCGATGATGGAAATCACATGCAATGCTTTCAACCAGGAATATAAATCACCCATCTACGCGCACTCCCGTTCTAAATGTCAGATCCAACCGGATAATTCGCGGCGTGTCACGGTTTCTAATGTATCGATCAATCCATCGCTGTCATTCAGACAGGGGATATAATCGAAAGTCTCACCGCCATGCTCTTCAAATGTTTCTTTCAGGCCAATTGCTAATTCTTCCAGGGTCTCAACGCAATCAGCAACAAAGCCGGGCGACAAAATGGCCAGACTTTTAACGCCCCGATCCCCAAGCGCTGCTACGGTTTGATCTGCATAGGGTTGCAGCCATTCTTTCGGTCCGAACCGGGATTGAAAAACAACGCCAAACCGGTCTTCCGGCCAATTCAGCGCTTCCCTCAACAACCGACCGGTTTTCAAGCAAAAGCAATGATACGGATCACCCTTGTCCAGATTTTCTTTTGGCAGGCCATGAAAGCTGCATAACAGCATTTCCGGGTCTGGTTTGTCTTTCAGCGCTTCACGAACACTGTCCGCCAGGGCCTGGATATAGCGGGGTTCGTCATGAAAAGATGGAACAGTGCGAATAGCAGGCTGCCAGCGCATAGCTTTCAACTGGTCAAATGCCTTGTCATAGACTGATGCTGTCGTTGCCGCAGAATATTGCGGATAGAGTGCGAAGATCAGAATTTTCTCACACCCCTGGCTGCGTAGCTCTTCCAGTTTCTCAGGAATGGACGGCGTTCCATAGCGCATTGCCCAATCCACAATCACATGCTGATTGGAAAACCGCGGCGCCAATGCATTGGTTAAAGCCCGGGTATAATATCGAAGCGGGCTTTCGCCTTGCTCTTCCATCCAGATTTTCCGATAGGCCTCCCCTGATTTGCGGGGGCGCGTGTTCAGGATGATGCCATGCAGGATCGGCCACCAGATCCATTTCGGGGCTTCGATGACACGGGGATCCGACAGAAATTCCGCCAGGTACCGACGCATGGATTTAACATCATACCCGTCCGGTGTTCCCAAATTCACCAGCAACACGCCAATCGCTGGAGTCTGCAGTGATGGATGCCCAGTTGGCAGAGTGTCTGTCATGGCAAGATCACCGCATTCTTTCCAAACTGGATTAAAGTCGCTTTAGGACCCGGTACGTCGAATACGCTCAACCAGTCTGGTAACATGATCGGGCGGTGTTTCCTTGATAATTCCGTGACCCAGATTGAAAATAAACGGGCCGCCTGAAAGATTTTCCAGAATATAATCAACGGCAGTGTCCAGCGCATCCCCCCCGGCCAGCAACGCCATCGGGTCCAGATTTCCCTGAACCGTCACATGGGGTTGCAGTTCTTTCGCCGCCCAGGCGACCGGCAATCCCTGATCCATCGAAACCGCATCAACGCCGGTTTCCTTGGCATAATCTGCATATAAGGGCCCGACACCGCGCGGGAAACCAATGATCGGGACAGTGGGATGGCGTTCCTTCACCTTGGCAACAAGTGCTTTCGCCGGTGCCAGGGACCATGTGTAAAAGCCGGCTTCATCCAAAGCCCCCGCCCAACTGTCAAAAAGCTGGACAGCTTCGGCGCCCGCATCAATCTGTGCCACAAGGTAGTTGGCTGTTGCATCGACCAGGATATCGATCAGACGCTGAAAACTTTCAGGATCTTGATAGGCCCAGATTTTGGTTTTGGAAAAGTCGCGGGACGATCCCCCTTCGATCATATAGGTCGCCACCGTCCAAGGCGCACCAGCAAATCCGATCAGAGCGGTTTCCATCGGCAGATTTGCGCAGATCTTGGAAACTGTTTCAAAGACTGGCTGCAAATGACCCAAAACCGCATCCGGTTTCAGGATCGACAAATCTGCATCGCTTTTCAACGGTTCCAGCTTTGGTCCTTCGCCTTCAACGAACCAGACATTTTGTTGCAGTGCGTGGGGGATTACCAGAATATCCGAAAACAGAATTGCCGCATCAAAGCCATAGCGCCGGATCGGCTGCATTGTGACTTCACAGGCTTTATCTGGACTGTAACACAAATCCAGGAAACCATTCGCCTGAGACCGGACTTCGCGATATTCAGGCAGATAACGACCGGCCTGGCGCATTAGCCAAATCGGCGGGACAGATTGTGTCTCCCCCGCAAGGGCGCACAGAAATGGTTTAGGAGAATGTTTGAAGGTCATGAACGCTCTTTCAGTCAGGATCCCGTTTCTCTCTTATAAATATAATTAAATATAAGAAAAGAGAGTGGTTGTGGTTGGGGGGTGGAACAATGGGGATTAAATTTTATACGCGTTCATCCACAAATTGGACCAAATTTCTGTGTCCTGTGTCTAACACCGGGATAAAGATTTCCAGAATAGCGGATTCCCTGATCTTTTTCGAATTTGCCAACATCGTCTAAGTTTGGGGATAATAGGACCAGTTTCGTGTATTGGTCCACAAGCGTAACCGGCGCGTCACAAGTTTTCCCCTTTGTATAACCGTTCTTAGTGAATCAAGGTCAATGAGGATTTTTCCGGGATTGCATCGCCCCTAAGATTTATCCCATAAACAATACACAGGTTACAGACAGGATAATTGTATAAAAATGGTCGACGATTCTCGGAATGTTCAGCTCTATCTGGTTTCAGATTCTACGGGTGAGACGGTGCAAGCCATCGCGCGGGCCTGTATCGTGCAGTTTGAAGATGTGGAAGGGATCGAGCATCATTGGAACCTGGTGCGCAACACCGCCCGTGTGGATCAGATTCTCAGCAAGGTTGCGGATGCGCCGGGAATTGTTCTTTTCACCTTTGTTAATCAGGAATTGCGGCAACATTTGATTGAAGGATGCCGTCAGTTGCGGGTCCCCTGTATTTCCGTGCTGGATCCCTTTATCAATGCATTTGAAAACTATCTGGGGACGCCAGCGCGACAACAGCCCGGTCGTCAGCATGCCATGGATGCGGATTATTTCAGCCGAATTGATGCGATGCAATTTGCCCTGACCCATGATGATGGCCAGGGGTTATGGAATTTGACCAGTGCCGATGTGATTTTGACGGGGGTATCGCGGACCTCCAAAACACCAACTTGTATCTATTTAGCCAATCGGGGATTAAAGGCGGCGAATGTGCCCTTTGTCCCGGGAATTGGCCTGCCGGAAGAATTGTTGGGCATGACCGGTCCAAATATGCCTTTGATTGTGGGCCTGACAAAGGACCCGGCCAGTCTGGTGCAAATTCGGAAGAACCGCCTGCGTATGATCGCAGAGGATGATGAAACCGATTATGTCGATCTGGAAACCGTGCGCCAGGAAGTAACAATGTGTCGTCGCCTGTGCCAGGAACGCAACTGGCCGATTATTGATGTGTCCCGGCGCTCCATCGAAGAAACCGCCGCAACGATTATCCAGCATTTTGATCGTCGTCAGGAAAATGGAACCATCACAGGTGTCTGAGGGTGATTTGAAGATGATGCTGGGACAGACAACAGAAATTATTCTGGCTTCTGCCAGCAAGACCCGTGCGGATCTATTGCGGGGGGCGGGCCTGGTGATCCAGATCGTGCCTGCCAATGTGGATGAAGATGCGGTAAAAGAGTCTTTACGGGCCGAAGGGGCCACGGCGGATCGCGTCGCTGAAGCATTGTCCGACCTGAAGGCCCTGAAAATCAGTCAGCGCTTTCCAGATGCCCTGGTCATTGGGGCGGATCAAACATTGGATTGTAACGGGGTCTGGTTCGATAAGCCGGCGGATATGGATCATCTGCATGGTCATATACAGGCGCTCAGCGGCAATCGACACAGCCTTTATGCCGGGGTTTCCGTCATGAAGGGGGGACAGCGATTGTGGGGTCTGGTAGAGCCCGCCCCTATGACCATGCGCAAAATGACCCCTGATTTCATCACCCGCTATTGTCAGGCGGTGGGGGAGGATGCGCTGGGTTCTGTGGGGGGGTATCGCCTGGAAGGGTTGGGCGCACAGTTATTCACGCGGGTTGAGGGGGATTATTTCACCGTCCTGGGCCTGCCGTTGTTGCCCTTGTTAGGGTTTCTGCGCCAGAACGGGGCGATTGCGCAATGACGGATGCTGGATCCACAAGCGGGCCTGTTGCTGGTGTTATCGGACAACCGATTGCCCATTCCCTTTCTCCTTTGATTCACAATACCTGGTTGAAGCGGTTTGGTTTGCCGGGTTGCTATGAGCGCCGGGAAATCGCGCCGGAATATTTTGATCGGGATGTGCGATCCCTCCTGACACAGGAAGGTTGGGTGGGGATGAATGTTACCCTGCCCCATAAACAGGCCGCTTGTGACTTCTGTGATTGCCTGGACCCGGCCGCCCGTCGCCTGGGGGCGGTGAATACCATCGTTACCCTGTCGGATGGTCGGTTCGAAGGGCGCAACACGGACTTGTATGGCTTCCGTACCAATCTGGAAAATGCACCGGGATGGTCCAGAACCGGTCGGGACGCCGCCCTGGTATTAGGCGCTGGCGGGGCGGCACGGGCGGTTGTCGCCGCGTTGCAGGATCTGGGTTTCAGACAGATATTCATCGCCAATCGCAGCCTGGATAAGGCACAGGATCTGGCGCTTGCACTGGATTATTCCAATTCTTTGCATGCTGTGGCCTGGGCGGAAATTCCCGGTCTGCTGCCCAAATGCGATTTTCTGGTCAATACGACCAGTCTTGGCATGGTGGGCCAACCTCCGCTGCTGATTGATCTGACGCGGCTGCCGACCGGCGCCTTTGTGACCGACATCGTCTATAAGCCGCTGGAAACAGCCCTGCTGACCCAGGCACGGGCACGGGGGAATAGGGTGGTCGATGGATTGGGTATGCTTTTGTATCAGGCGGTTCCTGGGTTTCAGGCCTGGTTCAATCCACCCAGCACCCCGGTTGTGGATGCCCAATTGCGTGACAATATCCTAAAGGCGATGGCCGTATGATTGTGATTGGTCTGACTGGGTCGATTGGCATGGGAAAAAGCACGGCTTCTGCGATGCTGAAGCGGCTGGGCTGTGCAATACATGATGCGGATGCTGCGGTTCATCGGTTGACCGGGATCGGTGGTGATGCGGTGGCGGCGATTGAAGCAGCCTTTCCTGGATCAACAGAAAACGGCGCGGTCAATCGCTCAGCCCTGGGTCCACAGGTTTTCGGGGATGCTGCCGCTCTGAAGCGTTTGGAAAACATCCTGCATCCACTGGTCTCGCGCGAACGGGATAAATTCCTGAAACACTGTGCGCTGCATCATCAAAGATTTGCGGTTCTGGATGTACCGCTGTTGTTTGAGACCGGGGGGGATGCGCGGTGTGATTTCACCATTCTGGTCACCGCCCCAAAATTTATTCAGGCACAGCGCGTTCTGGCCCGGCCCGGCATGACACAGGACAAGCTGCGCGATATTCGCAAGCGTCAGATGCCGGAATCGGAAAAGCGACGCCGGGCTGATGTGATAATCTGGACCTCCCTGGGGCGGCGGCCGGTCTTGCGTCAATTACAGAACACCCTCACACTGGCGGATCAATCCCTGTAACCTGCGGCTAAGGACTTTCCATGCGCGAGATTTGTTTTGATACGGAAACGACCGGTCTGGACCCCAAGGACGGCCATCGTCTGGTGGAAATCGGCTGTGTCGAGCTGGTCAATCGCGTGCCGACGGGTGAAGTCTACCATGTCTATCTGAATCCCGAACGGGATATGCCGACCGAAGCCTTTAATGTGCATGGGTTAAGTGAGGCGTTTCTGGCGGATAAGCCGCTGTTTGCAGACATCGTGGAAGATTTCCTGGCCTTTGTCGGCGATGGGATCCTGGTGATCCACAATGCCTCTTTTGATATGAAATTCGTGAACGCGGAATTGAAGGCTTGTGGTCGCCCGACCCTGCCCATGTCGCAGACCATCGATACAGTCGCCATGGCGCGGGCAAAGTTTCCAGGGGCTGCGGCCAGCCTGGATGCCTTGTGTAAACGTTTTGAAATCGACAATTCCGCGCGCACCAAACATGGGGCCCTGCTGGATGCGGAGCTTCTGGCGGAAGTTTATATCGAATTGACCGGCGGACGACAGGTTGGCCTGTCTTTCGCAGACGATTCCGCAAAGGCTGGTTCTAAAGACGGGGCTGCTGCTGCCCTGGCGGCAGAGGCGGCCAGACAGGCGGAACGTCCCCATCGTCCGCCACGCGCCCATTCGGCGACGCCGGAAGAATTGGCCCGTCACAAGGCCTTTCTTGCGAAAATCAGCGCCCCAATCTGGGTCACAGATTAAAGTATCCTGCGTTCGCATGAGCTCACACAGGATACTCTAACCGATTGTTTTGTCAGCAAATACGTTGTCACAAACGTGTCCGTTTGTTCGGGATTTGCTCTAAACGGTTTCGGTTTCCGCCTGCTGTTGTTCCTGGGCCATGCGCTGGCGATAGATCTGCACAAAATCAAACGGTGCCAGCATCAGCATGGAAAAACCGCCCTGCCGGGTCGTGTCACAGACGATTTCCCGCAGGAACGGGAACAGCATGCGCGGAATCTCTACATATAGCAGGGCGTTCAGGGCCTCTTTCGGGACATTGCCGATGCGCACGACGGCGGCATAAGCCAATTCCAGAACATAGGCGGTTTTGCCGTTCACATCTGCCTTCGCCTCGATGGTCAGGACAACCTCTACATCCCGACCGGTCAGCGGATTTGTCGCGACATCCAGTGTCAGGGCGGCCTTTGGTTGTTCTCCGAGAGAGAAGACCGACGGAGAATTCGGATTCTCGAAGGACATGTCCTTGATATATTGAATCAGAATTTGATAGGGCGGTTCCGCCTGGCCGGATTGGGCATTTGCGGATTGTGTGTCAGAGGGGGGCGGCGCGTCAGAAGACGCGGGGTGTGGGGTTGTGGGTTCGTCGCGGTCATCTGCCATGAACGTATTCCATTTTTAAAGGGTTTGGACCGCTGTCAGGGCCCTTAACGGTGGGATGCGTGGCTATCACAGATCGGGCACACAGACAACCTCAGCACCGTTGGGATGGGGCTGTGTTGGGTCTAAATGCAAAATTGCCGCATTCTTGACGCGATGCCCGGTCAAGGATCGGATGAAACCCCAATGGCTGACCACAATGGTTTCAGGCCAGGCCTGATCCGCGGCCATACGATCCCTGAAATGGGCCGCTCTCAGGTCAACATGATGCTCTTCTTCGCCCAGCGGCCACCATTCTTCGGCCAGATTCAGAAAGTCCAGCAGGGGCCATTGGCTGCGCAGCATCGTGGTCGGCGTACCGATGTCACAGGTGAAATAGGCCTGCTCCCCGACCATGGGATCGATCATGACCGGCAGGTTCAGCGCGTCTGCGATGATTTCCGCTGATTGCAGGGTGCGGGTATAGGGTGACGTGATGATCCGTTTCACCCGGTCGCCGTGATGGGCCTTGATAAAGGCAGCCCCGGCGGCAATCTGTTGTCGCCCCAGTTCTGTCAGTTTTGGGTCGCGGATGCCAGGATCGGTTCGGGTTTCGGCAAAATGGACGTTAAATTCGGACTGACCGTGACGGATCAGAATCACCGATCATCCTCCTTGTTTTCAATTGAATTGCCTGAACCCTTTGTCCAGGGGGAGTCTGGATTCTTGGGGGCGTCTTTATCAATTTCTTCAAATTCCCCGTCAATGATCGGACCGCGACCTTTAGGCGGCTGGCGGAACCCACCCCCCATGCCCCCGGCGCTGCGCATCGTGAAACGCCCATTGCGCATCAGGCTGGTCAAGACAAACGCCCCAAGGGCCAGTCTGAACGGGGGGATCAACAACAGAAAACCGATCGTATCGGTCACGAAACCAGGCGTTACCAACAACAAGCCTGCGACCAATATGCAGACGCCGGAAATCAGATCCTGTACAGGAAGCTCCTTGCGATCCATCGAGGCCCGCACCCGAGCCAGGGTTTGCAGGCCTTGATGGCGAACCAGCGCGGTTCCGATAATCGCGGTGGCGAAAATCGACGCCAGGGTCCAGCCAAGGCCGATCTGATCGCCAACTTCGATAAAAACGGCGATTTCCGCAATTGGAATACCGATGAAAAGCAGCAGAAGAAGGAGTGGCATCTTGCCCTTTCGCAGGTGAACGCTTACATCTCAAGGCGTAGCGCGGATATTGCATCCGTAATGTTATCGTCGTTTTAAGCCCGATTGGGTTTTGGTCAGTTCAATGTCTTACAGGTATGTTATGATATCCACCATGACAATGGCCTTAAGAAAATTGCTGACCTTTCATAAAAGGCCCAATACCGGGTTAATAGGATGGACTGCGACCCTCACTCATATGTTAAGAGAGCCGGATGCCCTTTGATCTTCTGATATTTGCCGCAATCGCTTTGTTTCTGATTTTCAGACTGGGAAGTGTTTTGGGAAAACGCACTGGCCATCAAAAACCGCCCGAGTTTCCCAATAATATGGACAATGCGCGCCCTGAAACCCGGGATCGGTCTGGTGAACGCGACGATAATGTTGTGCGTATGCCAGCGGGATTTGAAGATCCGGTAGAAGAAAGCGCCCATTTCAACGGACCGGCCGGGGACGGTTTGCGCGATATTGCCCAGGCGGACCCGAATTTCGACCCGGATTCCTTCGTTCAGGGGGCTGCTATGGCCTTTGAAATGATTGTTACCGCCTATGCGGAAGGGGATCGCAAGGCGTTGAAGCCGCTGTTGGATAAGGTCACTTATGACAGTTTTGCAGGCGCGATCGATGCCCGTGAAAAGGCCGGCCAGCGTATGGAAGACACTTTGGTGGGCATTGATTCAACGACAATCCTGGAAGCGGGTATGCAGGGCGATGAAGCCCGCGTGACGCTGAGATTTGTCAGCCAACAGGTCAATGTAACCTATGATTCCGAAGGGCGCGTTCAGGAAGGTGATCCTTCGACGGTTGAAACGGTCTCTGATGTCTGGACCTTTGCGCGCAGCGTGAAATCCAAGGATCCTAACTGGCAATTGGTTGAAACCCGCACCACTGCGGAGTGACTATCTGATGACGGCGCTTTTTGTTTCTCTTCGTCGCCTGACCCTGTGTCTGGTGTTGGGGCTGGTCGTGGTTGGTTGCGATCAGCAGGAAGAGACCCAAGCCCCTGAACCTGCGCCTGTTGAGGAACACGCTGCGACAGAAGGCATGGTTCTGACGCCCGCCGCATTCACGGATCTGCCCGGTTGGCAACAGGATGACATGGTCGGTGCGGTTCAGGCCTTGTGGCGGTCGTGCACGCGCCTGATGGCGCTGGCCCCGGACCGGGATGTCAGCAGCGGATCTTCCCTGCAGACCGTCGCTGGGGACTGGGCCCAGGCCTGCACCGCGCTGGATGCCCTGAAGGCGGAACAAAACCCCGATCTGATCCGCGCTTTTTTTGAGGCGCATTTTCAACCCTTTGCGGCAAAGGATGCAGCAGATGGTAACGATCCACAGGCCGACCAAGGATTGTTCACCGGTTATTTCGAAGCGGAGCTGAATGGATCCCTGACCAGAGATGACACCTTCAAAACACCGCTATACGCCCGCCCAAAAGATTTGATCACGGTTGATCTGGGTCAGTTTGATGAAAGCTTGAAAGGCAAGGGTGTTGTCGGTCAGGTGGAGGAGGGACGGCTGATTCCCTATCCGGATCGGGGAACAATTGAATCCGGCGCCCTGGCGGATAAAGGTCTGGAATTGTTGTGGATTGATGACCCGGTCGATGTGTTCCTGCTGCAGGTGCAGGGGTCGGGCCGCGTCATTCTGCCGGATGGAAATGTCGTCCAGGTCGGGTTCGCCGCCCATAATGGTCGTTCTTATCACTCCATTGGTCGGTGGTTGATCGATCAGGGGGAATTGCAGGCGCATGAGGCCAGTTGGGACGGCATTCGCGGCTGGATAGAAGAGCATCCAGACCGGGCTTCAGAACTGTTTGCCTATAATCCCCGCTTTATCTTTTTCCGGCTGTTGGACGGGCCAGGGCCCATCGGGGCAGAGGGCGTCGCCCTGACACCGGAACGCAGCATGGCGGTGGATACCCGTTTTATCCCGTTGGGCATGCCGCTGTGGCTGGATACGGTGCGGCCCGGTGGCTCAAAGGAACCAATGCAGCGTTTGATGGTCGCCCAGGACAAAGGCGGCGCGATCAAAGGCGTGGTGCGCGGCGATTTCTTCTGGGGCTATGGGGATGATGCACTGGCGCAGGCTGGTCGCATGAAATCGTCTGGTCGATATTTCCTGCTGCTGCCCAATCCCCTAGCAGACCGGGTCAAAGCCACCTCTTAACCACAGTTGCAAAAGGGTAACTTTCTGGCCCAGCTTGCCTTTCAGGGCGGTCAGCGCCATTGTTGCTGGCAGTGAAAAGAACCGGGATGGCGCGTTTTATGGTTGATACACAAACCCCTGAAAAATTAGCGGATAAACCCCCTGTGACAGTTGGTCTGTTCGTCACCTGTCTGGTGGATCTGTTTCGGCCCAGGGTCGGATTCGCAGCGGTTGAGCTGTTGGAGCGTGCCGGCTGTCAGGTCGCCGTTCCAAAGGCGCAAACCTGCTGTGGTCAGCCCGCCTATAATTCGGGAGACAATGGCCATGCCCGCGCCGTGGCGGCCACGCTTTTGGACGCCTTTGACGGGTTTGATTATGTTGTCGCCCCCTCTGGTTCCTGTGCCGGTATGATCCGGGACCATATTCCAGAGCTTTTCGCCGATGATCCGGTGCTGGCCGACAGGGCGGTCGCTCTGGGTCGCAAGACGTACGAACTGACCTCCTTTTTGGTCGATGTGATGGGCATGCCCACTGCGATTGCCAGCTATCAGGGGACGGTCACCTATCATGACAGTTGTTCCGGTCTGCGGGAATTGGGGGTCAAGGACCAGCCGCGCCGCCTTTTGAAAGGTGTTGATGGCCTGACCCTGACGGAATTGCCCTCGGCGGAAATCTGCTGTGGCTTTGGCGGGACCTTCTGTGTGAAATATCCGGATATTTCCAACAAGATGGTCAGCGAAAAGACAGCCGCCATTGCCGATACCGGGGCTGATACGCTGCTGGCGGGCGATCTGGGTTGCCTGTTGAATATGGCGGGAAAGATGTCCCGGGAAAGCCGCCCGATCCGGGCTTTTCATGTCGCGGAAATCCTTGCCGGGATGGGGGACGGTCCCGCCATTGGGGAGGCCGGGGAAGACCTGTCGGCTTTCCCTGACGGACAGGAAGGCTGATTCAGATGCAAACCACGTCGCAGAATTTCAAAGCCAACAGCATCAAGGCACTGGCCGATCCCAATCTGCAACAGGCGCTGGGCAAGATGAAGGTCGGCTTTGTTGAAAAACGGGCAAAGGCGCGTGACGCTTTGCCGGAATTCGACGCGCTGCGCGATCAGGCGCGCGATATCAAGAATCATACCCTGGCCAATATCGATTACTATCTGGAAACCTATGAAGCGGCGGTCCAGAAATCCGGCGGTGTGGTCCATTGGGCACGGAACGCGGCGGAAGCCCGCCAGGTTGTGCTGGATATCTGTGCCCAGGAAAAGGCGAAATCCGTCACCAAGGGAAAATCCATGGTGTCGGAAGAAATCGCCCTGAACGAGGCGCTGGAAGCGGCTGGATATGAGGTCGTCGAAACTGATCTGGGGGAATATATCATCCAGATCCGGGGGGAGGCCCCCAGCCATATCATCGCGCCCGCCGTCCATGTCTTGAAAGAGCAGGTCGCCGATGATTTCCGGCGCAAACATCTGCATCTGGACCCGAAACGATCCCTGGTGGAACGCAAGGAGCTGATTTCAGAGGCGCGCGGTGTTTTGCGTCAGAAATACCTGGATTCCGATGTCGGGATTACCGGGGCAAATTTCCTGATTGCGGAAACCGGCACCAGTGTGATCGTCACCAATGAAGGAAATGGCGACCTGACCCAGACTCTGCCACGGGTGCATATCGTCATCGCCAGCATGGAAAAGATCGTGCCGACGCTGGATGATGCGTCGGCCATTCTGCGGGTTTTGGCGCGCTCTGCCACGGGACAGGAATTTTCGTCTTACACGACCTTTTCGACTGGCCCGAAACGAGCCGCCGACCCAGACGGCCCAGAGGCCTATCACGTGATCCTGCTGGACAATGGCCGCACCGATATGCTGGGCACGGAATTTGAGGACATGCTGCGCTGTATCCGCTGTGGTGCCTGCATGAACCATTGTCCAGTTTATGGGTCTGTTGGCGGTCATGCCTATGGCTGGGTCTATCCTGGTCCGATGGGTGCGGTGTTGACGCCTAGCTTTATCGGTGTGGCGGATGGGGGGCACCTGCCCAATGCGTCAACCTTCTGTGGCCGGTGTCAGGATGTCTGTCCGATGCGCATTCCCCTGCCCAAGATGATGCGCGCCTATCGCCGTAAGGAGTATGAGGCGGGTCTGGCCCCGCCTGCCATGCGGTTTGGCATGGATATCTGGGGTTTCGTCGCAAAACGTCCAGGCCTGTATCGATTGGCAACCCGTCTTGCGATGGGTGTCTTGGGCTGGCGGGGCCGTCGGCAGGGTCGGTTCAAAACTCTGCCTTTGGCATCTGGCTGGACCGATCACCGGGATATGGCAGCCCCGTCCGGCAAGACCTTTCAGGATTTGTGGGACAAACGCCACGGGGCTCGCACCACGAAAGATTTAAAGCGGGAGGCCGCCCAATGAGCCCCCCTTCTTCGCGGGATGAGATTTTAGGGAAAATTCGCGCGGCGCGAGGTCGATCCGGCCCTGTTACAGGCGCCGAGAGGGAACGGCTGGATGCGCGCCTGAAAAGTCGCCCACGGGGGATCATTCCGCAAAAGGCCCGCAATACCGGCGCGGCCCTGGTGCAGGATTTTATCACCCGCGCGCAAGCAGTAGAAGCGACGGTACAGGATATTTCCTCTCTGTCCGAAGTGCCCGATGCCGTGGCGCAGTATCTGGCCGATCACAACCTGCCTGCCGCTGTGAAAACCGCCCCGCACGCGGATCTGGCACAGATTGACTGGTCCCAGCGCCCCACCCTGACCCTATCGGAAGGGCGCAGCTTTGGTCAGGACAAGGTCAGCCTGACCCGGGCCTTTGCTGGAATTGCGGAGACCGGGACATTGATGTTGCTGGCCGGGCCGGACGCGCCCACCACCCTGAATTTTCTGCCGGAACATCATATTGTGATCCTGAAGCGGTCAGAAATTGTCGGGGCGTATGAGGATGCGTGGGACGCCGTGCGCGATCGGCTGGGTCCGGATGGCTTATTGACGCGGGTGGTGAATATGATCACCGGCCCGTCCCGCACGGGGGATATTGAACAAACCATCGAATTGGGGGCCCATGGCCCGCTGGGGCTGCATATCCTCGTCCTCGCTGATTAGGGGTTTGGGCGCATGGGCAAGGCGAAAAAGGCAAAAGAGGCCGCCCTTAAGAACACCCGGCAAGATGACAAAAGCTTGTGGGAGGCGGTGAAGGCCAGCGCCAAGCCTGTACGCCGGGATACGATTTTCCGCGACAGCCTGGGGACCCTGGAAAAGGCCACCCCGCCCGCCGCAAAAGTGTCAAAGACCAAACGGGCGGCGCCGTTTCGGGCCCCATCGACGGTCCTTCCCCCGGCGCGCCCCAATCCGAAACCACATTTCCTGAGCCATGGCTGTGCGCCGGGCGTGGATCGCCGCACGGCAGAACGCCTGCATAAGGGGAAGATGTCTATCGAAGGGCGTCTGGACCTGCATGGCATGAGCCGCGATGCCGCCCATCAGGCGACGCTGGGTTTTGTCACCAATGCGCGGCTGTCTGGTAAACGCTGCATCCTGATCGTCACCGGCAAGGGCAAGGGGATTCTTCAGTCGGATCTGCCCCATTGGTTGAACCTGCCGCCCCTGCGCGACCAGATCCTCAGCTTTTCCCATGCACGTCCTCAGGACGGGGGCAGCGGGGCCGTTTATGTGCTGTTGAAACGGGATCGGGGGATCAGTGGATGACAACCCCCTTTGGTCAGAAGGTCCGGGAAATGCGGCACGAGACAGGCACCACACTGAAGGACCTGGCTGATGCGCTGGGTGTCAGTCAGGCTTATCTCAGCGCGCTTGAGACCGGGCGGCGGCCGCGTCCAACACCTGCACGGGTGGACCAGATCTGCGCCTATTTCGGGATCATCTGGGACGAGGCGGAAGCCCTGAAAGACCTGGCCCGTCTGTCCCAGCCCCGCATCACCATTGATACGACGGGCCTGTCACCGGATGCGACGGAACTGGCCAATCGCCTGTCTCAACGAATCCGGCGGCTGGATGCAAAAACGGTGCGCCGCCTGTTGGACATTATGGAATAGGGTTTCAGAAGAACAGGCTGCTTAGGAACGCCCATGTTTCCTGTGATTGTGATCCGCGCGAAGCAGACTATTGCGATGCGATCCACCAGGTTGTGCCGGATAGATCCCGAACGCCGCCGCGCAGATCATCGTCGTCTCGTTTGCGCGTTGGCTCCTGCACCACCGTCGCCCCGGCTGCGACCGCGCTGGCAAAGGTTGCGGTGACATCAGGCACATAAAGGTGAATATGAACAGTCGACATCTGGGCATCCGTCGGCGTGCCACCGATCATCAGGACGCTATCGTCGATCCTGACTTCGGCATGCATCAGGGACCCGTCCGGGCGATCATATTTGCGAAGCAGATTTCCGCCAAACACGGTCTGGACAAAATCCACTAAGGCTGCAGCATCGCTGCAGGCAAGATAAGGGCTCATCGACGGGTAGCCTGTTGGTTTCCAAGATTCCATGGCTGCATCCTTCGCATTTTAGAGTTTTAAGGCGTAAAACCATTAACAGCCCGCAGATTTGAGCGCCTGTGGTCCTGTGTCAATCATCGCCTTCAGAAGAACAGGCTGGCAAGGACCGGCACCAGAATGGCTGTGGTCAGGCCGTTCAGGCCCATGGCGACGGCGGCAAAGACACCGGCGATCTGGTTGACCTGAAAAGCGCGCGCCGTGCCGATGCCATGGGCGGCGATGCCCACCGCAAAGCCCCTTGCGCGCCAATCATGAATGCGCAGCAGGTTTAACAGTGGGGTAACAACAATCGCCCCGGTGATGCCGGTCGCAACCACCAATCCGGCCGACAAAGACGGCAGGCCGCCGATCCGTTCTGAAATTCCCATCGCAATGGGGGTGGTGACGGATTTCGGGGCCAGTGACAACAGGCTTTGCGTTTCCGCGCCCAGGGCGGCGGCCACAACCAGCGCCACGGTCACGGCGGTAATAACGCCTGCCGCCAGGGCCGCTGCCATCGGCAGAGCGGCGCGTCGGACCCGGGGTAAATTGTTGTACAGGGGAACCGCCAGGGCGACAGTGGCGGGTCCCAACAGGAAATGCACGAATTGCGCGCCTTCGAAATAGGTCTGATAGGGCGTGTCGGTGATCAGTAACAGGGCGATCAGCAAGGCTGCAGCGATGGCGACGGGATTTACGATCGGGTTTGATCCGGATCGGGTGAAGGCGATATAGCCCATGCCATAGGCAATCAGTGTCACGGTCAGCCATAACAGCGGTGTCTGGGCCAGATAGACCCAGATATCATCGGGTGTGCTGGCGATCATGGCTTGTGATCCTCCCCTTGTGCGGGGTGGCCGGTCAGGCGCGCGACGGCGACGAATGTCAGCGCGCCCACGGCAATCGCTGCGACCGTGCTGATGATAACAGCCGCCAATAGGGGCAGCCATTCCACTTGTAATCGATCCGCATGCTGGATCAATCCGACACTGGCGGGAACGAATAACAGGGACAGATGCTTCAGCAGGCCAGATGCTGTTGTTTCCAGCCAGGGTGTGGATTTCCGATAGGCCATCAGCCCGATCAATAGATAGAACAGACCGACCACGGGGCCGGGTATAGGCAATCCCGTCAGCACGGCGGTCACCTCACCGGCTAATTGACAGATTAACAACAGGGTAAAGGCGCGTAACATCCTGCCAGTCTAGAGCAAAGCCGTCGCAAACGGAATCGTTTGCGACGACGTATTTGCTGAAAAAGCAAGGGGCAAGAGCATCCTGTATGAGCTCATGCGAGCGCATGATGCTCTATCTGTATGAGCTCATGCGAGCGCAGGATGCTCTATCTGTGTGAACTCATGCGCGTGCATGATGCTCTATGGCATGTTCGGAGTCGACGCGATGAGAAAATGACCGCCCGTATGCGTCTTATACCCGCACGAACAGGTTGATGATCGCACCCAACGGCCCGGTCAGGCGCAGCGGAGCATCCGTCGCCACAAGACAGATACAGCTTTCGCCTTCTCCTGCGACGGGGCGGTGGTCAATGCTGCCATCGCTGATGGCGACATCGCCTTTGGCGAAAGTGCCGATTTCATCCTTGTAGCTGCCCTGCAGGATCAGAACCAATTCGTTTCCATCATGCGTATGCTGCGGAACGGCTTTCCCAGCGGGCACTTTCAACAGGAAGGATCGCTTTCCGGCCTTGGATTCATCACTGTTGGACAGGGTAATTTCCGCTGTTTCAATGCCCATCCCCAATCGTTTCCAGGCCACCGTGTCCAAATCCCCGCCCAGATAGCGTTGAATAGCGCGCGGCAGGATCGATGCCTGTCTGTCGACAACAGCATGCTTTTGGCTTGCGGAGGCCGGCAGGCCATCCAGATCAGATGAATCCAATGCAGCCAGCGCGGCCTCAAGGGCACCTGCCGACAGGTCCATCGGCGGCATGGTGGCGAATAGGGCCCCCCCGATGGCTTCCAGCCGGGATAACTCGGATCGGCAGGCCGAACACAGCGTCAAATGGGATGCGACGACCAGGGATGCCGCCTCGTCCAGGGTTCCAGCCGCATAGTCCAGCAACAGATCTTCGGACAGATGATGGACCGGTTCGGCCGTGCGCGGCTTTACCGCGACAGAATGTGCAGCCGTCATAATTCCGTATCTCCTAAAAGACTGCGAAGCTTGCCCATTGCCAGCCTCAGCCGGGATTTCACCGTGCCCAAGGGCAGCCCGGTTTCGTCCGCGATCTCGCTATGGGCCTTGTCTTCGTAGAATGCCATTCTCAACATAACCGCTTGTTCTTCCGGCAACTGATCCATCGCCGCTGCAATGGTTCGTGCCGTTTGATCCTCAACCACCTTATCGTCCTGCATTGGTTCCGCAGCGGGTTGCAGCAGGGGATCGTCCGGATCCAGTTCCGGCCGGTTGATCCGGCGAAAGGCGTCGATGCGCTTGTTACGCGCAATTGTGAACACCCAGGTCGCCACCGATGCCTGACTGGCGTCAAAGCTGTTTGCCTTACGCCACACCATCAACATTGCCTCTTGGGCAAATTCTTCTGCAGCGGCATTGTCTGATCCGCTGCGCATCATATACGCCTTGATGCGGGGCGCGAAATAGGCAAACAGGCCCGCAAACGCATCCCGATCCTGACACCCGGCCAGGCGCTGCATCCATTCTACAAGCTGTTGCGAGTCGGCATGGTGAGCGTCTGTCATAAACTTTTTCTTGGACCCTGTCCTGATGACGTGAGAGCGTGGCTGTCGAAGACGATTGTGAGATCGTGAAGACAGGCCTATTCCCTCTATGACTACCGTTGACTGATCCATAATGGGGAATACGAAAGCTTTGCTGTGCCGGATCATTGGCATATTCAAAAAATAGCCTTATTTAGAAGGCATGGTAAAGTGGTCTTCATCCTTACACAGGGAAGGGTGATAGGCTTGGATTAAACTCAGACCGGCAATGAAGTGAGACCATGACCCGCATTCAAAGACTTATGCCCATCCTGCCCCAGGCTATTTCGCGCATGCTGATAGGGGCTTTTGCCCTGTTATTGGTTGTGACCAGCCCTGGTTATGCGCAAGACCATAAATCATTGGGCGAATTTGGGGATTGGCAAGCCTATACCTATCAGCAGGGTGGCGGCGAACGCTGTACGATGGCGTCCAAGCCCTTGAAGGATGAAGGGGATTATTCCAAACGCGGACCGATCTGGGCCTTTGTGATGCACCGTCCGAAGGAAGGGGCGACCGGTGAAGTCGGATTCCAGATGGGTTATCCGATTAAGGAGGGCTCTTTGGTGAAGCTGGAAATCGGCGGGGCGAAGTTCGATTTGTATACCAGCGGGGAAGGTGCCTATGCCTGGCGCGAGGATGAGCCCAGAATTGTCCAGACCATGCGCGCCGGGGCAACAATGACGGTGACCGGCACGTCCACCCGGGGCACGGTGACCAAGGATATCTATTCGCTGACCGGCTTTACTGCGGCGAATGAGACGATAAACAAGGCCTGTGGCGTTCCATAAGACACCGGCCCATCAGGTTTTGGGTGCGGCGGGGCCGAAGCTTTCTTCTAATTCGGCCTCCAGTGTTTTCAGGTCTTCCGGGACGGGCAGGCCTTCTGCGCGCATTGTGCCAAACAGGGTATGAAGGCGCATTTGTATTTCATGGGCGTTGCCCGGATCTCCGCTGATCTGGGACAGTAGAAGCGAGATTTCAGCCTTGTATTCTTCGAATGCCACGGGATCGTCTCCTTTGGTTCTGTTGGTCGCCAGTTTACACAGACCCCCTTTGGACGGTATGACCTGCATCAAACGCGATGGATTTCTTTAGGATAGATGATGAGCGACGTCGCCCAACTCAATGATTTTCTGCCAGGGGGTGCCCTTGCGCCCATTTCAGGGCCCCTGGTGGATACGCGCATTCCCCTGATCGGGTTGGATCGTGAAGGTCTGGCCAAGGTCGTCGCGGATATGGGCGAACCAGCCTTTCGGGCGAAACAGCTGTATAGCTGGATGTATTATCGTGGATCGTCGGAATTCAGCGCGATGACAGATCTGTCCAAGGCCTTTCGGGCGCGCCTGGAAGAAACCTGTCATATCAATCGCCCGCGCGTGTCGATGCATCAGAAATCTACGGACGGCACGGAAAAGTGGCTGCTGCGCTATGAAGATGGCAATGAGGCGGAAATGGTGTTCATCCCGGAAGTTGACCGGGGGACATTGTGCATTTCGTCCCAGGTCGGGTGTTCACTGACCTGCACTTTCTGTCATACCGGCACGCAGAAGCTGGTGCGAAACCTGACGCCAGGCGATATCGTTGGTCAGGTCATGCTGGCCCGGGATTCCCTGAATGATTGGGGCAAGGCAGAAGATGGCGACCGCCGCATCACCAATATCGTTCTGATGGGGATGGGGGAGCCACTGTATAATACCGATAACGTGCTGGCCGCGATGCGCCTGGTCGCCGACGGGGATGGCATTGCGATCAGCCGCCGCCGGATCACGTTGTCGACGTCCGGCGTGGTGCCCGACATCAAGCGCGTGGGCGAGGAAATGGGCCTGTCGCTGGCTGTGTCGCTGCATGCTGTGCGCGACGAATTGCGCAATCAGATCGTTCCGATCAATCGCAAATATCCCATCGCGCAATTGATGGCAGCGGTGAAGGAGTATCCAGGCCTGACCAATTCTAGGCGTGTGACCTGGGAATATGTCATGCTGAAGGGCGTGAATGATTCCGATGCCGATGCCCGGGCCTTGCTGCGCATCACGGAAGGCATTCCGTCGAAAATGAACCTGATTCCGTTCAATCCCTGGCCGGGCAGTGACTATGAATGTTCCGACCCGGATCGGATGCAGCGTTTTCTGGCCATCCTGCACAAGGCCGGGATGGTGGCGACGATCCGCAAGACACGCGGTCAGGATATTCTGGCCGCCTGTGGTCAGCTTAAGTCTGAAAGTGAACGGATTGGCAAGCGGGAGCGGGATCGCATTGCTGCATTGCGGGCGGAGAAAGAGGCGGCTGTCGGGCTTTAGCTTTTTTCAACCCCGGAATCCGGAAATCCACCGGTCAGCAGAAAATTCCGAACATCATCGGGCGTAGGCAGCCTGTGCATCACTGTGCTGTCTGTCAGAACTTCCGCATAGTAGGGCAGGTTGCGCAGGCGCTCTTCCTGAGTTTCCTTGATTTGCATCGCGTTATAGCCGGTTTGGTGGAAATAGGTAACGCGCGCCCGAATGATGGCCGCCTTGTCCTGAAAACCCATGGCTTTGAAGACCGATGTTAACTGGTCGATCCGTTTGATTTCAATTGTCTTAAGGACCTCAGCGGTGCGCGGGGAACTGTGGGCCCAGTCCCGGATTGCATTGTCATAGCGCGGATCCACAGTGCCGTCTAAGACCAGCACACGCACATAGGCCAGATATTGGCGCATGCCGTCCGGGCCTGCTGCTTCGATGGCCTCAGTAAAGGGATCACTATTGGTTCGGGCCCAATCCTGACGCACGTCTTCCAGCAGGTCTTCCAATTTGCGATATTGCCAGTAAAACGCACCTGTCGTTGCGTTCAAAGATTCGGACAGACTGCGCAATCGGACGCCCGATATGCCTTTTTCGATTAGAACAGTGCGTGCCGCCTTGACCCAATCGTCTCGTGTCAGGGTGCGCGTTGCGCTGGAAGCATCCTTCTGATTCAAATTTATATCCTTGATCGACCGATGCTGTCTGGAAATTTATCATTGACTCAATTAACCACATAACGCACGTTATGCAAATAGCGTAACAATCGTTATGTCCAATTATATGGGGCATGGTTCTAAATGGGAGACTCAGATGATTAAGAAAATGCTCGTCGCTGCGACCATGGCCGCCGGCCTGATGGCCGCACCGGCATTCGCCGAAACCGAACTGAAAATCGCAACCGATTCCGGGGACCGGGATTCACCATCCGGTCAGGCCATCGCCAGTTGGGCTAAGGCCATTGAGGAAGGCTCAAACGGGGAGATCAAGGTAAAGCTATTCTATCAGAATGAACTGGGCGGTCAGTTGGAGGTTTTTGACCTCTTTGTTGCGGGGGAAGTGGACTTGATGCTGTCTTGGCCGTCTACTTCTTATGACAAGCGTATTGGTATCCTCAATACCCCATATATGGTCACCTCCTGGGATGAGGCCTTTGAGGCCTATAAGCCAGGCGGCTGGGTCAATGGTGCCGTCAATCAGGTCTTCAACGATATCGGACTGAAATATTTTGGCGCCTGGCCGGAAGGCTTCAACGGTGTTGCCACACGGGGAAGTTATGCGACGGACATTGCGGGTGCGCAGAATATTAAAGTTCGCACACCGCCGATTTTCCCCTTCCCGCAAACTCTGGAAGCCATGGGATATCAAACGGCTGCGATTGATTGG
Source organism: Hwanghaeella sp. LZ110 (assembly GCF_048892525.1). Lineage (NCBI taxonomy): Bacteria > Pseudomonadati > Pseudomonadota > Alphaproteobacteria > Rhodospirillales > Aestuariispiraceae > Hwanghaeella > Hwanghaeella sp. LZ110. The sequence goes on along the minus strand of NZ_JBLZHT010000002.1, from coordinate 80,365 downwards.
GGCGAAGTTTATACCTCGATCCAGACCGGGGTTGTGGATGGGGATGCCGGTAATGTCATTTACTGGGATTATGAATACTTCCGGGATGTTCTGGATTATTACGTCCGCACCAAGCACACTTTCGTGACCGGCAACCTGCTGGCCAATCTGGAAAGCTTTGAAAAGCTGTCGCCGGAACATCAGAAGCTGATTCAGGATGCAGCTGTTGTTGAAATGGAAAAGCAGTTTGAAGAAGCACAAGCGGAAGACCAGCACTATGTGGATTTGGCGATCCAGTCAGGGATGAAATATATCGAACTGACGGATGAACAGATCGCCCCGATTGCCAAAAAGGTACGGGCCGAAGTCTGGGCACAAATGGACAATGATGTTGGTAAGGAACTCATGGACTTGATCCGTGCGAATGTGAAATAAAGGTACTGGGCCGCTGTCGAAATGACAGCGGCCCATTGCTTTGGGCTATTGGTGGGGGTGTGCGCGTGTTGCAGATTCTTGAAAAAGTCGACCGGGTGATTATGGGCATTATGGGCCTGGTTGTGATTGTCACCAATCTCGCTGTCACCGGGTTTATTTTGTTTCTGGTTTTGGCCCGTTTCGTATTGGGCTGGTCCGTCGTCGGGGTGCTGGAAATGGCAACGCTGTCGGCGATTTGGCTGTATATGTGCGGGGCGGTTATCGCCGCCCGAAACAAAGAGCATCTGGTTGTTGATTTCCTGACCAATTCCATTCGCAGTGATCGGGTGCGCGCCTTCCACACGCTGGCCGTGTCGGTCATCATGGTGGTGCTCAGCCTGTTCTTTCTCAGCCTGGCACAGGATATGGTCGCCTGGTCGATCAAACGGCCGCAGACGACCGCCGCCTTGGGCCTTCCTTTGATGTTACCGCAATCGGCCATCGTGTTGGCCGCGGTGCTGTGTTCGGTCTATGCCCTGCGTGATTTTATCCATGCGGTCCGACTGGTCTGTGTCCGGTCCCCGTCAAGGGAGGGTTGACCCATGGAAGCGGTTTGGGCAATTGCGTTGTTGATGGGGCTTATGGTGTTTGGTGTGCCCGTCGCCTGGTCCTTTGCCGGTGTGCTGATGTATCTGGTCTGGGCGTATGATGTGAATACATCGACCCTGTTGCTACAGGGGTTCCGATCGCTTGATTCCGTCATTCTGCTGGCGCTGCCGCTGTTCGTTCTGGCGGGATATCTGATGCAAAGCGGTGGGGTGGCGGAGCGCTTGATCCGTTTCATGTCGCTGACCCTGAAGGGCCGCAAGGGCGGTCTGGGCGGGGCGATGATCCTGTCTTCAGGGGTATTTGGCGCGATTTCAGGGACCGCGACAGCCGCCGTCGCCTCCATCGGCACGATCATGATCGATCCCCTGGCGGAACGAGGATATCCAAGGGGCTATACCAGCGCCTTGCTTGGGGTTTCGTCTTTGTTGGGCATTCTTATTCCCCCCTCTATCACTCTTATTTTATTTGGGGTTGTGACCAAACAGTCGATCACGGCCCTGTTCGCAGCAACAGTCGTGCCGGGTCTGATGCTGATGGTCGGATTGCTGTTGTTCAACAAATGGACGACGCGTCGCATTCTGAAGGATACGCCAGAACGCCTTGCTGCATTGAAGGCGCAAGAGAATGGCGATACGGGCTTTCGCGCTATGGTTCGGGCGGCGCCAGCCCTGATGATGCCGGTTGTTATTCTAGGCGGCATTTATGGGGGTGTTTTCACCCCGACAGAGGCGGCGGCGGTGGCTTTGTTCCTGGCTATCTTGATTGGATTTTTCATCTATCGGGATTTAACCCTGGCACGATTTAAGAAGAGTCTGCTGGAAGCAGGTGAAACAACCGGGACAATTATTCTGATCCTGCTGTTTTCCTTTATGATCGGGCGCATCATGGTGGCGGAAAGCGTGCCACAGGAACTGACAGAAGCGGTTACCCAGGTGACCGAAAACACCATCCTGATCCTGTTGTTGGTCAATGCCTTCCTGATCTTTGTGGGCATGATCATGGATGATTTGTCCGTCACTGTTGTTATCGCGCCGCTGATGATGCCCTTGATGATAGCGAACGGGGTGGATCCGGTACATTACGCCTCCATCGTTGCCTGTTCTGTTGTCATCGGGGCAAACAGCCCCCCGGTCGCACCCATCCTGTATATGGCCTGTCGGATCGGGAAAGTGTCGATTCATAAGGCTGTTGCACCGGCTTTGTCCCTGATTTTCTTCGTCGCCCTGCCAGTAATGTTGATGGTGACCTTTATCCCCGCCCTGTCCCTGTGGTTGCCACAATTTTTGGGCCTGCATTGAATGCGGATTGTATTTTTATGACGATGATGACCCTGGCGCTTTTGCAGGCGGCCCCCATGGACCGCGGTTTTTCTGATGTTCTGAACGATCTGGAGGCCGCCCTGAAGGACGCGGCCGCGCAGCAGGCGGATCTGTTGCTGACGCCGGAACTGTTTGTCTGCGGCTATGGTCAGGAAGACCGCGCCAGGGCTATGGCGGTATCCCAGGACAGCCCGTTCCTGCGCCAGGTTGGTGCCCTTGTGAAGGCCCATGGGGTCGGGTTGGTGCTGGGCTATTCTGAACAGGCAGGTGCACAGCGCTATAACAGCGCGGCCTATTTCGATCCATCGGGCGTTTTGGCCCATAATTATCGTAAACAGTATCTGCCCTGTGACTATGAAAAGGAATGCTTTTCGACCGGATCTTCGGGGTCTCTGTTCACCGTTGCGGGCGTTCAATGCGCCTTGTTGATCTGTTATGATATCGAGTTTCCGGAAAATGCCCGCAAGGCCGCACTGGCGGGGGCGTCCGTCCTGTTGATCCCCACAGCATTGAATGCGAAATGGCGGATCGTGTCGGATGTCGTGATCCCCAGCCGCGCCTATGAGAATAGCATTTTCGTTGCTTATTGCGATTTCGCGGCCTCAGACCAGGGGCCGGGTTTTTCAGGGCTCAGTAAGGTGTGCGGCCCCGATGGGCGCGATCTGATTCGGGCGAATTTGACGCCAGCCTTGATCACAACAACCCTTGATCTGGATGAAATCCGGACGGTGCGCGATCAGTTGCACATGTTACAGGATGTCGCCCGCACCATGCTCCCCTAATGCTTTAATCCGCGCGGATCAGGGTTCCTGTGCCGTGTTCGGTGAACAGTTCCAGCAGAATCTGGTGCTGTGATCGACCATCCAGGATAACCGCGCCATCAGCGCCGCCCCGGACTGCATCGATACAGGTTTGGATCTTTGGAATCATACCGCCACTGATGATACCTTGCTCCTGCAGCTTTTCCGCTTCGGATACTGTCATTTCAGGAATCAACTGGCCTTGTTTGTCCAGCACGCCTGCAACATCGGTCAGTAACAACAGGCGTTTGGCGCCTGCGGCCCCAGCGATGGCACCCGCCGCTGTATCGGCATTGATGTTATAGGTCTGGCCATTCTCCCCCATGCCGATCGGTGCGATGACGGGGATGAAATCGCTTTTGCGCAGGATTTCCAGAATGGTCGTGTCGCATTCATAGGGTTCGCCGACAAAGCCCAGATCCAACACCATTTCGATATTGCTTTCAGGGTCCTTCGTCGTGCGTGACAGTTTGCGTGCCTTGATCAGCCCGCCATCCTTGCCAGACAGGCCAATTGCCTGCCCGCCTTCGGATTGCAGGGAGGCGACGATCTGTTTGTTGATGCTGCCCGCCAGAACCATTTCAACAATGTCGACGGTTTCCTGATCTGTGACCCGCAAGCCATCGACAAAGACGCTTTCTTTCTGCATTCGGTTCAGCATTTGGCCGATTTGCGGGCCGCCGCCATGCACCACGATTGGATCCACGCCGACTTGCTTCAGCAGAACGATATCGCGCGCGAACAGGCTGGCCAATCGGGCGTCACCCATGGCGTGGCCGCCGTATTTGATGACCAGTGTCTTGTCATTGTAACGCCGCATAAACGGCAGGGCTTCCGTTAAGATGCCTGCTTGCGCCAGCCATTCTACCCGGCGTCGCGCCTTGTCGCCCGCCCCTGGATGATGACTTGCTGCCGTTCCGTCCTCAGTCATGGTCAATTCCGTTTTCCTGTTTGATCCGCTGCCACATTAGCCCGATACCGGGGGCTCCGCAAAGCTTGCAAGTTCTGCCCGCAATTCTGCGATCCCCAGACCCTTTTCGGCGCTGGTGATCATGGGTTCCGGAACCGCAGCGGGGTGTTTCTTCAGCGCCAGCACGACATCGTCGTATATTCTGCGTATTTCGGCGGAATGGGGCTTGTCCGCCTTGGTCAGGACCACACGATAGTTAACAGCGGCCTTGTCCAGCAGGGTCATCAGCTGATCGTCATTGGGCTTCAGGCCGTGGCGACCATCGACCAGCACGCACAGGCGACGCAGCACGGCGCGACCGCGCAGATAATCATGGATCAGCTGTGTCCAGCCTTCAACCACGGCCTTGGGCACTTTGGCGAAGCCATAGCCTGGCATATCGACCAGCCGAAGCCTGTCGCGGAATTCGAAGAAATTGATCTCTCGTGTGCGTCCCGGCGTGTTGGAGGTCCGGGCCAAGGCTTTCCTGCCCGTCAGGGCATTGATCAGGCTGGATTTTCCAACATTGGACCGCCCCGCAAAGGCAATTTCTGGCAGGGTCGGGGCAGGCAATTGCTCCAATGTCACGCAGCCCAGCATGAATGTGCATTCTTTTGCAAAGAGCAGGCGCCCTGTTTCCAGCGCGGCCTCATCCTGGCTGTTGGCGTCGAAATCGACCATAGCGAATGGCGCCTCTGTGCAGCGGGGTGTTAGTCAGCCGCGCTGTCGTCGTTGCTGGGTTTTGCGGGCGGGGCATTCTTACCACGCGCCTTTTTGCCAGATGCCTTTTTCCCCGATGCTTTTTTACCGGCGGCTTTCTTGCCAGCGGTCTTTTTTGCAGCGGCATTTGAAACATCAGGGTCTTTTGAGGTGGCTTTCTGTGCACTGTCGTCAGAAATCGCCTTCGGGGATGCGGATTTGCCCGCTACGGATTTCGTCCCGTCAGTGCTGTCTGACGTATCAGCCTTACCGCCGCCAATCGCGACGCCCATCTGACGCATGATGACATATTGCTGCAAGATCGACAGCGAGTTGTTCCAGGCCCAATAGATCACCAGACCGGCGGGGAAACCTCCCAGAATGAAGGTGAAGAAGATCGGCATAAGGCCAAAAACCTTGGCTTGAATCGGATCGGCAGGGGGCGGGTTCAGTTTTTGCTGGAACCACATGGTAAAGCCCATGATCAGCGGCCAGGGTCCGATATTCACAATGTGCAGAAGGGTTGGCACATCCCAGGGAATCAGTCCGAACAGGGTCAGCATGCCCAGGGGATCCGGGGCGGAAAGATCGTGAATCCAGCCAAAGAACGGCGCATGGCGCATTTCGATGGTGACAAACAAGACCTTATACAGCGAGAAGAAAATCGGGATCTGAACCAGAACCGGCAAACACCCAGCCAGGGGATTTACCTTTTCCTTCTTATACAGCGCCATCATTTCCTGTTGCAGTTTTTGCTTATCATCGCCGGCGCGATCGCGCATTTCGACAATCTTCGGCTGCAACAGCTTCATCTTGCTCATGGATTTGTAGGATTTCTGCGCCAGCGGGAACAGGAAAATCTTGAACAAGGTGGTCATGCCGATGATTGCGAGACCAAAGTTACCAAGCACGCTGTTGAGCCAATGGATGACGTAGAAGATCGGCTTGGTCAGGAAATAGAACCAGCCAAAATCAACCGCCAGGTCGAAATTGGTGATGTTCAGGTTTTCGGAATAGCTGTCTAGCAGCGTTGTTTCCTTGGCCCCGGCAAAAATCCGCCCGGTTTGTTCCATCGTGTCACCCGGCGCGATAGCCTGTGGCGTCATGATATAATTCACGTGATATTGCGGGTCCGCGGTGCCGGTCTGACGGAAGGTGCCGGTAACAGAATTGTTCTGGTCCGGGATCAGGGCAACCAGCCAATATTTATCGGTAATGCCCATCCAGCCGCCGGTGGTGGGGAAGCTTTCCTTCATGCCCGGTTCGTCGGGCAGATCATCATATTTACGTTCGTGCAGCGTGCCGTCAAAAACGCCGATCAGGCCTTCATGCAAGATATAAAAACCAAGGGTTTCCGGCTTTTCGCCCCGGAAAATCCGGCCATAGGGCGTGGCGGAAATGGTGTCGCCTGAATTATTGATGACCCGTTGATCCACCGTGAACATAAAGTTCTGATCCAGGCTGATTACCTGTTCAAACCGAACTCCGGCATCGTTGGTCCAGCTTAAGGTGACCGGCTTGCCGACATCCAATTCTTGGCTGTCTGCGCTCCACACCGTATCGCTGGTCGGGACATCCAAGCCGTTTTCGCCAGTCCAACCAAATTGGGCGAAATAGGGATTGGTGCCGCCGGTCGGCTGTAACAGATCAATTTTCGGAGACGATTCTTCGATGGTCTGGTGATAATCATTCAGAATCAGATCATCCAGCCGCGCGCCTTTTAGATTAAGCGATCCGCTAAGGCGGGGCGTATTGATGGTGATGCGGGGGGATTGTGTCAGCGCTTCATCGCGCGACACCACGCCTGTAGCAGTCGCGTCACCTGTATTGGGCAAACCTGGAACGCCAGCCTGTTCTCCCGTGCCAGCCTGGTCTCCCATGGAAGAAGAGGATGTGTTGGATGGGGAAGATTGGGTTTGAACGGGCTTGGGGGGCGCGGGAAAGAAATGACCCTGGATGAAGGGCCAGCCGAATAAAACCAACATCGACAGGCCGATTGCCAGCGCCAGATTCCTGTTATTCTCGTTCATCCGCCTTGCCTCTTCCTCTGCACCTGTGGGGCGCTAACTGTGCTACCGCCAAAGTTTTAACCGCTTAAGCGCCCGTTCCAGATCGCCCCGAAGCGCATTATAGTCCCGTGTTGGTGTGGTTTGCCGCGCGATAAGAACATAGTCCCGTCCCGGCATGGCATGTTGTGTCATCACTTCCATTGATAATGCCCTGAGGCGTCGCTTGGCCCGATTTCGCGCAACAGCATTGCCAACCTTTCGGCTTGCTGTAAAGCCAATGCGGGCGCCGTCTCCGCCGCCCGCTGGTTCAGTCTGGTCTGAATGCGCGTTCTGGTCCGCGATCATCGCCGCAGCGGGCCCGACTGCTCTGGAAGCCACCCCGGAAGGGGCTGCTTGTAAGACCAGACCAGGCATACCCGCGCTGTTCCGCTCACGCGTTACACGCAAGAAGTCCGCCCGTTTTTTCAGTCTGTCCAGCGTGATCGTCCGTAAAAGCATGGCTACCGGCGCGTGGGCTGTTAGACAACGGGCTTGTTCAATGGCTTAAGCGGACAGCTTCTTGCGGCCTTTAGCCCGACGATTTGCCAGGATGATACGACCAGATTTTGTTGCCATACGCGCGCGAAAGCCATGGCGGCGCTTGCGAACAATGCGGCTAGGTTGAAAAGTACGTTTCACAGTTCCGTCTCCGACGTCTTTGGGGTTGCGCCCCGGATTTCGACGCCGCTGTATAGTGGGGTGAGGCGCGCAAGTCAACGCGTTGCAAGACGAATCAGCCATGATTCGTGTTGTGATAGGGGTCAATAGCCTGAGAATGCGCAATTAGGGGTGTTTATGAAGAGTCTCTCTGCACGACTTTTGTTGCTGACAGTGATATTTGTGATGCTGGCGGAAGTGCTGATTTTCGCCCCTTCTGTGGCACGTTTTCGTGAAACCTATCTGGCAGACCGGTTGCAGGCCGCGCATCTGGCGGTGCTGGTTCTGGAGGTTTCGCCAGACGGGATGGTGTCACAGGAAATGACAGCGGAACTGCTTGGTTTCGTCGGCGCTTATTCTGTGGCGGCAAAACGCGGCGATTCAAAATTATCGCTGATGCAGGAAATGCCCCCCCCTATTGCGGCAACCCTGATTCCGACCCAGGAAAGCCCCATGACCATGATCGGTCAGGCTTTGCTGGCCCTGGTTCAGGACAAGGAACAAGTTGTGCGCGTCATTGGCCCGTCACCCCGGAATCCGGATGTAGAGATCGAGATTGTGTTCCACGATGCGCCCTTGCGGGAGGCGATCCGGGCCTTTGCGGTACGGATTTTCTTTCTCAGCCTCGCTATCTCGGTATCAACGGCCTTCATGGTTTTTCTGGTGCTGCGGCGGCAATTGGTAAGGCCGTTGAAGCGCATCACCCGGAACATGATTCAGTTTCGGTCCCATCCAGAAGACCAAAGCCTGGTCATGCGCCCCAGCACGCGATTGGATGAAATTGGTGTCGCGGAACGGGAACTGGCATCAATGCAGACTACAATCCGCGATGCGCTGACCCAGCGAAAACATCTGGCCGCCCTGGGCACGGCGGTGGCTAAGATCAATCATGATCTGCGCGGCATCCTGTCCAGCGCCCTGGTCGTGTCGGATCGATTGGAAACCTCTGAAGATCCTGAGGTGCGGCGTATTGCCCCTGGTATCCTGGATGCAATAGACCGCGCGGTCGCCCTGTGCACCCGGACGCTGAACTATGTCGGCCATGATACGCCGGATCTGATGCTCAGCGATGTGAAGATCGCCAGTGTCGTGACAGAGGCCGGGTTTGGCCTGCCCAATGGGGCGGAACTGGAAAATGGCGTGGATGAAGGGCTGTCAGTGCATGGCGACCGGGCACAATTGTTTCGCATCATGAACAATCTTTTGCGCAATGCGGCAGAGGCGGGGGCGACATGCATAACCGTCACGGGCCGGTGCAAGGATAATGTGGTGGAAATCACGCTGCAGGATGATGGTCCGGGCTTGTCACCCCGCGCCCTGGAAAACATCTTCCTGCCTTTTGAAGGATCTGGAAAAGCAGGGGGCACAGGCCTTGGCCTGTCTATCGCCCGTGAACTGGCCCGCAGCCATGGCGGGGACCTGGCTTTGCGCACAACCGGCTCGACGGGCACCGTTTTTGCCTTAACCCTACCCGAACGTGCCCGCAGCGATGATGGCTAATTTCCGGTCAACGCGCATTGTAATGTTCTGACAGATTGGCATGATGCAAAAAACGGATGGAGCCTGACCATGCGCATTTTATGTGCGATGTTGAAGCATGAGACCAATACGTTTTCGCCCATTCCGACCGATCTGGCGCGGTTTCAGGATTGGGGGTTGCAGTATGGGGCTGATGTGGTGCGCACCTATCGCGACACGCGGATGCCGCTGGCGGCCTATTTTCGGCTGGCAGAGGCGGACGGGGCGGAGATTGTTACCCCGGTTGCCGCCGAAGCCATGCCTGCCGGGCTGGTGACGGCAGAGGCGTATCAGCATTTGACCGATCAGATTTTGGAAGAAGTTGCCCGTGGCTGTGATGTTGCCTTGTTGGACCTGCACGGGGCCATGGTGGCGGACGGCACGCCGGATGGAGAGGGTGCCCTGCTGCGCGCCATTCGAGAGATTGCCCCCGAGCTTCCCATCGCGGTCACCTGTGACCTGCATTGTAACCTGACCGCAGAGATGGTGGAAAACTGCACCGCCTTGATTGGGTATAAGACCTATCCCCATGTCGATATGTATGAGGTCGCCGATCAGGTGGGGCGGATTGTGCTGGCTGCGGCCAGGGGGGAGGCGCAGCCGGTCATGGCCTGGGGCCAGGTGCCGCTGTTATCGCAGACCTTGAGGCAGGGGACCGATGACGCCCCAATGCGCGATATCATCGCCCAGTGCCGCCATTGGGAAGCCCGAGACGGGATCGGGGCGGCGACTGTCTTTGGCGGATTTGCCTTGTCTGATATCGAAGATGCAGGAACCAGCGCCATCGTGATTGCCGATCAGGGGGATTTTGATCTGGCAGAAGCGGCGCGGGATGATCTGTTGACCAAATGCTGGGGTGCCAGAGCCGACTTCATTTATCAACCCCATGATCTGGGCCAGGCGGTGGCACTGGCAAAAGGATATAATACCGGACCTGTCATATTGTTGGATCATGCGGATAATTGCGGATCCGGCGCAACGCAGGATGTCATGACCGTGATCGCGGAAGTCCTGCGTCAGGATTTGCAGGACGTGGCGGTGGCCACCGTCTGGGATCCAGCGGCGGTGGCGGCAATGAAAGAGGCCGGGCCGGGTGCAACTGTATCGCTGGATCTGGGAGGCAAGACCGATATGCCCAGCCTGAACAGAACGGGACAGCCGCTGCCCGTGACCGGCATTGTCGAAGGCCTGTCGGATGGGCGATTTACAGTTGAAGGGCCAATGTATACCGGCGTAGAAGTCTCCTGCGGTCCAACAGCCTTGCTGCGAGTGCAGGGCGTGCGGTTGATCGTTACCTCCTTGCACCATGAACCCTGGGATATCGGTGTCTTTAGAATGATGGGTATTGATCCGACCCGGACGAAGTACCTGTTGTTAAAATCCCGCATTCATTATCGGGCGGGTTTTGGGACTCTGGCTCAACATACCCTGACGTTGGATGGCGATGGTGTGACGACGTCCGATAACGCCAAACTGGGCTATGCTGCCCTGCGACGACCGATCTATCCGTTGGACCCGGACCTAGATTGGTCTGTGGGGGATGAGAAGGATGCGTCATGAGTGAGGTACGCCCCGGCCCCGGCAATGCCCTGACAGATGTCGCCGGTTTGACCGTTGGGAATGCGCATGACGTGACATGTCAAACCGGTACGACTGTCATTCTGTGTGGTGAAAATCGTGCTGTGGCCGCCGTGGATGTGCGGGGCGGTGGGCCCGGCACGCGCGAGACTGATGCGCTGGCCCCGGGCAGGCTGGTCCAGTCGGTGGATGCGGTTGTTCTGTCGGGCGGGTCGGCCTTTGGTCTGGATGCGGCGGGATCGGTTCAGCTTTGGCTGGCAGCCCATGGTTTGGGCTACAAGACGGGAGGGCCGCTGGTTCCCATCGTTCCGGCTGCTATTCTGTTTGATCTGGTCAATGGCGGTGACAAGGATTGGGGCATGGATGCGCCCTATCGGGCCTTGGGACTGCAGGCGATAGAAGCGGCGGGGGTTGAGTTCGCCCAGGGCAAGGCGGGGGCCGGATATGGCGCGCGGGCAGGGGGTCTGGAAGGCGGGCTGGGCAGTGCCTCTGCAGTTGATCCTGTCACGGGGGCGACGGTTGGGGCCTTGGTGGCGGTGAATTGCTTTGGCGATGTCTGTGGCGACGATGGTCGCTTTTATGCCGCCCCGTTCGAGCTTGGTGAGGAATTTGGCGGGTGCGGCCCGTCGCAAAAGGTTCCATCAGGCCCGGTATTTCCAAAGCTGGGGGCCGATGCAAAACCCTATGCGCGCAGCAATACGACTATCGCCGTGGTCGCGACAGATGCCGCGCTGTCGCATGAAGATACCCAACGCTTCGTAACAATGGCCCAGGCCGGTTTGGCACGGGCCGTGCGGCCTGTCTATACGCCGTTTGATGGGGACACGGTTTTTGCCCTGGCGACGGCACAGGGTCCGTCGGTTGATGCCATTGGTCTTGCGCGATTAGGGGCGATCGGTGCGGATGTCCTGGCGCGCGCCATCGCCCGTGGCGTTTATGAGGCCCGGTCTCTGGGCAATAGCTGGCCTGCCTGGCGTGATAAATTCAACAAGGGGCTATGACATAAGGCTATCAGTGGGTTACTGTAGACGCGGTGCGTTGGAATAGGGTTTAATCGCGCCGCGCAAAGGGCCGTTTGAAGGCCTGGATACTTGGAAACACTGGATACTTGGAAACAGCGGTGTGGGGATGGAAAGCAATGACAAAGAACAACGGCATTAAATCTGTTTCGGGTATTGGTCGCGTCCTGTTTCGGACCATGGGGTTGCTGGTCGCCGGCGGCTTTATGGCAATGGCCCTGATCGGTCCGGCATCGGCAAAGACGGGTGTTGTCCTGGCGATCACGCTGGAACCGCCGCATCTGGACCCGACGGCGGGCGCGCCTGCTGCCATCGATGAAGTTGTCTATGCCAATCTGTTTGAGGGATTAACCCGCATTGATGCGCTGGGTCAGGTTAAGCCTGGATTGGCGGAACGCTGGGTCATTGAAGATGATGGGCTGACCTATCGTTTTATCCTGCGCAAGGGTGTGACGTTTCACGATGGTGCATCCCTTGACTCGTCAGATGTGAAATTCTCCTTCGACCGGGCGGTTGCCGAAGGGTCAGAGAATGCGCAGAAGGGTCTTTTTTCCGCCATTGAGACAATAGAAACCCCCGATCCACAAACCGTCGTGATCAAATTGAAGCGGAAAGAAGGTCTGTTCCTGTGGAATCTGGGCTGGGGCGATGCAGTGATCGTCGATCCCGCCTCTGCTGAGACCAACAAGACCAATCCGGTTGGGACGGGTCCCTATAAATTGGACAACTGGACGCGCGGTGATTCAATCCGTCTGGTCCGCAGTTCAAATTATTGGGGGCAAAAGCCCGCGATGGACAGCGTCACCTTCAAAATTATCGCCGATCCTTCCGCGCAGGTGACGGCCCTGCTGGCGGGGGATGTCGATGCGGTCCCATATATCGGCGCGCCGGAATCGGTTGCACAGTTTGAGGCTGATCCGCGATTTGTGGTCACTCAGGGCACGACCGAGGGAGAGACCATTCTGGCGATGAATGAGCGCCGCCCGCTGTTACAGGATGTTCGGGTCCGCAAGGCGATCCAGCATGCAATTGATCGCCAAGCGCTTATTGATGGGGCCATGTTTGGCTTTGGCACGCCGATCGGGTCGCATTTCGCGCCGCATAATCCGGCTTATACCGATCTGACCGAAGCCACCCCGTATGATCCGGAAAAAGCGAAAGACCTGTTGGCCCAGGCTGGCGTTGCGCCTGGAACAAAGCTGGTGCTGAAATTGCCACCGCCAACCTATGCCCGGCGGGGTGGGGAAATTGTGGCGGCACAATTGAAGGCCGTAGGCTTTGACGTTGAACAGATTCCAGTCGATTGGGGCCAATGGGTGTCAGAGGTGTTCAAGGGCGATCATGATTTCGACCTGACCATCGTTTCACATACGGAACCCTTGGATATCGGCATTTATGCAAGGGATGATTACTATTTTGGCTATGACAATCCGGCTTTTAAAACATTGATGTCAAAGATTGATACCGTGTCAGACCCGGCGGGACGCAATACGCTGTATAAGGAAGCGCAGCGAATGCTGGCCGATGATGCGGCAAACGCGTTTCTGTTCCAATTGGCCAAGGTCACAGTCCAGCGCAAGGATCTGAAAGGCCTGTGGCAGAATGCGCCGATCCAGGCCAATGATATGACCGGTGCCCGGTGGGAGTAGGAGTGGGAGTAGGAGCGGGAAGAGGCCATATTCCATCCGGGTTGGGAGCCTGTAACTAGGCCATGGCAGGGTTCATCTCCCATCGGTTGATGATGTTGGTGCTGACCCTGTTCGTTGCCTCGCTGATGGTGTTCTGGGTTCTGGAGTTACTGCCGGGTGACGCTGCCCAATTGCTGTTGGGAACCGAAGTTCAGCCCGATACGCTGGCGGCGATCCGTGCCCAGCTTGGACTGGACCGCCCGGCCTTGCTGAGATATGGCGACTGGATTGGCGGATTGCTGACGGGCGATCTGGGCGACAGTCTGGTTTATGGAATCCCGATCTGGGACATGGTGCGGGATCGATTGGCGGTTTCCCTGCCCCTGGCGGTGATGGCCTTCACCATCGCGACCGCAATTGCCCTGCCCGTTGGAATGGTCGCTGCGATGCGTCGGGGCAGTTTGTCGGATCTGATCCTGATGGGCTTTGCGCAAATTGGGCTGGCTGTGCCGAATTTCTGGTTCGGTTTATTGTTGATCCTTGTCTTTGCGGTTCTGAACAACTGGTTCAATGCGGGGGGCTTTCCCGGATGGCAGGATGATCCTGTCGGATCGCTGAAGGCGCTGTTCCTGCCAGCCCTGGCTTTGGGTTTTTCTGAGGCGGCGATTTTGTCCCGCATGGTGCGTGCCGCGATGCTGGAGACGCTTGGGGAAGATTATGTCCGGACGGCCCGTGCCAAGGGATTGAGCGTCTCGCGGGTCTTGTTCGGGCACACATTGGGCAATGCGATGATCCCGATTGCCACCCTGATGGGCCTGCAATTTGCCTTTCTGGTGGCGGGGTCGGTGATTGTCGAGAATGTGTTTTACCTGCCGGGCATCGGTCAATTGCTGTTGAAGGCGATTTTTGAGCGGGACCTTATTCTGGTGCGCGATCTGGTGTTGATGCTGTCTGGATTTGTGATCGTGCTCAGCTTTTTCGTTGATATCGCCTATGGCTTTATCGATCCGCGCTTGCGGAGGGTGCGGTGATGCGGTTGCTGATGCTGGGACGAAAAGCACAGGGAGCCCTGCCGCAATTGTGGGTTGGCGGGACCCTGACGGCGATCGTGCTGATCACCGCCCTGGTGGCTGGTTTCTGGACCCCATATCCGGCGGATCAGCAATCCATCATCGACCGCCTGCAAGGCCCCAGCATGGCCCACTGGCTGGGGACCGATCTGTATGGCCGGGATATCCTGTCGCGCATTATGGGGGGGGCCCAGACGGCCTTGTGGGTCGGGCTGGCGGCAATTGGGGTTGGATTGGCGGGGGGGCTGCCCCTGGGTCTGGCTGCCGCGATGAACCGGAATGGTCTGATCGATACGGCGATTGCCCGGGGGTCTGATCTGATCTTCGCCTTTCCGGCGCTGCTGACGGCGGTATTGATCGCGGCCATTCATGGGCCCGGCATGATCAATGTGATTGTGGCGGTGGGGATCTTTAACATCGCCGTCTTTGCCCGTGTGGTGCGGGGGGCGGCGCTGTCCATCATGGCCAGACCCTTTCTTCAGGCCGCCATCGCCATTGGGCGTCCCTGGCCCAGCATCGCACTGGTGCATTTGCTGCCCAATATTGCGGGCGTCGTTGCGGTGCAGGCGACGGTTCAATTCGCCGCAGCCATTCTGGCGGAAGCCGCGCTCAGCTATCTGGGGCTGGGTATTAAGCCGCCCGATCCCAGCTGGGGCAAAATGCTGGCCGACGCCCAGACCCTGCTGTATCTCAGCCCGATGCAGGCGATCCTGCCGGGTCTTGCCATCGTCTGGACGGTGTTGGGGCTTAACCTTTTGGGCGACGGGCTGCGCGATGCGCTGGACCCGAAACTGCGATCCCTGCGCGCCGTTTGATCAGCGCTTTTGCCCCCGTGTGCGGATTGGTTCGGCATAGGCCAGTTCCACATCCCAGGGAAATAGGATCCAGGTATCCTGGGATACTTCGGTAACGAAGGTATCGACCAGCGGGCGGCCCGCCGGTTTGGCATAGACGGTGGCGAAATGCGCCTTGGGCAGCATTTCCCGCACGATCTTGGCGGTGTTTCCGGTATCGACCAGGTCATCCACGATCAACCAGCCTTCGCCATCGCCCGCCTGTCCGGCATTCTTCAGGATGGAGGCTGCGCCCTGTTTTTTATGGTCGTAGGACGCGACACAGACCGTATCGATCAGCCGCACATCCAGTTCCCGCGCCACAATGGCGGCAGGGACCAATCCGCCCCGCGTGATTGCGACAACGCCATCCAGGGGCTGCAATTCTGCCAATCGCCATGCCAGGGCACGGGCGTTACGGTGCAATTCTTCCCAGGAAACGGGATATTCTTTGTTGCGAGCCTCTGTCATGGGAATCCTGTTAAGAGTCATAAAAGGATACGAGCATCATGCGCTCGCATGAGCTCAAGCACGATAGTCAATGCCATAGCTGAAGCCTTGCAGTGGGGCAAGATAGTTTGATCCTAAAAGCAAAGCCCCCAAAAATGCAAAACCCCCGGCCCTTTCGGGTCCGGGGGCTTTATTCCCAACCGGGCTTATGGCGAGCGCCGGACAGGAGAGACCTTGATGCGCAGCCTCTTATCGGGCGAAGCGCACCGCGACAAAGATCTTACGATCCCCGCGCAACACTTTCAGCAGGACCGATGACCGGCCTGAATCCAGGGCTGATTGAACTTCGGTTTCGACATCTTTCGGGGTCGATACCGCGTTCTGGTTCACTTCCAGAACCACATCCCCGACGCGCAGGTCTTTTTCTTCGGCATCTGATCCACTGGCGACGCCGGCGATGACAACACCACCTTCCGTGGACTGAATTCCGTATTCCTGGGCGATTTCATCGGTCAGACCGGCGATTTCCAGGCCCAGAGAGTCCAGCTTGCTGATCGTTCCAGCGCCTTTTTCGGGCATGCCATTATCGGACAGGGCAGCCAGATCAATCTTTTCGCGCTGGCCCAGAATCGGGGACAGGGTTATTGTCTTGCCGTCGCGCCAGACTTCGACATCGACTTCTTCGTCAACCGGTGCATTGGCGACCAGACGCAGCAATTCGCGGGTATCGTCCACTTTCTTGCCGCCAAACTTGACCACAACGTCACCGGCCTTGAAACCAGCCGCCAAAGCGGGGCCGCCATCATGAACGGTGGAGATCAAGGCGCCATGGGGTTCCTCCAAATTCAGGGAGTCGGCGATATCTTTCGTCACTTCCTGAATGGAAACACCCAACCAGCCGCGTCGGGTCGATCCGTATTTCAGGATCTGATCGGCGACATTCATGGCCTGGTTGGATGGGATGGAAAACCCGATCCCGATAGACCCGCCGGTTTGTGAAAAGATCGCGGTGTTGATGCCAATCACCTGGCCATCCATGTTGAACAGCGGACCGCCAGAATTCCCGCGGTTGATGGAGGCATCGGTCTGGATATAGTCGTCATAAGGGCCGCTTTGAATATTGCGACCACGGGCGGAAATGATGCCTGCCGTGACGGTCCCACCCAGGCCCAGCGGGTTCCCGATGGCAACAACCCAATCGCCAACGCGCATTGTGTCAGAATCACCCCACGGCACTTCCGGCAGGGTTTTTCCATCCAGATCAATCTTCAAAACAGCGACATCGGTGGACGGGTCGGAACCAACGATCTCGGCGACATATTCATGGTCGTCCTGCAGGATGACTTTGACTGAATCTGCGCCTTCGATAACGTGATTGTTGGTGATCACGATGCCTTTGGTGCCATCGATCACGAAGCCAGAGCCCAGGCTTTGCGCCTTGCGTGGGCTTTGATTTTCACCGCCACGGCCAAAGCGTTCCATGAATTGTTCGGGGAAGGGGCCATCCCGCTTGACTTCCTGTTCCGAGGAAATGTTCACCACGGCGGGCAAAAGTTTTTCAGCCAAGTCCGCAAAACTTTCCGGGGCACCCCGGGCAAAGCTGGGATGGGCGGCGAGCAGCATTGCCAAGCCCAAAGTTGCCGCCAGCATCATATTCAGGAATCGCAGCCGAATGGCAGTGTTTGGATCATGCGACAGGGGCTCGGCCACAGCCTGGCTCTGATCCGGGACTTGGCGGTCCCTTAGGGTATTTGGATTTCTTAGGTGGGTCATGTCGTCCTCACATATTTTGCGCCGGAAGCTGACGCGCGCTTTTGCGCTTAGACTATCATGCATGGCGGGTGGTGCACCCGGTTTCATGATCGTTGCGCATGAATTTACTTCAATCCAAGTGGTATCCCCATGTCCTTGCGTCAACGCGAGTCAAGCACGCGCGCTCAGAATGCCACGGTATTGCCTCATTCCAGATCCGGTTTTCGCCACAAGAACGGGCGCAGAAGGATCAGGTAACACATAAAAGTGAAGAATCCTGCCCCGGCGATACCGAAAGCCATGGGCAAGGGCGTAACACCCCCCGCCAGGCTGAAACCCTGCCCGACGGCGATCCCCAACAAGGCGGCGATGCTGTATTGCATGGTGCCGAACAAGGCCGATGCTGTGCCCGCCATGCGGGGATAGGGACCAACCGCGCCCGCTTGAGCATGGGGCAGAATAATCCCCATACCAATCATATATAAAACCATGGGGATCAGCACGGTGGCGACGGTTTCGATGCCGATCAGTATTGGCATTACCATGGCAAGGCCGAACACAATGTTCAGCACAGCGCCCCAGCCCACCGTTCGTACACCGCCGGGCAGGCGCGATGCGATTTGTGCGCCCAGGATGTAACCCGCCACACCAGCGGCGAAACAGAACCCGAAACCCTGAACAGATACGCCCAGAACTTGAATAAAGACAAAGCTGGACCCGGAGATAAAGGCGAAGGCCCCGGCATAGCTGCCACTGGCAGTCAGGGCATATCCCATATAATTCGGGTCGCGCAGCAAGGTGCCCATATTGCGCATGATCTGGCGCGGCGACAGGGCGGTTGAATCCAGTGTGGCATTGGTTTCCTGCAAGACGAACAGGGCCCCGAACAGGGCAATCCCGCCAGCACAGGTCAGCACGATAAAGCAGGCCTGCCAGCCGAAAAGATTGGTCAGAAAGCCCCCCAGAACGGGCCCGATCATGGGGGCCAGTCCCATCGCGGCCGCGATTTTGGCCAGCACTTTGGCCGCCCCTTGTGCGCCATGCACATCGCGCACGATGGCGCGCGCAATGACCCCGCCGCTACAGCCGCCCAGTGCCTGAACAAAGCGCGCGGCGATCAACCATTCGATGGTGGGGGCCAGAATACAGGCCAGCGAGGCCAGGGTGTAAAGCCCCATCCCGGCGGCAACGACGGTGCGTCTGCCAAATCGATCCGACAAGGGGCCATAGATCAATTGCGACACAGCAAAGGCCCCCAGATAGACCGACAGGGTCAACTGGACCGTCGCGGCAGAGGCCCCGAAATATCCCTGTAACCCCGGCAGGGCGGGCAGATACAGGTCAGTCGAAATTGGACCTGTCGCGACCATCAGCACCAGCAATGTGGTAATCACCACGCCGCGGGGATCGGGTCGTGTGATCATCCTCAGGCCTCCCCGTCGGGGGGAATGGTGTTTGCCAGGATCAGATATTGGACCAGGGCCAGAACCGCGACCGACAGAATGACCACAGACAACAGCACGGCAGTACCATCATATAGCGGCTGGACGATCAGGCTGGTCATTGCCGCACAGAAGAACTGAAAGAACCCCAAAACGGCGGATGCGCTGCCTGCCACCCTTGGAAAAGGGCGCAGGGCTTCAGCCATGCTGCCTGGAATGACCATGCCAAATCCGATCGTGTACAGGCTCATCGGGGCAATCACATTCACCAGGCTCAACGTGCCCGATAGCAGCAGCAACAGGCTGGCACCGACCAGAAGGAAGCCGCAGCCAATGAAGACGACACGCCGGGATCCAAGGCGCGGCACCAATCGCCCCGACAGGAAACTGCCGCTGGCATAGCCTGTCACCGTAAACAGCATCATGGCCCCGAAAGCGTCTTCCCGCAGGCCCAATTCCCCAATGAACAAAAAAGGCGCTTCGGTGAAATAGGCAAAGAAGCCGGCAAAGGCCAGGCCGGAGACCAGCACATTTCCCATGAAATAGGGGCTGGTCAGCAGATGCGCATAAATCTTAATCAGTCGCACAGGTTTGATGGCATCGGGATTTTTGTGGATCAGGGATTCTGTCAGGCGGAAGGCGCAAACAATCAACAGGATCAGGCTGAGGGCGGCCAGCAGATAGAAGCTGGCGCGCCATCCGATATGGGTCTGGATCTGGCCCCCCAGGATGGGCGCGATAGCGGGCACCACGGCCAGCGCCGTGCCCAGAACGGAAAAGGCGGCTGCGGCTGCTTTGCCTGAAAAGGCGTCGCGCACCACGGCGCGCCCGACCACCGGCCCGACACAGGCAACAAACCCCTGAAAGAAGCGCCCGACCTGAAGCATTTCAATGCTGGTGGCAAAGGCGCAGGACAGGCTGATTACCATATATAGCGACAGTCCGACCAGCAGGACCGGTCGCCGCCCGAAACGATCTGACAGCGGACCAAAAAGCAATTGACCGAAGGAAAATCCCAGAAAGAACAGGGTAAGCGTGACCTGGGTGTCGCTGGGCAGGACCCCGAATTCCGCCCGGATGGCGGGCAGGGAGGGCACATACAAGGCCATGGAGGCGACCCCCATCGCAACCAAAGAGGTCACCAGCACCAGAAACCCTGGTGCGATACGCGATGCCATTTCAGGCTCCTTTTGGTTTGGGTCTCCCGGCAGGACAGATGTGCCGATCAACCGATGCGGTGCAGCCGCGTCCCGTGAATTCCAAGCCAGTCCCGGGCGCGGTCACACTGTGGGTAAAGTTGAGTGACCGTTTTCCAGAATGCGGTGGAATGGTTCATGTGAACCAGATGCGCGACTTCATGGGCTACGACGTAATCCAAGATATCCGGCGGGGCAAGGATCAGACGCCAACTGAACGACAAATCCCCATTCGCCGCACAGGATCCCCAACGGGTTCGCTGGTCCCGGATCGTGATCCGGTTGGGCTTCCGACCCAGCTCTGCGGCCAATTGTCCGGCCAGCGGCTTGATCGTCGCCTTGGCTTGCTTCTTACAGAAATCGGTGACCCGGCGGCTCAGATGCTCTGCCCCGCCCGACACAATCAGCCGGTCCCCGTCGATGGAAACTGTTCCCCGCGCATCGGGCCGGTGATCGATCTGCAGGTCCTGACCGCGAAACGGGAAAATCACATCGGGGGCGAAGGTAACCTTTTCCGGCAGTGTTTCCATCCGTTTGCGGGTCCAGCCTGCATTGCGATTCAGAAAGGACAGGCCCTCTGCCTCTGTCACGCCGGGCGGCAGAGTTAAGACAGGCAGACCCAACTTGCCATCAACTTGCAACTTCAGGCGTCGGGCGCGGGGATGTCGGCGCAGCACCACATCCGTTTCCTGCCCGTTCAAGGGCACGGTCACGCGGGTTTCCGTGGGGGTCGGCGCTGTCTTGCGGCGCGGCTGGGTAAGGCTGCGGAAAAAGTTCATAGCCTGAAATTAGCGCGACTCGTCCGCGTCGGGAAGCTTTTCCGAATGGGGGCGGAAACGAACCGGGATATGTTTACCGGTTGATCAGGCGGTGCCGGGGCATGACCGCTGTCATGCGCGTGAACAGGGCGACCCCCATCGCCAATGTGCCGCGCATCGGGCGGGCCACGCTGGTCAGCATCGGGGCATAACGGGCGGCGTCCGCCTCGATCTCGCCAAAGGCATCATCCATCCAATGGGCAACCTGTTGGATTTCACCCTCGATGGAGGCGAAGGCGGCGGCGACATCGTCACCAACAGTATCCAACATATCCTGTCCGTCGTAAGTCTGGGCGTCGATCATCATGACTCTGACCTTCCTGTGCGATGACGGAATGCCACCGTAGCCTGTCTAGCTATCAGGCTTCTGTTACGGATTTTGGACGATTTCCTGACGTTTCGCTTACGCCCCCTGTATCCTGCGCGATGCTTTTCTGATCCGGTCAACCGGCGTAGGTTGCGCAATGAGTTCAAGAAACGCAGTTCTGGTAATGAAGGATGGACCCCATGGCGGATGTGACCCTGGATGTATGGCAATTTGTTCGCCTGATGGTGGGCATGGAAGAAACCCTGTCTTCCCACGGCGGCGGGCGCGGATCGGCGCTGAAAACCCTGTATGACAAATGGGAAGATGTCTGGGTTGATCTGGATGCCAAACTGGTGGATCTGGGTAAATCCGACATGGACGCCTTTGCCAATCTGATGATGGAGCAGGAGGTGGTGCTGGAAGATGTCACCGCCGGAGAGCGCGCGCTGATGGTGCAGGAATTGGAAAAAGTATTGCGCCAGATCAAGGCGCGGTTGGCGAAAACCGACGATCCTGGCGATGTCGAGGATTTAAGTTTTGAGCGCGACGAGCTAACGCTGGTGATCCGCAGCCTGTCGAAACAAAAGGGTTAGGGCCCGAACCGGAGTGTCGCATTCTAAAACAGACTGTGCCACAGTGGACACAGGCCCCAAGCGGCCCCAAATGGGTTAAGGGATACATCTGGCAGAAATGCTCCGTCGCAACGACGATGGACAGGTCACAATAACAGGGAGGCATATCAAGATGAGCAGAGTGGCATTGGTAACGGGCGGAACGCGCGGCATTGGCGCGTCGATCTCCACAGGATTGAAAGACGCTGGCTATACCGTTGCGGCGGCCTATGCCGGCAATGATGAAAAGGCCAATGCCTTCAAGGCGGAAACCGGCATTGCGGTTTATAAATTCGATGTGTCTGATTTTGACGCGGTGCAGGCGGCGGTAAAACAGATCGAGGCGGATCTGGGCCCCATCGAAATTCTGGTCAACAATGCCGGGATCACCCGCGACGGCACCATGCACCGTATGAATGCGGAACAATGGCAGGCGGTGCTGGATACCAATCTGGGCTCCTGCTTCAATTGTTGCCGCGCAGTCATTGACGGCATGCGCGAACGCAAATTCGGCCGCATCGTCAATATCGGCTCCGTCAATGGTCAGGCCGGGCAATATGGTCAGGTCAACTATGCTGCCGCCAAATCGGGCATCCATGGCTTCACCAAGGCATTGGCCCAGGAAGGCGCCCGCGTCGGCATCACCGTCAACGCCATTGCCCCTGGCTATATCGACACCGACATGGTCCGCGCCGTCCCCGCCGACGTGCTGGATAAAATCGTCGCGAAAATCCCCGTTGGTCGCCTCGGCCAGGCCTCAGAAATCGCGCGCGGCGTAAAATTCCTGGTCTCCGACGAGGGCGGCTTCATCACCGGCTCCACCCTGTCGATCAATGGCGGCCAGCATATGTACTGACGTATCCGCAAAGGGAGCGGAGCGGCCTGGCACACACAATTCCAAACCGCCCCATTCTCATCCTGAGGAGGCGCGTAGCGCCGTCTCGAAGGAGGGGCTGTAAGCGCGGTACTTACAGAAGGCTCCCCCTTCGAGACGCTCCGCTCCTCAGGGTGAGGGTGCGTTTGTATCTGCCCCATCGTCACCCCGGACCTGATCCGGGGTCCAGGGCAGCAGGGGAATTTGGTGCCTGTGGCCCTGGATACCCGCCTTCGCGGGTAAGACGATACAGGGAATGTCTTCGCGTCCTCAGCGTTCCCACCTTTGAAGAGTAATCGCAAAGAGCGCAGAGGAGGCGCAAAGGACGCAGAGCGGCCTGGCACACACGTTTCCAAACCGCCTCATTCTCATCCTGAGGAGGCGCGATAGCGCCGTCTCGAAGGAGGGGCTGTAAGCACTGTGCTTCCCCCTTCGAGACGCTCCGCTCCTCAGGGTGAGGGTGCGTTTGTATCTGCTCCATCGTCACCCCGGACTAGATCCGGGGTCCAGGGCGGCAGGCAACATTGGATAGAGTTGTTGTTTCCCTTTTTCCTCTCCCTATGGTCTTATTTGATAAGACTAATATTTGGGGGTGGGGATGGAAGAAACAGCACTGACGCTGACCTGGGATCAGGTGACGGGGATTGCCCTGAATATAGGGCTGTTCTTCTGCATCTTTCTGGTCTTGGCTTTAGTATCTTATACCAAGGCATTTTGCGCGCTTCGCGATATAGTGCTTGAGAAATTGGGTGTTGAAAAAGCACCAAAGGCGCTGAGTGTCCCGGCCCTGTTATTTTGGACCGTTCTATTTTTGATTCTATTGTTCAGCCTGATCACTGTCATTTTTAATGTGATCTCCAACCCAGTTCCATTGTCAGAGGATGCAATAACTGAGCAACGCTGGTTATTGGTGCGAATGACGGCGCTGGTCGCGACTTTAGGCGCGGTGGTGGCACTACCTTTCACCTTGATCAAAACCCGACAGAGCGAACGCCAGACAAAGGCGACGGAAGAAGGCCTGATCACCGACCGCATCAATAATGCGGTTGAGGGTCTGGGGGCGGAAAAGAAGATCGACCGCATCGGACGGACTGTGATGCGTCCAAAGCCAGGGGGCGGCGAAGAAATCACGATTGAATGGAAGGACAAGCCTATCGACGGGGCTGTCCCCGTCGCAGGCGGGAAATGGGAAGTCTTCTCCGAAACCCGCCCCAATCTGGAAGTCCGCATCGGCGCGATCCTGGCGCTGGAACGATTGGCCCGCAACAATCTCGATATCCATGTCCAGATCATGGAAATCCTCTGCGCCTATATCCGCGAAAATGCACCGGCTAGTGGCGCGAAGAATGTTGCTACTGTAGAAATTTATACAGATGAGAAAAATGGGCCGCTGCGAGAAGATTGGAAGGACAGATTAGAAGCCTTCCACGCGCAACTTCGTAGGGATATTGCGGGTTTGAAACCGCGGGAGGACATACAGGTCGTCCTGACTGTCCTTGGTCGCCGCAATGCCCAAGGACGCTTGCAAGAGGCGCGACACAACAATCCTGTTCTTACGGCAGAATTTATTTTTGATGGACCAGGCTTTGAGTCGCTGCCACGCCTTAAGAATGGCTTGATTGATCAAGCTGAATTAGAAGATTGGAAAGCCAAGCGCGAAAATTATCAAGGGTATCGCCTGGACTTGCGATACACCGATTTGCAAGGGGCAAATTTAAGTAACCTCAATCTTAACGGTGCGTTAATGGAAGGTGTATTTTTGCAAGGGTCAAATCTCAGCAAAACGCAATTGCAGGGCGCCAACCTTGGGAACTCCTTTTTTCATGGTGCATCCCTAGCCGAGGCGCAGCTGCAAGGCGTCATTTTTTCAAACGCAAATTTACAAGGAGTGAATCTTGCAAAGGCGCAGTTGCAGTGCGCAAATCTTAGCGGTGCTCAGCTGCAGTCGGCCTATCTCAGAGGCGCTCAGGCGGAATGTGTTAGCTTTACTTTAGCAGGGTTGCAGCATGCAAATCTTGTAGATGTACAATTCAGAGGCGCGCGTCTCATTCTTGTGCATATGCAGGACGCTGATCTCAGCAAAGCGCAGTTACAGGGTGCGTTTCTTATAACTGCGATGCTACGTGGCGTGAGGCTTATTAAAACACAGTTTGACCAAGCCACTGAAATGACGGATGTGGATTGGGCAATGGCAACTGTCAAGGGCGTGGATTTTTCGACCTTACCTCAAATCAGGATTCATCTGAATGATATGTTTGGCGATTCTAGCATACGCTTGCCAGAAGGACTGAATTCCCCAGTTCATTGGCCTAAATTCGACCTTGATTGGCCCGATTTTCATGAAGAATGGGAAAAATGGAAGGCGAACCCGGATACATACGTGCCGCCCGACCAGCCATCCTGGACGTGATCCGGAGACCAGGGCGGTAGGTGAATTTGGTGCCTGTGGCCCTGGATACCCGCCTTCGCGGGTAAGACGATACAGGGGATGTCTTTGCGTCCTCCGCGCCTCCTTCGCGCTCTCCGCGGTAAATCTTCCTGCGTCAGCCCCGCATCTTCTTCGCCAGCTTATCCAACCCCAGCGCCAGTAACCCCAGCACAAGGCCCCAGAAGGCGCTGCCGATGCCGAATAGGGCGAGGCCCGAGGCGGTGGCGGTCAGGGTTAGGACGGCGGGGAAGCGGGTGGTTTCGGGGGCGAGTGCAGCGCTGAGGCTGCCCATCAGGGGGCCGATCAGGGCGAGGCCTGCGACGGTGACGATGACACCGGTGGGCAGGGCCGCAAAGCCCGCCACGACGGACACCCCAACGCCGGCCAGGATCAGATAGCCCAGGCCATAGAAAATGCCGCTGATCCAGCGCTTGTTCGGGTCTGGATGGGTGTCTGGCCCGGTACACAGGCTGGCGGTGATCGCCGCCAGCGTCGTGGTATGGGCGCCAAAGGGGGCTGTCAGCAGGGAGGCAAGGCCCGTCACCGCCAGGGCGGACCGCGTGGGGGGTTCATAGCCCGCCGCCCGCAGCACGGCAAAGCCCGGCAGGTTCTGCGACGCCATGGACACCAGAAACAGCGGCAGGCCCAGCCCGATCAGGGCGGCAGGATCAAAGACGGGAGTGATCAGTTCCAGGCTGGTCAATTCAATCCCGCCCGTCATCGGCGCAATCTTGCCCAGGATCGCGGCCCAGGCGACCCCGGCACCCAGCATGGCGATCACCGCCCAGGTGGCGCTGACCATGCGCACGATCAGGAAGACCGCGACCAGAGGCAGCACCAGCAGCGGGTCCTGTGCCGCCTGATCAAAGACCGCGATGGAAAAGCCGATCAGCACGCCTGCCAGCATCGCAGAGGCAAGGGCGCTGGGGATTTTGGCGATCAGGGTTGCCAGCGGCTTCACGGCGGCACTCAGCAGGATCAGGGCGGCGGCGAACAGGAAGGCCCCGACCGCGACCTCAATGGAATAGGTTGGCACCCCGCCAATCGCTGTGGCGGCGATCAGCGCGGCACCGGGCGTCGACCAGGCGGTGACGATGGGCATCCGGTGCAGGACCGACAGGGTGGTGCTGGTGACAAACATCGCCAGACACAGCGCGCTGATCCAGGAGGCACTTTGCGCCGGGGTCGCGCCGACGGCCTGAACGCCTGCCAGCACGATGGCGACGCTGCCGCCAAAGCCAACCAGGACCGCGACCAGGGCATTGCTGAACAGGGAAAGCCGCATGGTCCTAGTCCTTCCGGAAGATGACGATCAGGTTGTTGGCGGGCATGGTTTCTATTCTATGCAGAGACAGGCCATTGCGCTGGGCCAGGGGCGCAACCTCCCCCTCCAGATCGCGCACACCCCAGCTTGGATCGCGCGATTGCAGGGAGGCATCGAAACCTGCATTGCTGGGCGCGGTATGCTGCCCATTGCGGCGATACGGGCCATACAGGGTTAATGTGCCACCCTGTGGCAGCAGCCGACCCGCGCCGGAAAACAGACCTTCCGCCGCGGCCCAGGGGGCAATGTGGATCATGTTGGCACAAAACATCGCCTCAAGGGGGCCGGCCTGTCCCGGTTGGGTCCATTGGGGGGTCCAGTTAGCCTGCGACACATCGATGCGCTGGGCGGGCGCGATACAGCCGGGCTGGCCACTGTCAGCCATCGCCGCCTTCGCATGGGCGTCGATGCCGGGCAGGTTTTCCGCATCCCAATCGCTGGGATACCAGATAAAGCCGCCCTTGGCCGCTTTCGCCAGAGCGGGTGCGCAATGGGCGGCATGTTCCCCGGTGCCCGATGCGATCTCCAGAATACGGCGGGCCTGCCCAAAAGCCTGGGGCAGAATGGCAAGAATGGCATCGCGATTGCGCAGGGTGGCGGGCGCATGGCGACGGGGATCGGGGGGAGATTGTGACATGGACCTTACGAAATCAGTTGCGAAGACAGGGTGAAGTCTAATATCAGACAGGGGTCTCGCGGGGCAAGGCTCCGCACCAAGGCCGTATCATGGAATGAGAGGGACCGAAATGACCTATGTCGTCACCGAAGATTGCATCAAATGCAAACATATGGACTGCGTGGAAGTTTGTCCTGTGGACTGCTTCTATGAAGGCGAGAACATGCTGGTCATCCATCCCGATGAATGCATCGATTGCGGCGTCTGTGAACCGGAATGCCCCGCCGAAGCGATCCTGCCCGATACCGAGTCCGAAGCGGATAAGTGGTTGGAGCTGAACAAGACCTATTCCGAACAATGGCCGGTGATTACCCAAAAGGGTGTCGCGCCGGCGGATGCCGAGGAATGGCAGGGCGTGCCCGATAAGTTCAAGAATTACTTCTCCTCCGAGCCGGGCGAAGGCAGCTGAGACTGGGCCTGTGGCTCAGGCAATTGACCCTGCCCAACCCTGATTAAGGACTGTTAGGATCGGCTTTTTAGCGTGCGGTGCACAAAAAAAGCGCGACATAACGTCATTAGGGACTCGGAACACCCTAATTTTTGTGCTATTATAGAGGTAGATATGGAGAGTTTTCGGTCCAATCTCTCAACGGTCCCTGTGTAAATCACAGAGAGGAAAGATGGGCTGAATGGTTGCTGGTCTGGCAACTCTTTCCGACAAATGTGCGGCCAGTTGTCTGAAATCATACGGTTTCGGCGGTGGTTTTTTCGGTCTGTATTTTTAGTCTTCGACCCTGAGTCAGCCCATCGGATCCAGGGGAGATGGCTGAAGTGGTAGGCGGACGATCATGAACGGATGGGTGCTGGCAGTCCCGCCGGCATCCTAATGGAAAGATCGGGCAGAGGCGTGATATCGACGGAGTCCATGGGGACGGGTGCCAAATCAGACCACCCCCGACGGACGACCGGTGCGACACACGATGGATGGGTACAAGGAACCAAAAATGTCACAGAAAAGTGCGTATACCAAAGGTGATTTCGTTGTGTATCCGACCCACGGGGTTGGCAAGGTACTGGGCGTCGAAGATCAGGAGATCGCGGGCCAGAAGATTGAATTGATCATCATTGAATTCGACAAGGACCGCAT
The DNA here is from genome assembly GCF_048892525.1 of Hwanghaeella sp. LZ110. Lineage (NCBI taxonomy): Bacteria > Pseudomonadati > Pseudomonadota > Alphaproteobacteria > Rhodospirillales > Aestuariispiraceae > Hwanghaeella > Hwanghaeella sp. LZ110. The sequence continues at coordinate 52,280 of NZ_JBLZHT010000002.1, read as the reverse complement.
GACCTTGCGGGTGCCGGTTGCGAAGGCGGATATGTCCGGCCTGCGCAAATTGTCGTCGCCTGACATGATGAAGGCCGCGCTGAAAACCCTGAAGGGCAAAAGCCGGGTTCGCCGTACCATGTGGTCCCGCCGGGCCCAGGAATATGAAGCAAAAATCAATTCCGGCGATCCGGTCGCGATTGCAGAAGTCGTGCGCGACCTGTTCCGCAACGCAAACCAGCCGGACCAGTCCTATAGCGAACGCCAATTGTATCAGGCGGCGCTGGACCGTTTGGCCCGTGAATTCGCCGCAGTTGAAGAGCTGGGCGAAGAAGAAGCGGCGCTGAAGCTGGAAGAAATGATGGAAAAAGCCGCCGCGTAAATTCGGCAGTTTTTGGCACATGCCAAGGCAACGTGTTGTTGGCTGTGCAAAAGAAGATAAAGGCCCGTTCCCGATCTGGGGGCGGGCCTGAATTTTCTGTCCCCCCCGGTTTCGGAATGATAGGCTGCGCGTGCGTTGTCTGTGCCATGGTCGGGTACGACAGGGCAGGTGCCGTCCTGATAACAACATCCTCAGCTGATCCATGAGCCAATCCGAGCGATTTACCGTGTTGCGCGCCACTGACAGGGTCTGGGCGATTGGCGCGATTCATGGCGATTCAAATAAACTGATGGCGCTGCATGACACCATCGCCGAAGACATCCGCTTTGGCGATCGGGTCGTGTATCTGGGCAATTACTGGGGCTATGGCACCGATGGTCCGGGTGTGCTGGAGGAATTGCTGCGGTTTCGCAATTGGTTTCTGTCCTTTGATCCCTTCCGGCATGTCGATGATCTGGTCTATCTGCGGGGCGCGCAGGAGGAGATGTGGTGGAAGCTGATGCAACTGCAATTCGCCCCAAACCCTGCCGAGGTTCTGACCTGGATGCTTCAGCGCGGCATGGGGTCGATGATGCAGGCCCTGGGCTTTAACCCGGAAGAAGGTGCGCTTCAGGCAAAGGAAGGGACTCTGGCCCTGACCTATTGGACCAATCGACTGCGCCAGGCGGCGCGCGCCTTGCCTGGTCATGATGCATTGCAGAACGCCTTGAAGCGTGCGGCCTATACGGATGATGGGGCGCTGTTGTTTGTCCATGCGGGGCTGGATATCGACAAACCCCTGGCCCGACAGGCGGATTCCTTCTGGTGGGCGGCCCGCAGCTTTGCTGAAATTAATCGACCCTATCGAGGATTCCAGCGCATCGTGCGGGGTTATGATCCCGATGCCAGCGGCATTGTTGAGGGAGAGTATACAATCTCTGTCGACAGCGGGGCCGGGCGCGGCGGCCGTCTTGCCGCTGTTCGTCTGGCGGTGACCGGAGAGATTGAACAGCGGGTGGAAATTTAAAGCATCATGCGCAGCATGAGCTTGAAGAGGATAAAAACACCCTGCGCAGCATGAGCTTTGGTGGATAATTTAGCATCGTGTGCGTTCACAGGCTTTGACCGCATCCGCGACCGGATTGGTCTGTTGTTCCAAGTCATCACAGCATCGTGTCAATCGATTCACAAGAATCTATGCTATTGTTGCACCGCAATATGATCCAGGCGGCGTGCCACGGCGTATCGCCAAGGTAGGCCAAAGCGCTCGATCCATTTCATGATCGCGGGATTGATCCGGGTGTGCGCGGGTAAAAGATCTAAAACATCGCCCGCAGTGTCAAAACAGACAGATCACAGCAGGAGCAGGTAAGATGGCACATCTCGACGATCCAGCAACCCAGCGCGCGAATGTTCGCTATATCCGCCAATCGATGAAACAACCGCTGTTATCGCGCGATCATGAAATGGATTTGGCGCGCCTGTGGCGGGACGAACAGGACGAAAAGGCCCTGCATGAGCTGGTTAATTGCTATACCCGTCTGGTGATCAGCATGGCGTCGCGCTTCCGCAATTATGGTCTGCCGATGGGTGATCTGGTGCAGGAAGGCAATGTCGGTCTGATGCAGGCCGCAGCGCGGTTTGAACCGGAACGGGATGTACGGTTTTCGACCTATGCCAGTTGGTGGATCCGCTCCGCCATGCAGGATTATGTTCTGCGCAACTGGTCCATTGTGCGCACCGGCACCACGGCTGCTCAGAAATCTTTGTTCTTCAATCTGCGTCGGCTGCGGGCCAAGATATCAGATGCCTCTGCCACACAAATGACCCCTGCCCAGCGCCTTAAGATCGCCAAGGAATTGAATGTGAATGTCGGCGATGTGGAACAGATGGAAGGTCGCATGTCTGCGGGCGACCAATCCCTGAACGCCCATGTCGGTGAGGAGGGTGAAGAGGAATGGATCGGCTTCCTGCAGGATGAAGGACCCAACCCGGAAGAGGTTGTGACCGGGCTGAAAGATGCTGAAAGCCGATCCCGCTGGTTGGCGGAAGCGATCGGTGAACTGACGGAGCGGGAACAGACCATTATCCATCGCCGCCGCATGGTCGAAGACGGTGCGACGCTGGAAGAATTGGGCAAGGTTCTGGGCGTCAGCAAGGAACGGGTGCGGCAATTGGAATCCCGCGCGCTGCAAAAGCTGAAGGTTTCCATCGAACGCCGGGTTGATCTGCCCTCCGACCTGCTGATGGATGCGGCGGAACCCCTATAACAGGGCGATCTGGCCTGGCTCCGTGATTTCCATAAACGGACCATTCCACTCCCGGATCCATCCGCGCAGTTCGACTGGCGTGTTAATCAGTGTTTCGGGATCAATGACCTTTCGCAGCGATCGATCCAATCCAGCGGTGAAATCAGTTCTCCAGTCCGCGCCGAATTCCAGATGATCGCGGTTGCCAATTTGGGTCACATTCCGGGGGCGACCCGAAAGAATTTCAAAGCGGTCAGACCCGCTTTCATAAGATCCGGCGGGGTGGATTTGAAACAGGGCCGTCTTCCAGAATCCTGTCATCGCCGTCCGACCGGCTGTTTCTGCTGCAAGCAGGGGCTTGATATCCTGAAGGTCAGCGCCGGGCTCCGGGAAGACCCGCACCCATCCGTTTCCGGCTTGCAGGGCGGCGACATCCTGACCCTTCAGGGACAGTTTTGCTCGTAAGCGGCCATAGCGATCCTGGGCGGTGGCATCCAGGTCGACGCGAACCTGTTGCCCCAGCACCAAATCCGCCAGCCCTTGAGCGGCTTGACGGATCGGGGTTGTGTCGGTCATCGGGGCGTGGCGGTCCGGTCCGGGGGGCAGAATATGAGGCAAAACCACCCGGCGCCCATCGGCCAGTCGGACAGATCGTCCGTCATCAACAGCGATAATGGTCGCAAGAAACGACAAGGGGCCATCTGGTGCCGCCAGGCCTGTCTGGTGCCCCAGGCTCAGAAGTGCCCCGCCGCCCAGTCCGATCCGCAATGCCTTTCGCCTTGATAATCGGCTTTGCACCCCCGACGTGTACAGGCCATACTGCACTGCAGTTGCTCCTTTTTAATCCCATCGACAGGACCCATTATGTCCCGAGATCGGCTGTACCCAGCCATTGAACCCATCCGCAGCGGCCACTTAGACGTGGAACCGCCCCATAGTATCTATTGGGAGGAGAGCGGCAACCCTGAGGGCGTGCCCGTCTGTTTCCTGCATGGGGGACCTGGGGCCGGAACTACGCCTGGCCATCGACGGTTTTTCGATCCGGAATTCTATCGCATCATTCTGCATGATCAGCGCGGCGCAGGCCGATCGCGCCCGGCGGCGGAAACGCGCAATAATGATACCGGCCGATTGATCAAAGATATTGAATCGCTGCGTGAAATGCTGGGAATTGACTCCTGGGTCGTCTTTGGCGGGTCCTGGGGGTCCAGCCTGGCCCTGGCTTATGCGCAAACCCATCCTGATCGCATACAGGCACTGGTTTTGCGCGGCATCTTTCTGTGTCGGCCCAAGGAAGTGTCCTGGTTCCTGCAGGGTATGGGGACATTCTTTCCAGAAGAACATGCCCGCTTTATTGGGCATTTATCCGCAGAAGAGCGCACCGATCCCCTGGCGGCGTATTTGCGGCGTCTGAATGATCCCAATGAGGCCGTGCACGGCATCGCTGCTGAAATCTGGAGCCGTTATGAGGCGGTCTGTTCAACCTTGCGCCCAAATGCCGACAGTCTGCGATCTGTTGGATTTCGGGATGCCGCCCTGCCCCTGGCAAGGTTAGAGGCCCATTATTTCGCCAACGGGCTGTTCCTGGGTGAAAATAAATTGCTTGAGAATGTCCATCGCCTGCATGGCATTCCGGGCATCATCATACAGGGACGCTATGACGTGGTCTGCCCGCCGACTTCTGCTTATGACCTGGTATCAGCCTGGCCAGATGCACGGTTGAAAATCATTGATGATGCGGGCCATTCTGCCACTGAACCCGGCATCATGCGGGCATTGATCGAGGCGATGGACAGCCTTAAATCCGTTTTGCCTTAAATCCGTTTTGCCGTAAGCTTTGGATCCATCAGATCAGCAAAACGATCTGCGGCCAACCGGGCAAAACGCAGCGTCAGCGCCTTTCGACGGGTGCCATTCATGGTCCCCTCTGCGGCGGGCCGTTCGATGGATGCGCCATAGGCATCTGCGATGATCAGGCCCACAGAGTCTGGCAGAATTTCGACAGGAAATGTGACCGGCACGGCGAAGTAAAACCGGTCGCAGAAGGGCAGATATTCGGTCCATTTCGAGTCTACGGCATAATCTTCAAGTGAGGATTTAACCTCCACCACCGTTGCCTGTCCCTTTTTATCCAGCGCCAGCACATCGACCCGACGGCCAGTATTCAGGGAAACCTCCGTCAGGCAGGCCATGCCCATATTCCGCAACAGACGAACCGTGCCGCGGGTGACGGCCAGCGTCGCATCCGGGCGCGTGTCGAAAACAACCGGGTCAGGGTATGATTCTGCCATTGGGGGGATCTCCTATGCCTGGAACTCTAGGGGAGGATATTGAAACAAACAAGGAACTAAAGCAAAGCCTTCGCAAGCGGAATGGTTTGCGACGACGTATTTGCTGAAAAATAGGGATAAAAGCATTATGTCTGAGCTCATGCGAGCGCATGATGCTCTTATCAGGCGTTATCGCTCTGTTTTGGCGGCGACCCGGCGAAAGCTGTTTCCAGAACATTCATAAATGTCCATGCGAAGGGCCTCCCCTTGATATGCCATTTGCGGTGTGATCCGGGCCTTGATGATAAAGAAGGTGGGGAATTCCTGATTTAAGTAACGCACAAGCCTGGGATCATTATCCATCATATCTCGAACCGGATCAGCGCGGTTTGGATTATTGGCGGCATAAATTTGGATGGCATCATTCACATAGGCCGATTTGGCACAAAGCTGGGCGGCCACTTCGCGTGTTGGCAGGTCAATCGCGGCAACCAGCGGTCTTGAAGCATCGTCAATCAGGCCAATCAGGGGGTTTGTGATCAGGCGGATCATCAGGCTGGGATCTGTAATCGGGGTGCCTTGCGCGGTCGTGGTGCCGGAAAATTCCAGCCGCTCAAGAATTTGCCGGCCGACAAAGGGCAGCGCGATCATCGGCAGCGCCAGAAACAGCAGGATAACGGTATAGGCCACAATTTGGCGACTGGACATTCAGCACAGACTTTCGGTTTGAACAGATCAACACATTTCCCGGCGGTCCCGCTGTCCCAAAGGTGTCTAAAATCGCTTTGGGACCGGTAACTTTGCGTCCCGCCGTTACCGACGGTTTGCCTTTTTCGGGACAATAGATCGTCCCTACCGATGGGTATTAAGGTAGTGCTGTTAGTACAGAATAGAAAGTGACTATGGTCACAGGGCTATCGATATTTTAACAATCCAGGGTATTGGCTCGTTCCCACTCGGTCAGATGGCGCGCATAGTCATTCCATTCCCGGGTTTTGATGGTGATATAGGATTTGGCAAAATCTGGGCCCAGCGCGGCCCCTAGGATTTTGTCCTTGGAAAATTCCCGGATCGCGTCGATCAGATAGATCGGTAGCTTCTTGGCCCCCTTTGCCAGATGGGCCTGGGTGTACATGTCGATATCCAGACGCTTACCGGGATCCGCCTTGGTCTCCATGCCGATCATGCCTGCGGCCAGAACTGCAGCGGCCAGCAGATAGGGGTTGGCTGCCCCATCGGCCAGGCGCAATTCAAACCGGCCCGGATCGGGGATGCGGACCATATGGGTGCGATTGTTGCCACCATAGCTGATCGTGTTGGGTGACCAGGTGGAACCTGACAAAGTAACCGGTGCGTTCAATCGCTTATAGCTGTTCACGGTGGGGTTGGTCAGCGCACACATGCCAGATGCATGGCGCATCAGCCCGCCCAGGAAGGTATAGGCCAGGTCCGACAGGCCCAATTCGCCCTTGTTGTCGGAAAACAGGTTCTTCTTGCCGGTCTTGTCCCACAGCGACAGATGCATGTGACAGCCATTGCCCGTCAGGTTCATAAACGGCTTGGGCATGAAGGTCGCGCGCAGACCGTGCTTTTCCGCAATCGATCGCACCATGAACTTGAAAAACGCCTGACGGTCAGCGGTGATCAGGGCATCGTCATAGTCCCAGTTCATTTCAAACTGACCATTGGCATCTTCATGGTCGTTCTGATACGGACCCCAGCCCAGCCCGATCATGGCATCACAGATTTCCGCGATCACATCATAGCGCCGCATGACCGCCTGTTGGTCATAACAAGGCTTGGCGGCGGTATCCAGACCGTCGGAAATTGCATCGCCTTCCGGGGTGATCAGGTGGAATTCAGCCTCCACCCCGGTTTTTAGCCTGTATCCGGCGGCATCAGCCTTTTCGACCTGGCGTTTCAGGACGTTTCGGGGCCCCTGTTCAACCAGTTTCCCTTCCATCACCAGATCGCTGGCGACCCAAGCGACGTCAGGTTTCCAGGGTAATTGAATAACGCTGTCAGGATCGGGAACAGCAAACAGGTCGGGAAAGGCGGGCGTCATATCCAGATAGGTGGCAAATCCGGCAAAGCCTGCGCCATTCTTTTCCATCCCGGCGATAGCAGGCGTCGGGACCAGCTTGGACCGCTGAATGCCTGACAGGTCAGTGAAATTGACCAGAAAGTATTTAACGCCGTTCTTTTTTGCGAAAGCTTCCAGTTTGCTCATGATCCCCAAATCCCCTTTGCTTCAACCTATTCCATTATTGTATCAGAAACCCTGTCCCGGTATCCAATTTGTCCCGGCCAGCGGCACCTTTGCCATAGCGGCGGCTTCGATTGTCAGCGCGTTCAAATCTTCCGGCTCTAGATTATGGACATGGCTCTTACCACAGGCCCGGGCCAGAGTTTGCGCTTCCAAGGTTAGCACCCGCAGATAATTCGCCAGGCGATGGCCCGCTTTGATCGGATCCAGGCGGCTGGACAGGTCCGGGTCCTGGGTGGTGATCCCGGCCGGATCGCGCCCTGCCTGCCAATCATCATAAAAGCCGGGTGCAGAGCCCAGTTTTGCGTATTCTTCTGCCAGATCCGGGCGATTGTCCCCCAGCGCGATCAGGGCCGCCGTTCCGATGGAAACTGCGTCAGCGCCCAGCGCAATCGCCTTTGCCACGTCCGCCCCACAGCGAATTCCGCCTGATACGATCAGCTGAACGCCGGTGCGATGCATGCCCAACTCCTGCAGGGCTTCTGCCGCCATCCGCACCGCAGGTAGGGTTGGGATTCCGACATGTTCGATGAAACAGTCCTGGGTGGCACCTGTCCCGCCCTGCATGCCATCGACCACGATGACATCCGCGCCAGATTTGACCGCCAGCATGGTGTCGTAATAGGTCCGCGTTGCCCCAACCTTCACATAAATCGGCACCTGCCAGTCGGTGATTTCCCGCAATTCCCGGATCTTGATTTCCAGATCGTCGGGCCCGGTCCAATCGGGATGGCGACAGGCGCTGCGCTGGTCGATATTCTTGGGCAGGTCGCGCATTTCCGCCACGCGGTCGGAGATTTTCTGACCCAGCAGCATGCCGCCCCCGCCGGGCTTTGCGCCCTGACCGATGACAACTTCAATCGCGTCCGCCTTGCGCAGATCATCGGGATTCATACCATAACGTGACGGCAGATATTGATAGACCAGCTTGGTCGAATGGCCGCGTTCTTCCTGGGTCATGCCGCCGTCACCGGTCGTGGTGCTGGTGCCAACTTCAGAGGCCCCGCGCCCCAGGGCTTCCTTCGCATTGGCCGACAGGGAGCCAAAACTCATGCCCGCAATGGTGATGGGGATATCGATTTTCAGCGGCTTTTGTGCATGGCGCGCGCCCAATGTCACATCGGTGCCGCAGGATTCGCGATATCCTTCCAGCGGATAGCGCGACACGCTGGCCCCCAGAAAGACCAGGTCATCAAAATGCGGCAGCCGGCGTTTCGCCCCACCGCCACGGATGTGATAAATCCCCTTTTCCGCCGCCCGCTGGATATCGCGGATAGTGGGCCGGTCAAATAGATAGGATTCCCGTAAATCTGGGTGATCTTGGCTCATGATGGGTCCTTAATACGCGCTGACATTGTCGATCTTGAAATTATAAAGCTGACGGGCCGAGCCGTAGCGCCGGAAGTCATTCGCATCCGCGACGATCCCTGCTGTGTCTAAAAGGCCCTGCAAAGTCGCACGGTGTTCGTCGGTCATCTCTTTTTCGATGCAATCGGCGCCCAGTCCCCGTGCCTCGCCGCGCAGATAGATCACCGCCTCATAGATGGAATCGCCCAGCCCATCATCGGCATCGCCACAGATCACCAGATGTCCGGACTGTGCCATAAAGGCGGAGTTATGCCCGACAGAGCCTTGCACAACGATGTCGATCCCCTTCATGGATATGCCACAGCGGGACGACGCATTGCCTTCCACCACCAGCAACCCGCCATGCCCGGTCGCGCCAGCAGACTGACTGGCATCGCCCTTCACCCGGACACAGCCGCTCATCATATTCTCGGCCACGCCAACGCCTGCATTGCCGTCAACGGTGATCTGGGCGTGTTTGTTCATGCCCGCACAGTAATAGCCAACATGACCTTTGATCTGGACTTCTATGTCATCCATCAGGCCCGCCGCCAGGGAATGGCGACCCATCGGGTTGGTGACGGTGAAAAGGGCATCCTGATTGCCATCGCGGCGCTGCAGGATGCGGTTTAACTGGCGGATATCGCCATCGGTCAGATCAATCTCTCTCATCATACTCATCCTTGGGCAAATCTTCAGCAAACGGGGATGTTTGCCATGTTGGATTTGCGGAAATTACAAAGGGTCCGAATCTCTAGTTCACGCTCATGCTGCCGCATGATGCTTGTTTGTGTGCGCTCATGCGGCTGCATGATGCTTGTTTGTCTGAGCTCATGCTGCCGCATGATGCTCGTGACCCCAGCTATAAACAGTTGCGGGTTTTGGTTCCCAGACTGTGGCTTTCTCCACACCGGGCAGGCGGGCCAGGGCGCGAAATTCGGATGACATGGCCACCCAATCGTCGGTTTCAGCCATCACGGCAGGCTTGCAGGCAACCGGATCGCGCAAAACGGCGAATCCATCCTTGGTCCCGACGGTGAAGGTGTAAAATCCGTCCAGATCTTTCAGGGCGGCTTCCAGCGCTTCGGCCAGGCTGGCCCCTTCGGACAGGCGCCAGGACAGATACCCCGCTGCGACCTCTGAATCATTCTGGGTCTGGAACACCAGCCCCTTGTCGCGCGATAGCCAGCGCTTCAGCCCGTTGTGATTGGACAGCGAGCCGTTATGCACCAGGCACAGATCCGCCCCGGTATTGAACGGATGGGCCCCTTCGGTCGTCACCGCGCTTTCGGTTGCCATGCGGGTATGGCCAATCATGTGACTGCCACTCATCTGGGTGACACCAAACCTGTCCATGACATCAACCGGCAGGCCGATTTCCTTATAGATTTCCAGCGAACTGCCGGTACTCATGATGCGGATTTCCGGATGATGGGTCACCAGCCAGCGGCGCATCGTGTCGGGATCGCTGTGTGCGCTGAGGATCGCATGGGTGGAACTGCGCGTGACAGAAACCGCAAAGCCTAGATCATTGGTCATTTCAGACGCGATCATCGCCCAATCGAATGCCTCGTCCGGGTCATAGACGGTTGCCTTGGCGCTGTCCGTTCCATCGCGATAGACCGCGAAACCCGCACTATCCGGGCCACGATCGGTCATTTCCATCAGCATCGGCGCGAAAAGATGGCCCAGCTTGGATCGCAGATCCGGGTTTTTTAAATACAGTCCTACAATGCCACACATCGCCGCGCTGCTCCTGTTATTAGCGGATGGGCGATATTACTAATAGGAAACAGATAATCTTACAAGGAATATTTAGTCATCATCCGATTTGGTGCGCGCAGCGATCACCGACAGATAGATGGCCGGCAGCTCCAACAGCTCTGACGGGCCATGGGGCGACATGGAATCGAAGAACAGGGAGTCGCCGGGATTGAGCGTATAATATCTGTCCCCATGGCGATAATTGACCTTGCCCGACAGCATATGGATGAACTCCATCCCTTCATGGCGGAATTCATCATAGGGCTCGGATCCTTCATCCAGCTTGATCAGATAGGGTTCCATTTCCAGCGCGCCGCGCACGGAATGACCCAGCAGGTGATACAAGTGACCCGCCCGTGTGCCCCGCCGATCAATGCCGATCCCCTGACCCTTGGGCACATAGGATACATCGCGGCTCTGTTCCGTGGCGCTGAAGAAGGACGACAGCGGCACCGCCAGCGCCTCTGCCACGCTGGCCAGGGTCGCCAGCGACGGGCTGGTCTGGCCGGTCTCAATTTTCGACAGCATGCCCTGCGACAGGCCCGCCGCATCGGCCAGCATCGCCATGGTCATATCCTGGCGCTTCCGCTGCCGTCGGATCTCAGCCCCAATCGCCGCCTCCAGCTTCTGGGGCGGGGTAGCCTCACCGGGATCCTCGGTCGGATTATCAGTCGCATCCTGTGTCATGGCGACCTGTCTACTCTTTTTGAAAAGAAATGTCACATGGGCTTGTGCGACACTGTCCCTATCCGCAGGCTCATTCAAACGCCGCCTTCTTCAGCGCGTCCAGGGTCATCAATCCGCCCTGGGCATCGACATGGCGCACGACCGATGCGGCATTATGCGCCGCCAACAGGGTTGCCCGGGGGCTGTCTTCGCCCCGCACCAACGCCGCTGCAAGGGTGGAGGCGAAGGCATCACCCGCCCCGACGGTTCCCAAAACCTGTGTCTGGATCGCAGATTGGTGGTGCAGGCCGGTATCATCGGCCAGATAGGACCCGTTCGCGCCATGGGTGACCGCGACATAGCGCGGCCCCAGATCCATAAGGCGGCGGGTATAGTCGGCCAGGCTCAGCCGGAACCCTTCAATCTCCAGGCAGGGCCCGGTTTCTCCCTCCAGCAATGGCGCAGACTGGCGCTCCCATCCGGTGCGATTGACCAGGGCCGGGACCAGGGCGCGGGCTTCCTCATAATTACAGACCAGCAGGTCGACATGGCGCAGACTGTCAAAGAACGGATCGGTCTTGCGCGTCAATTGCCGAATGCCCGGATTGACCGCCACAAAGGCCCCTGCCGCCTTGGCGTGGGAGACAATACTGGGAAACCGATTTGCCGAGTCATTGCTCAGATTGGTGACATAGACCAGATCGGCCCCCGCAAAGGCCTGGGGGGCGACATCCGCCTCCGTCAGGAAACCATTGGCCCCGCGATGGGTGAAAATCGCCGCATTGCGATCATGGGACGCAATCATCACCGATACGGCGGTGGTCTCGCCGCCCGCTTCATCGGGGCCATCCCCCCGACAGGTCCGCACCAGGTTGGTCCCAATCCCTTCCTGGCTCAGCCGGTCGATGATCTTCTCTGCATTATGATCTTCGCCCAGCTTCACCAGCGCCGACACATCCAGCCCCAGGCGCGCCAGCGACACCGCCGCATTCACCGCCCCGCCGCCGGTCTGGGTAATCACCGAAGACGCATCCACCTTGCGGCCTGGCTCCAGCAACAGGAAGGACGTCGTGCTGTTATGCAGCGTCATCCGCTCAATATCATCACTGGCCACCGTCGCAATAATATCCACCGTCGCCGACCCAACGGTAATGGCTTTCAGGCGGGGCAAGGCGGTCATGGGCGGACCTTGGGATGGGGGAAAGGACATTGCAGTGCGTCTTTGTGGCGTGTTGCTGACTGCATATTAGTGGCACCTTTAAGCGTTTGCTTCGCGTTCTGAGTCTGCTTGCTCTGCGGCCCAGGTTCCCGCTGCTTCTACCGCGACCAGCGATGAAGTTGGTATAACACCGATATAGCTTTCTGTCTGATCCACTGGAACGGCGGCGCGCTGTGTCATGCGATATAGGGCATAGAGCGCAATTGCCCCAAAAGTCGCCCCCAGCACGACCCAGAATGCGAAAGGGCCAAGCCCCTCCATCGCCCAACCAGTAGCCATTGGACCAGCGATGGCACCCAGCCCGAAGATGAAGACAAGCCCCCCGGATGCTGCCGGCATATCTTCGGGTGAAAGGGAATCATTGGTATAGGCCAGAAACAGGGCATAAAGAGGTGTTGTCATCCCTCCAGCCAAAAAGGCTGCTGCCATTAAGGGCCAAAGACCGCCGTCGGTAACCCACCCCAATATGCACGCCACCGCGCCAAGACAGGCCGCGCCAAAAATCAGCTTACGCCGGTCTACCCGGTCTGAAAGCCAGCCGATGGGATATTGAAATACCAGCGCGCCCGCGAACAACATCGCGACAAACAACGATATCTGGGCGACCGGCATTCCAATCTGAGTGCCAAAAACCGCCCCCATACCTGATTGCGTCGCATAGACTGTCCCTAATAGGAAGATCCCAACTGTGCCCAGCGGAGAACTCGAAAAAAGGGTACGCAACGGCATTGGGCGCGCAACCTCAACCGTTGGGGCGGAGGCAACAGATAACAAAATCGGCGCGAAAGAAATAGATACCAAAATGGAGGCGCCGATGAAGAGTACAGAGGTCCCGGCATCTCCCAGCGTCAGGAGTCCCTGCGCCCCGATGATGCCAAGTGTCTGCGCGATCATATAAGCCGAAAGAACCTTGCCGCGTGTTTCGTTGGTGGCAGCATTGTTCAGCCAACTCTCAGCCGTGACATAAACACCAGACATACAAAAACCAATAAGTATCCGCAGGAGCGTCCAGGTCCAGGGTTCGGCCAGTAAGGGAAATGTGATCAGCGCCGCCGACATAAAACTGCCAAGTGCCGCAAAGACGCGCACATGCCCAACCCGCCGGATCAACAAGGGGCTAAGACGCGCACCGGAAAGAAAGCCGATAAAATAGCCAGAGGTGACAATAGCCAGTTCCAGGGACGAAAAGCTCTCAATCCCGCCACGAAGACCAATAAGGGTGAAATGCATGCCGTTGCCCAGCATGATGAACACGATACCAATGAGAAGGGGCCAGACCCCGGATAACACTTTAATCATGAGTCACCTCTCTGTATCAGGCGGTCTTTCTCAAAATACAGTTCAGTTTCTTCATTGCTGCTTTTGTTGCAGCGCCGTATGCGTGCAGGTTTACGACAAAGAACAATAGAGAACGCTGCGCCACTAAAGGGCACCCATCGTAGAAACTCATATGGCTATTGATTTGGCCACAGGTGACCAATCAAGACCACATCCACCTTGGTGCGTCCTATAGGCTTTCTGCAAAAGAAAAAGGACCCAGCGATTGGAGTAAGATTCTGAAAAACATTCCAATCGCTACAGAAGATGGAATTCATTTAAACTCCGCTTTAGACTAGGGTCAGTTTGTTAAGCTTAAACGCGAACAAGAAAACAAAAAGGTGTGTAAACATTGGGTTTCGATAAACCGCCGCCAGAAATTGGCCCTCATGAAGAGCGAGAACTTGAGTTGATGTTGGCGGGCGTCAAGCCGCTGGCCTATTTCTCGGAGTTGACACGCGCCGAATTTGAATTCCCCGACGCGGAGTTTGAACCCCATGTGCAAGCGGGCCGGATTATCAAACGGGATATCCTGCACATTCAGAAAATGTTTGGTCAGGATGAGGAAATTCGCTCTCTCTACTATGCGTTGCCAGGCGAGGAATGGCGAATCGACAAGGCCCATGCGAACCGCTTGCGGGGTTATCAGACCCGCAAAGAAACAGAGCATGACTCTCGCGAGATGGGTGAGCTGCTTGGTTATACCAAGCACGAAATCGATTGTTTCATAAGCTGGAGGGCTCGAATAAAAAAAGCAAGACGCGACGGGGATTGGACCCCGTCGCGTTCGACCACTTAGAACTATGATTTTAGCCAACAGTCTGCGCATACAGTTGGAGAATACACACCACCGTGCTTTGCTCCGCACTCTGAGCAAGTGTATCGTGGCGACCTTGCCGCAAGCCCTGTTTCCGTTGGTCCACCTGGGCGCATCAAGCCATCAACTTGAAGGCCATTGTCACTCTGGAATCGCTTGATTCCGTCAAACATCGGGGTATCAGGGTATTCTGTGATCCCATAGTCTGGTTCACGATAGTAGCCTTGCGCCTGAAGCCTGAGTTTGGTTTGCACAACATCTCCAGGATCAGCGGGATACCCGCCACCCAGCGTTTGTTGAAGCCAGTACTTCGTTGCCATTTCCGTACTCCATATTGAACATCCTCCGCCGATTGGTGTGTTCAGCGGGATCCCGATTGCCTTGCTCTTCACCAACACCCGTGGGGCACCGGGAAGAGCGCTCAATTTGCGCTGGAGTAACGCGTTGTCCGTCCGGTTATCAGGGCCTCTGAGAGACAGCCCCGGCCTTTCGGGCACATTTCTTCGATCCGTTGACTGCGCGGTCGCCAGAGAGGGGTTATCCTAAAAGGGCCCGGTCTTATTATGGGCAAAAACCTCAAAAGTTCAATTTAAAAAGAACAAAAAGAAAATTAATCTGTTCTGGTGCTGAGAATTAATCATGCTCGACGGTGAGCACGCTGAAGCTGGGCACCGGCAAAGACGGGATTGGAATTATATTATTGAGAAAAAATGGCGCGCCCCGAGAGGTTCGAACTCCCAACCTCCTGATCCGTAGTCAGGTGCTCTATCCAGTTGAGCTAGGGGCGCGCAGGCGTCCGCTGGTGCGGTGACGCGGCGCGGTTGATAGGCGATGTGGGACGGGTTGGCAAGGGTGATTTTCGCAAAAATGTAAAATCCGGGTGGTATCGGATGGATGGGTGCGGTGCTGGAGATAATATGGGGGGCGTGGGTCCGGCGTGCATCGCGGCTGTGTTGCAGGGAGGGCACAGTCCCGGCCAAGAGCGCCGTTGGATGGGAAAAACCGCGTGAGTCCAATGGGATTCGCGCTATTGTCTATCAGAATGCGGGTTGTCCCCGCGCAAAGGGTAAAGTAGTATCCGCTCAGTCGGATTGCTTTGGGGCCTGGCGACGGGTGCGGTTTGTCCTTTAGGATAAGCACTTAGCTGGCGTTTAAGCCGCCCTGATGGGGCGTGTCTGACAGTGGATTTAGGGTCCGGGTTCCGATGCGGATTTTGGGAGCCAGGGCCTGGCGGAGACGGTCGCGCGTTTTGAGGGATTGGTCGGGCGGATTGGTCAGATCAATTGGATTTGCGGAACGCGGCGGGTGGAAGAATTGGGGGAGTGCCGGACAAACGCTGGATCACGGGATCATGGGGACACCGATTGTTGGGTGAACCGGATCAAATATCCTGTTAAAATCCGGGTGCGTTTGACGGTAAGTGTGGAAAGCAACCGCAGACAGGCTTCTGATGATGGGGGTCTTTGGCGGGGGTTTTGATTTCGGAGGATTTCGGGCGTCACGGCGACCTGATTAAAGATAGGGCGGTGCAGGGCATGACCACTTCTTTTAAAATGCTAGGCTTGATCGGCGCGACCTGCGTGATGCTGACGGGATGTGACTCCCTGTGGCCGTCACTGGACTCGCAAGACCCGGCTGGCGGTTCTTCGACCCCGACCACGGCGGCCAGCCCGACCGGCTCGGCTGCTCAAGGCACCAATCAAACCACGGCCCCGACCGCGATGACCCTTAGCGATGCCGGAACGGTCTCTGCCGAGCGCACGGCTGTCTATAATGGCACCACGGCGGTGGGTGAGCGTATCGCGCAGATGGAGCGCGACCTGAACCAGTTGACCGCCAATGTGTCCGAGCTGAAATCCCAACTGAATGCTATTCGTGGCAACAGCGCGGCCAGTGCGACGGCCTATCATACGGCCAAGGCGGATATCACATCGCGTCTGCAATTGGGCACAACGCCGGGCAATCCCATTCTGGTGGATCAATGGAACCAGGCGCAGACCTCTCTGGCGACGGTGGAACAGACCATCCCCGCCTTGTCGTCACTGCACAGCAAAGCTTCTGACGAGGCCGCTTTCGGGAAATTCCTGTTGAGCACGGTTCAGGCAACCTATGGCCTGAGCGGCGCCGTGGACGAGGATCATGCCCGCCTGCGCATCCTGGAAGATTCGGTCTATCAATCGCTGGTCGATCTGGACCGGATGCTGACCAGCGTGACCCAGGAAATCAATCGCCATAATCTGTATGTCTCGAACGAGCGTCAGAATATGACGACCCTGGCGCTGGGCATCAAGAACGGGGAATTGTACGGCACCAATATCGCCAGCCGCTCCTTTGCGCTGGTTGAGGCTGCGGCGGCCAGCCAAGCCTCGTCAAGTGCGGGCATTTCTCCGAATGCAGAGCCGCTGGTAATCATTCGCTTTGACCGCGATAACGTGCCCTATCAGCAGGCGCTGTATAACGCCGTCAGCCAGGCGCTGACCGCCAAGCCTGATGCCGTGTTCGATCTGGTGGCGGTCAGCCCGAATGGGGGCAATGCCGCCCAGGTGGCGCTGAACGGGTCTGCCGCACGGCGCAATGCGGAAGACGTGCTGCGCACATTGACCGATATGGGGGTTCAGCCAGGCCGGATTAACCTGTTGGCCGATACCCGCAATACCGCCCAGAACGAAGTGCATCTATACGTTCGATAAGGCCTGATCTTCGAAACGATGATCCTATCGCGGCGGCACTGCGTATCTTCCCTATGGGAGGGGCTGTTGTGTCATTCGGGAGAATTGGGTCATGAAACACATGTTTCGGTGGGTTGCTGTTGGTCTGTTGATGGGGTTGTGGGCGACCACAGCGGGCGCACAGGGTGATCCGGCACAGGCCACGGTCAAGCGTGTCATTCAGGAACAACTCTCTGCCTTTGCCCAGGGCGACAAGACCGGCGCCTATTCCTATGCCGCACCGGTCATTCAACAGCGCTTTTCCAATCCTGATATTTTCATGCAGATGGTCACGTCCGGGTATCCAGCGCTGATCAGCCCAAAGATTGTTGATTTCAAAGACTATGAAATACGGGGCGGGCGGGTCGAACAGGACGTGATGATCATCGCCAGCGATGGATCGGCCTGGATGGCGCATTATTCCTTACAGCAGATGGATGACGGCCTCTGGCGGATATCCGGTTGTTGGCTGGAAAAGCTGCCGGGCGGATCTGTTTAGCCGGACGCAGGGCGAAATTGACGCTGGCATACAAAAAAACCCCATCCTGAAAAGACGGGGTTTTTCTGACCGAAGTCCAATGCGGTGGAAGGGGGACCACCCCATTTTAACGGACTGTCGGAGGGGGGCTCTAGGATCTGCAAGGGCTGGCGCTGTGGCGTCCGATTTCCCGCAGGGCAAACCCGGTTGTGAAGAAGCGACCAATTGCAGAAACACCAGCCCACAAAGCTTCATTACGGGCCTTTGCCGCACGGTCCAGTGCCTGCTTCACCTCGATTTCTGTCGGAAATCCAGCGGATCCCAGATAGTCTGTGCGCGTGTTGTGATAGTCCGCATTCATAATTTTGCTCCTTGGGCGAGCCGGTCAGGGTCAATCCTGGAAATCTTGGGCGACTCGCGTTTTCGTTGGCATATACTTAGCAATTGCGTCATTGCATAATAATCGTGAGAATGATCCAATGATCTGTGCGCATCAGGAATAAATATCACCGAATTTGTCGCGATACGTGACCATAAGACTATAACCGGGTTGGGAGTGGAAAAGAGAATGGATAGAGCCGGAGAAATGGCTGTTTTCACCAAAGTTGTGGAAGAGGGCAGCTTTTCCAGCGCCGCGCGGGCGCTAAAACTGACCCCGTCTGCTGTCAGCAAACAGATCGGGCGGTTGGAAGATCGGCTGGGTGTGCGGCTGTTGAACAGGACCACGCGGCAACTTTCTGCGACGGAAGAGGGGGATGCCTTTTATCAACGCTGCACCCGTATTCTGATGGATATGGAAGAGGCGGAATTGTCCGTCAGTCAGCGCCATTCGACGCCGCGTGGCACTTTGCGGGTCAATTGTGGCGTTGCCTTTGGTAAACACCAGATCAGTCCATTAATTCCGGAGTTTCTGAGCCGCTATCCCGATGTGAATGTGGAAATGACCCTGACCGATGCGCTGTCGGATCTGGTGGAAGAAGGTCAGGACATCGCCATCCGGTTCGGCAAATTGCAGGATTCTTCCATGGTGGCACGGCAATTGGCGGTCAGTCGGCGTGCGATCTGTTGTTCCCCCGCTTATCTGGCCCAGCATGGCGAACCCAAGGAACCGATGGAGCTGATCAATCACAACCGGCTGGCGTTTTCCACAGCGATTCATTTGAATGAATGGGTCTTCAAGCTTCAGGATGGCAGTGACTATCCTGTAAAGGCCGAAGGCAATTTCACGGCCAATAATGGCGAAACGATCCACGAAATGGTTCTGGCGGGACTGGGTATTGCGCGTCTGGCAGAATTTCTTGTCGCGCCGGAGGTCCAGGAAGGCAAGCTGGTGCGGATTCTGCGCCCGTTCTATCGGGATATCGAAGTGCCGATCAACGCGGTCTACCCAACGCGGCGTCACTTGTCGCCCAAGGTTCGGGCCTTCGTCGATTTTCTGGTGGAAAAATTCAACCCCGTTCCGCCGTGGGAAGCTTGATAAGACTCTAGCGGAACAGGGTTGCAAGTTTGGATGGGATAGAAGGACAGGCAGGATTGCAGCCCAGCCTGACACTACCGCGCCCCGAAGGACGTGACCCCACAGTAAGGGGCGGCGCCGGGGCATACTTTGATCTAGATCAAAGGTTTGAGATTTTTTGTGGCGCTGGGTTAAGCCTCGGCAACGGCCTTCAGGAAAGCCTGAATCTTGGCCGGGTCCTTCTTGCCAGGGGCGGATTCAATCCCTGAAGATGCGTCCACGCCCGGACAGCCCGTCACGCGGATGGCATTTTTCACATTGTTCGGGGTCAGGCCACCGGCCAACAGCCACGGCACGGACCAGCGATGCCCTTCCAGCACAGTCCAATCGAATACTTCCGCATTGCCGCCAGGGCGCGTCGCATTCTCCGGCGGTTTCGCATCAAATAACAGGCGGTCACAGACCTTGGCATACTGGCTGGCGCTGACCAGGTCTTCTGCGTCCCGCACTTTGATGGCCTTAAAGATCTGTTTCCCGGTGCGCTCCCGCAAGCCAGCGCATCGATCCAGCGGCTCATTGCCATGCAACTGGATCACATCCAGCGGCACCTGCGCCAGAACCCGGTCGATCAGGCTGTCATCGGGATCGACGAATAATCCAACGCTGGTCACCTGACCTGGAACAGGCCGCAGCAACATGGCCGCCTCTTCCGGGGACAGGGCACGCGGGCTGGGCGGAAAAAACACAAGCCCGACCATGGACGCGCCATATCGAACGGCGGCCTCCATCGCGATGGGATCGGTAATCCCGCAGATTTTTGCGTCAATGGTCATAACCGCCCGTATATAGAAGGCCTGGACGGCAGGAACAAGGAGTCACTGATCAGGCATCCACCTCGGCGGCGATGGCTGCGGCGGCGGCTGCGGGATCATCGGCCCCGGTGATTGGGCGTCCAATGACCAGATAGTCCGCGCCCTGTGCAATCGCCTGTTTTGGTGTCATCACCCGCTTCTGATCGCCCAGTGCCGCTCCTGCGGGGCGGATGCCCGGCACGATCAGTTTGAAGTCGGGGCCGCATTCCGCGCGGATGGCTGCGATTTCCTGAGAAGAACAGACAACCCCGTCCAATCCTGCCTTCTGGGTCAGGGCGGCCAGGCGCAGAACCTGATCGCGGGCTGGCGTTGCCTGGCCCACCGCTGCCAGATCGCCATCGTCCAGGCTGGTCAGGACCGTGACCGCGATCAACATCGGGCGGACAATGCCTAAACGCGCTGCCTCTGTTGTTGCCGTATCCAGCGCTGCGGCCATCATCGTCGAACCGCCCGATGCATGAACATTCAGAATGGCGGGCGCCAGCGGCATGACGGATCGCACCGCGCCTGCCACGGTATTGGGGATGTCGTGAAACTTCAGATCCAGGAACAGCGGTGTCGGTGCGCTTTCGGATGCGGCCTGTGCAACGTCGCGAACCCCCTGCGGCCCATTGGCATTGAAAAATTCTAGCCCCAGTTTGATTCCGCCCACTTGCCCGGCCAGCGCCTGAGACAAGGCGACCGCCCGATCCACATCCGGCGTGTCCAAAGCCACAAGAATTCGGTCGTGGGGTTTTGTTTTTGAAAGAATTGCCATCGTCGATTGAGTTTCCTTTGAGCACCGTAGCACTGAAGTCTAACATATATTTGCAATCATATCCGATACGTCAACTAAACCTCCATGCTGCGTTTTGCAAATTTATAAATAGTCACACGGGAAGTGAAATGATTCGCTTCTTTGCTACGGAGATTACGTATAAATGTTTACAGAAAAGGATATCATTGTTAAGTATAGTGAGGACATGAGCGCAGGCGATGTCGTCACGCTCGAACTCCAAACGCCCGAAGGATCCTTGATTTTAATGGGAAATGTTACACGATTTGGGCGTGGTGTGTTGCTTGTGGAGCAGGTCCATATAGAGAGCGTTGGCGCATCGCCAATGAATAGAAAAAAGTTGAATGTTATGGCGGCCGTCGTGATGGAGGAATTGGATGTCAATACAATCGAAATTCAAGGCGCAGTTCGAACCAGCGGCGCGAATCCCGGACGAAGGCCGAAACCATTCCCATTTGACCGTTAGCTTTTTAATGAAGATGGTGGGTGGAAGTCAGTTAGTTTCTGTTGCACGACTTTTGATTCAAAAGGGCGCAACGCCTAAATCTGCAAAGCAAACGATTGATAAATTGGCGACGGGTGCCGATGCGACGATCGATCTGCAAACAACACGGCAAGATGCGGTGTTGGTGTGCCGTGAATTGAAAGAACTAGGGATCGACGCGAATGTTTTCGAGTCCGTTCCTGAGAAAGATGTGATCGCCATTCGATCTCGCCTGAATTTGACGCGCGCGGATTTTAGCCGACGGTTTGGTATTGATGAACGAACGCTTGAATCTTGGGAGCAACACAGATCTTCGCCCAATAAAACCGCTCGCACTCTATTGCACGTGATCGATAGAGAACCAGACCTTGTCACAGCGGCATTACTGGCCACTGACCCTCTGAAATAGGCTTAATCCAACCGGGCTTCTTCCAGCAGCCATTCGGTGAAGGCCTTGATTTTGGGATGGTCGGCGCGGTCTTTGGGGCAGACGACCCAATAGGCATAGTCGCTGGGGATGGAGAAATCGAAGGGTTTGACCAGCAGGCCCTGTTCCAGCGCATCATGGGCAATCGCGCTGCGGCCCAATGCGATGCCTTCGCCCGCCATGGCCGCCTGCAGCACCAGGTTTGAATAGTTATAGCGCGGGCCCTTGTCCGGATTGACGCCGGTCACCCCGGCAGCCGTCAGCCAGACCCGCCAATCGGTTCGAATATCGTCATGCAACAGCGTGTGGTGGCGCAGGTCTTCCAACCGCTCCAGCGGTTTTTCGGGATCTTGCAGCAGGCGCGGGCTGCACACGGGAAAGACTTCCTCCGTCATCATGCGGATTTCAAACAAATCATCATAGCCGCCGGTTCCCCAGCGGATCGCCAGATCAATATCCTCAACCGTAAAATCGGTCAGTTCATAATCTGCCGCCAGACGCACATCAATCTCTGGGTGGCGTGCCCGGAATCGCGCCAGGCGGGGCACCAGCCAGGCAGAGGCAAAAGACGGCAAACAACTGACATTCAGCGCCCCGGTGGCGTCCTGGCGTTTCACACGATCGGCTGCGGTGGCAATCTGGCCTAGGGCCTGACGCACTGCCCCGGCAAAGGCCTGGCCTTCCTCCGTCAACAGAAGCGCGCGATTCAGGCGTCGAAACAGGCGCACGCCCAGCGCATCTTCCAACTGTTTGATCTGATGGCTGATCGCTGCTTGGGTCACAAAAAGTTCATCCGCAGCTTCGGTAAAGGACAGCAATCTGGCGGCGGCTTCAAAGGCTGGAAGCGGCTTTAACGGCGGTAAACGCGATACCATGGCCCAATCCCTTCGCATTCAGAAAGTTAATCTGAGGGATGAAAATATATCCTTTGTCGGTTTTGTCAAAAGAGCCTATTTCAGCTTTGTAAGGCAAAGATGCCCGACAAGAACAGCCGGTCGGATACCCCTCAGACACTGAGAAATCCCGGAACTGTCTTGTGAAACCTGAGAAGTAGGAGTGACAGTCATGGCGAATGTTTATCAAGTTTACGGGAATTCAAGCCCGGTCGCGCCGTTGGCAGCTCTGATGGTCGATGCAACTGCAGCGGCCTTGGACGGCCTGCGCACCGTAACGATCAACCCGATCAATACCCTGGTCCGGTTTCAGGCCCGTGCGCAACAGCGCCGTCAGCTGAAAGGCCTGGACGACCGCATGTTGGCTGATATCGGCCTGACCCGTAAAGCCGCAGACAAAGAAGCAAACAAGCCTTTCTGGATGGCATAATCGCCGCCCGTTAGGACAACCAGTCCCCTGAGAGGCGGCCTTCCCCCCTGTTCGCCGCCTCACAAAGAGAAGCCCCCGTGCAAAGCATGGGGGCTTTTCCTTTTGGGGCGAGGCCAGTACCAGCCAGGGGCCAGTGTTTCATGACCCAGACCTTGACCAAGTAATGCATTTGCATTACCTTTTGTATGGACGTTAGATTTGCTCATCAGGAGTTCGCCATGGTCGCGCTTTCAAATGATATCTCAAAGCTAACCGCTCGCTATCAGACGACGGTGCCCAGCGGCGTTCGCAAACAACTGAAACTCCAAAAGGGTGATCAGATACGTTACTGCACCGATCCCAATGGTCGGGTGTATATAGAACCTGTCCGTGAGGCAGGGGATGATCCCGCATTGGGTGCGTTTCTTGATTTCCTGGAGGCCGACATTCACGCAAATCCTGCGCGTCTTCAGGCTTTCTCTGGCAGGCTGTATGATCGCCTGAATGGGTTGGTCGGTGGTGTGGACGTTAATATTGACGATTCTCTCTCTCCCGACGACGAATGACAGACACGCCCGTGTCAGCAGAAGCGCCCTTATGCGTAAACGGGTGGTCGATTTATGCCCACCCCCTGTTCCTGGATCAGCTTGAAGATCTGATCCAAGAGGTAGAGACACGCAAAGCACGCGATCCCAAGACCTGGCAGAAGAAGAACTGTACAAAGCGGCTTGCCGCGATCTTTAAGCTGGTGGGCGAAATGATCCCCGTTGATCCTGGTGCCCCGGTGTTCCGGCAGGGCGATACTTTGGGCGACACCAGAAAGCACTGGTTCCGGGCGAAATTCTTGCAACAATATCGGCTGTTCTATCGTTTCGACAGCACGGCCAAAGTGATTGTTCTGACTTGGGTAAATGACGAACAGACGTTACGCGCATATGGTGCCAGGACAGATGCCTATGCCACATTCCGGCGTCTTCTGGATACAGGGTATCCGCCCGAAACTTTTGATGCGCTGCTGAAGGACGCCCTTACATCGGCACAACGCTTCAGGGACGCCTTAGTGGGACACCGGGTCGCTGATGGGTGGCAGAGTGTTGAGCCATCCCTATAAAAGGGGACTATTGCGCAACCCATACGGACAATACCGGAATGCTCAAAAGGACAGCCAGCTTGACGCGGGGCGGATGTCGCCGACGGTTTTGTTGGCCCGGTTCTTCAGTTGCGGGTTCAGCCAGGGGGCCATTGCGTCCAAATGCGCGTCGTCCAGAACACCGACATGGCGCAGCAGGGCCGCCATCATGGTTTCGGATCCACGGGTTGCGCCATCATCACATTTCAGCGCGATCCCCAGACCGTATTCCGGCAGGGACGCGCAGAAGACCCCTTCCGCGCCGGTCTTGATGAAGGCCTTATCGCCCAGAATTTTCACGACTTCGGTACAAAAGCGCCCGGTGCCTGCGACCATGAAGGGATTGGCAAAAACCGCACGCTTGATCCAGCCGATGGCGTCCGCGCGGGTTTGCGGCAGGTCCTTCGGGTCGGCGATACGGGCAAAGCCATAGGCCAGGTTTTCCAGCGGGATTGGCCAGTTCGGGGCGGAACAGCCGTCAATGCCCGGCTGGACACCCGACAGATCGACCCCGCACATTTGTTCCATCGCCCCCAGAATGCTCTGTTGCACGCCATGTGTCTGGTTGACATAGCCTTTCGTCGGCCCGCCCAAATGCTTGGCCAGGGCCAACATGCCACAATGCTTGCCCGAACAATTGTTATGCAATTGCGACGGGGCAACATCATATTTGGCCATTTTGCGCGCTGTGTCTTCATGGTAGGGCCAGTGGCTGCCACATTCCAGATCCGCCTCACCCAGGCCTAATTTGTGCAACATTGATGAAGCGGTTTCGGTGTGCCCGACCTCTCCATTATGAGACGAGCAGGCAAGCGCGATTTCCGCATCGCTAAAGCCTGCAGCTGCCGCCGCGCCACTTTCCACCATGGGCAGGGCCTGAATTGCCTTGATCGCAGAGCGGGGATAGGTGGGTTGGCGACTGTCGCCCCAGGCATCCTGGACCGACCCGGAGACATCGACGATGACCGCGCTGCCGCGATGCCGACTTTCCACGATCCCGTTCCGGGTGACTTCGACGGTCAGGGGATGAACATCGCCATGATAGGCATTGCTGTTGGAAATGGTGACATGATCGTGGGGCATGGCGGTCAACCCTGTTGCTGATATGGGGGGAAAACTTGCCTTGCCCCGCAGGTTTGTGCAAGGTCGCGCAATTCCAGAACACCAGTACAGGACAGGCATGCGACGATGGCGCAACAACGGGGATATTTCGGATTGGGTGTAGAAGGCCTGTCCAAGCCAATGAATGCTGGCAGCCTGATGCGGACCGCTCATTCCTTTGGGGCCAGCTTTACCTTTGCGGTTTCGCCCTATGTCGATATGCGGGGCATCCGGCACGCCGATACATCGCGCACCGCCGATCAGGTCCCCTATTACCAATGGGATACGCCCGGCGACATCGTTCTGCCCAAGGGCTGCGCCCTTGTTGGCGTTGAACTGGTGGAACAGTCGATCATGCTGCCCTCTTTCCGACATCCGGAACGGGCGGCCTATGTTCTGGGCCCGGAACGTGGATCGCTGTCGCAGGCGATGATTGACCGGTGTGAATTTGTCGTGCGCATCCCAATCGCCTTTTGCGTGAATGTCGGCATTGCCGGTGCCATTGTTCTGTATGATCGCATGATCAGCCGGGGCCGCTATGCCGAACGCCCGGTAAAGGCCGGGGGACCTGATATGGCATTGCCGCCGCATGTCCATGGGGAACAGGTTTTCCGAACCAAGCGAGCGGCAAAGAAACCCGCTGTTGCAAAGCCCCAATGATACGAATTCCCAGAACTGCCCCAGCCTTGCCTTATTTCCGCCCCGATAGCAGGGCTTTTGTGGCATTCTATGGTATTGAAGGCTACGGTGGTCGGGGCTTCATGCCGGTTCGTTGGGGGAGTATCCCTGTGATTTTGGCTTGGGTGGATTGGTCGTGATGGATGACGGTCAACCCGTTTTGGTGAGGATGTAAAACCAAATGGCGCAGCAAATTGCACTGGTAGATGATGATCGCAATATTTTGACCTCTGTCTCTATTGCCCTGGAAGCGGAAGGTTTTGCCGTCAGCACTTATACCGATGGCGAAACTGCGCTGCGCGGCCTGACAACCCGTCCGGTTGACCTGGCGATTTTGGATATCAAGATGCCCCGTATGGATGGCATGGAATTGCTGGGTAAGCTGCGCCAGACATCGGAAGTGCCGGTGATTTTTCTGACATCCAAGGATGATGAAGTTGACGAATTGATGGGCCTGCGCATGGGCGCGGATGACTATATCAAAAAGCCATTTTCCCAGCGTTTGCTGATTGAGCGTATTCGCGCCCTGCTGCGTCGGGCGGAATTGGAACAGCGCAATGCGGATGGCACACTGACCAAGGGTCAGGGCGCGTTTTCCCGGGGCGATCTGGTGATGGATGGGGACCGTCATCTGTGCACCTGGAAGGGAGAGCCGGTGAAGCTGACCGTGACAGAATTTCTGTTGCTGAAAGCCCTGGCGCATCGTCCCGGCCATGTGAAAAATCGCGATCAGCTGATGGATTCCGCGTATGGCGAAAATATCTATGTCGATGATCGGACCATTGACAGCCACATCAAACGCCTGCGCAAAAAACTGCGCCAGGTGGACGATACATTCGATAATATCGAAACCCTGTATGGGGTTGGCTACCGCTATAAGGATGAGGCCTGATATCAGGCTTTAAAGGGATGGTGGCGCGTTGAAATCTTCACGCACAGATACGGATGCGACGACCCAGTCTTCCTATCGCGGGCAGGGGCAGTCCGATCGCGCGCATAAAGGGGATACATCATCGCCCCCCCGTGCGAAGGCGATGCGCCGCTTGCGTCGCCGCCAGCGGCTGTCCCCCCTGACCCGTAAAATACTGGCCGTCAACTTGCTGGCCCTGATCATTCCGGTATTGGGCATGCTGTATCTGGGCCCCTATCGCGACCGTTTGGTGGAACAGGAACTTTTTGCCCTGAAAGAACAGGGGGAGATTTTCTCCGGCGCTTTAGGGGAAGGTGCCATCGGCCTGTTGGCAAATGGGCAGGAGGTCCTGAATATTGTGCCTGCGCGCGATCTGGTGCGCCGCCTGTCAGAAGCCAGCGATGTCCGTGCCCGCTTCTATCTGGCCGATGGGACGCTGGCAGTGGACAGCCGCCGCCTTGGTGTGACCGGCCAGGATATCATGGTCGAAGAGTTGCAGGATCCAATTGACGATGAACAGACATTGGCCCCGGTGGTCAATCCGATTGTTCGTTGGCTGGATGACTTGGCCCATTGGGTTGACAACCGGGATTACGATACCTATCGGGATCGGCGCGATTCCACGGTCGGTGATTATCCAGAAGCCATCCGGGCCCTGTCTGGCGAGACGGTGGGCTATGTCCGGCAGGACGCCAATCGCGAATTGGTGCTGTCGGTCGCCTTGCCGGTGGCACGCTATGTCCATGTGTTTGGCAGTTTGATGCTGTCGCGGGATGGTGCGCGAATCGATTCTGCCATGCGGGATGTGCGCTTGACGGTGCTGGCGGTTTTTGCCGGGGCGCTGGTCATAACGACATTGCTGTCGCTGTATTTCGCCGGAACCATCGCGCGCCCCCTGCATCGATTGGCAGAGGCTGCAGAAAAGGTCCGTCATTCGGTTGGCCGGGATGCCATGGCGATTCCGGACCTGACCGGACGGCATGATGAAATTGGTGACCTGTCGGGCGTCTTGCGGGAAATGACGGATGCCTTGACCAGCCGCATCACGGCTATTGAACGGTTTGCCGCAGATGTCAGTCATGAAATCAAGAATCCCCTGACCTCGCTGAAAAGTGCAATTGAAACCGTTCAACGGGTACAGAATCCAGACCATCAGCGCGAATTGCTGCGCATTGTGAAGGAGGATGTCGAGCGGCTGGACCGGTTGATCACCGATATTTCAGACTCCTCGCGCCTGGATGCGGAACTGGGCCGTATTCAGACGGAAGAGGTCGATATTTCTGAAATGCTGGACATGCTTGTCAGCGTTCATAGAACCACGCGCGGGGGGGCCCATAGCAGCGACGAGGCGGAGCAGGACCCCGGTATGCAGGCCACAACCGGACCAATCCTGTCCTTCACCCGTCAGAATAATGGCCCATTCATTGTCGCGGGCATGGAAAGTCGATTGGTACAGGTTTTTCAGAACATTATCTCGAATGCGGAAAGCTTCAGCCCGAATGGCGGGACGATCACTCTGTCCGTATTGCGCGATGATCGATGGGTCGTCGCGATGTGTGAGGACGAAGGGCCAGGCCTGCCAGAAGGCAAGCTGGAGGCGATATTCAATCGCTTCTATACAGAACGCCCTGAACATGAAAAATTTGGGGGTCATTCCGGTTTGGGCCTGTCGATCTGTAAGCAGATTGTGGAGGCCCATGGCGGTGCCATTCACGCAGAAAATCGCACGGGTTCTCAGGGTAAACCATCGGGTGCGCGCTTTGTCGTTCGGTTGCCCGCCGCATCGTAACACCCCTTCCTTTAGGATGCGCGACGTTTTGGCGTCTTGAGCGGGACCGGTTGCTTCGTCTAGTGTCCGGCCCTGGATTTTTAGGATGTAACAAAAGCGCAGGATCAATGAATCGCAAAGCTCTCCCCATACTTGGCGTCATGCTGGCGGCCCTGGCCGCGATCGGCCTGGCGGCATTGGTTGCCTGGAATCAATTGGCCGGCACGGGTCATGAACAAGGCGTCAGCCGGTCGGGGGAGGCGCTGGTTGCGCCCGGTATCACTGTTGGGGGCAGCTTTGAACTGACCAATCAGGATGGACAGACCGTCACACAGGACAGTTTTTCTGGGCAGTTCAAGTTGATTTATTTCGGCTATAGCAGTTGCCCGGATGTGTGCCCGACGGAATTGTCCAGTATGGCGGCTGCTCTTGATATCGTTGCAGAAGACACGCCTGATTTGGCGCAACAAGTGACGCCGGTTTTCATCACCATCGACCCGGCACGTGATACGCCGGCGTTGATGAAAGACTATGTAACGGCCTTTCATCCCCGCATGGTCGGCTTGACCGGTTCGGATGCAGCAATTGCCGATATCGCCCGCAAATTTCGCGTTTTCTATTCCAAAGGCACCGAAATTGAGGGTGGGTTCTATTTGATGAACCATTCCGGCTATGTCTATTTCATGGCCCCGGATGGATCTTTCGTCACCATGTTTCACGGCGGCACATCCCCCGAAACAATGGCCGAAGCGATCACCCGTTATGTCTCTGGCGAGACCAGTTAGGGTATTTTACAAAATCCATAGCGCCAAAAAGGATACTGGGTGTCGCGTTCACGCTTGACGATGCTGATGCGTCCGCGATACTGCTTAATGAAATGTGGATCGGTGCTCCTTTAAGGGCCTTAAGGTCTTGGAGCGAAGAGGGAACACAGGAAGGGTCTACCCATCAGGGGACCTGCGCCTGGGCCGCCCCCGCGACCGTGAGCGGTGAGTATTTTTCGATTTGCCACTGGGGCTTCGCGCCTTGGGAAGGCAGAAAGATACGATGATCCGTGAGCCGGGAGACCTGCCGAGTGACCACAGGATCTCAAGAAACCGTCGGGTGTGACGGGGGGAGAAAAAGTATGAAGACGCGTAACACGACGACAACGGCCGATCAGGCCCATCTTGCAAATCGGACACAGACCCTGGCTGCGGCGCTTACGGCCGCTGTATTTGGGTCATTTCTGTTCCTGGCGGTTGGTTTTGCCCATTCCGCAACGGTCCATAATGCGACCCATGATGCCCGGCACGCATTCGCGCTGCCCTGCCATTAATCGCAGTGAAATGATGGGGATTTGGGTCGGGGGCCTTCCCGGCCCGATGGCCTATTGTACTCATTTCATCTCTATTGACCTGTCGTGACGCGACGGCGCGCCGCGCATTTGGGGATATGTCCATGTTCAAAAAGCTTTTCGGGGCGGCCTTTGCCGCCGGTATCGTTGCTGGTCTGTTGATCACCGGCATTCAGGAAGTCACCACAACGCCGCTTATTCTGCATGCGGAAGAATATGAAAATGGCGGGCATGATCATGCTGCCAGCCTTAAGTCGGATTATGTGATTATTCAGACCAAACTGTTTTCAACCCGCCCGTCTGCCGGGTCAGAGACGCTGTTCCTGGCCCACAGCAACAGTGGGACAGAAGGTCATGATCATGAGGACGAGGCATGGGCACCAGAGGATGGCCTGGAACGGACCGTCTTTACATTGGGTGCAAATATTACGATGGGAATCGCCTTTGCCCTGATGCTGACGGCCGCCTTTGCTGTGCATGGCGGGGAAATGTCGGGCCGTCGCGGCGTCCTGTGGGCGATGGGCGGTTTTGCCATGTTCACATTGGGCCCGAATTTGGGATTGCCGCCAGAGGTCCCGGGCAGCATGGCCGCTGAACTGGGGGCCCGCCAGATGTGGTGGCTGGGTTGCGCCGCGGCGACCGGGATCGGACTGTGCCTGATGGTGTTCGGGCGCAAGATTGGTTTTGTTGTGCTGGGCATACTGATCCTGATTGCGCCGCATGTCATTGGTGCGCCGCATCCAGAGGAAATCGGGGGTGGGGTGCCGCCGGAACTGGCAGGTCATTTTGCCGCCGCGTCCATCGTGGTTGCGGCCGTTTTCTGGGCCATGCTGGGCTGGCTCAGCGGCACGTTCTACAAGCGGTTTGAGGCTTAAGGCAAATCCCGAGCAGACGAAAGTCTGCGACGACGCGTTTGCTATAAAAGCAAGAAGCCGGCGCATTTTGTGTGCGCTCATGCGGACGCATGATGCGCTGGCGCAAACCCCGAGCAGACGAAAGTCTGCGACGACGCGTTTGCTATAAAAATAAGAAGCCAGTGCATTTTGTGTGCGCTCATGCGGACGCATGATGCGCTGGCGCAAACCCCGAGCAGACGAAAGTCTGCGACGACGCGTTTGCGTAAAATGATGTCTAAAGCAGGTTCTGTTCAGCGGGGTCTATCTGTTTGTTCAGGCGGTTTTCGCGCCAGGCAATGAAGATCCCGCTGGCAGTGACCATGCCACAGCCGATCCAGGTGGTCAGGGTCGGGAAATCCTGAAAAACGTAATAGCCCACAATGGTGGATGTCACCATTTCCAGATAGGGCATTGGGGCCATCGCGGATGCTTCCAGCCGATCCGCCGCCCAGACGATCAGGCCATGGCCCAGCGTCAGGATCGCCCCCATAATGCCGATCATGCCCCATTGGCGGGGTGTGAAGGGCTGATAGACGGGGATCACCACCACAGACATCACCAGAACGCCGATGAACCCCATCCACATCATTGTGACCATCGGGGGATTCTGCCCAGCGATTTTGCGCGTCACCAGCAGATAACCGGCAAAGCAGGCAGCCGTCGCCAGCGCATACAGGGATCCGGTTTGAAATGAGTCCGCGCCGGGCCGCACGATCAGCAGCATGCCCAGAAAGCCAACCACCACGCCGGACCATCGCCAGATCCCGACACGTTCTTTCAGCACCAGTCCGGACAGGGCGGTGACCAATAGGGGCGCAACAAACAGGGTGGCCGTCATGGTCGGCAGGGGGATGGTCAGCAGCCCGGTGAAGAAGAACATTGTCGCCGTGACCAGCAGCAACGCCCGAATCACCTGACCCCAAAATTGCTTGGGTCGCAGGGCGGCGCGTCCATACAAAATCAGCACCAGCGGTGTCATGATGGCGGCATGGGCGACCCAACGGCCCCATCCGATCTGCAGGGGCGAAAGGCCTTCCGCTCCCATCATTTTACCCAATGCGTCCGCCAGGGGCAGCATCAAGAAGCCCATCCCAGCGATCAAAAACGCTAAGGACAGGCGGGGGCCTGGCACGGTTACCATTATTGTGACCCTAAGTGATGGCGCATTACATGTGGATCGGGCGGTTATCCACGGCCATGGCGGCCTCTTTCACAGCCTCCGAATAGGTTGGATGGGCGTGGCAGGTCCGCGCGATATCTTCTGCTGAGCCACCAAATTCGATGATGGTCACGATCTCGTGGATGATATCGCCGGCACCCGGCCCGATGATATGGGCACCCAGAACCTTATCGGTTTCCGCATCGGCCAGGATTTTAACAAACCCTTCCGTTGCATCATTCGCCTTGCCCCGTGAATTGGCGGAGAAGGGGAATTTCCCGACCTTATAGGCACGCCCTTCTTTTTTCAGGCGTTCCTCGCTGGCCCCGACATCGGCGACTTCCGGCCAGGTATAAATCACGCCTGGAATGGCGTCGTAATTGATATGGGGTTTTTGCCCAACCAGCATTTCCGCCACGACAACGCCTTCATCTTCGGCCTTATGGGCCAGCATCTGGCCGGGGATACAGTCGCCGATTGCATAGATGCCATCGACATTGGTCTTGTAATGCGCATCGACCTGAATGACGCCGCGCTTATCGCGCTCGACCCCCAATTCGTCCAGGCCCAGCCCATCCGTATAGGGCCGGCGACCGATGCACAGCAGAACCTTGTCGCAGGTCATTTTCTCAGCGTCGCCGCCATCGGCGGGTTCCATGGTTAGTTCAACGCCGGATTTCACCTTTTTCGCGCCGGTGACTTTGGTCTTCATCTTAAAATCCAGACCCTGCTTTTTAAGGATGCGCTGGAAGTTTTTCGAGACCTCGCCATCCATGGTTGGTGTGATGCGGTCCAAGAATTCAATTACCGTGACATCTGCCCCCAGGCGCTTCCAGACAGAGCCCAGCTCCAGCCCAATGACACCGCCGCCGATCACGACCAGATGCTTGGGCACTGCCTCAAACTCCAGGGCGCCAGTGGAGGTCACGATGGATTTCTCATCCACCTCAATCCCCGGAAGGGGGGTGGATTCCGACCCGGTGGCGATCAGGATGTTTTTTGTGGAAAGCGTCTTGCCCTTATCGTCGCCTTCGGTGACAGAGACCCTACCCGGCTCGTCGATATGACCGCGCCCCTTGATATAGTCGACCTTGTTTTTCTTGAACAGAAACTCAATGCCCTTGGTCAGGTCGCCCACGATCTTGGATTTGCGCGCCATCATCGCCTTCAGGTCCAGCTTGGGGCTGACCACGATGCCATGATTGGCAAAGGAATGCTGGGCTTCATGATAAAATTCGGACGATTGCAGCATGGCCTTTGAGGGGATGCAGCCGACATTCAGGCAGGTACCACCCAGGCTGCCGCGCATTTCCACACAGGCAACCTTCAGGCCCAGCTGCGCCGCACGAATAGCCGCCACATAGCCGCCCGGCCCGCCGCCAATCACCACCAGATCATATGTATCAGCCATCGTCTAAACCCTCATATCTGTCGTTGTCTAATCATCGTGCGGACAGTGCCCCAAAGACACGCGCTGGGCAAGTGTGGCGGGCATTTATGAGGGCCCGATATGACGGGGTGTGTGCAAAATCAGTCGACTGGCTTTTGACACCGCCATAATTCAGCCCCACATATCCCTTATGAACTCGGGCTTTGATCAAACTGTGTGACTTGTTGAAAGGAAACGCTTATGCGCCGTCTCATTCTCGCTTCTGCTGTGGCCGCCCTGGTTGGGGGAACGGCTGTGTCGGGCGTCGCCTGGGCAGAGGAAAATAAAAGTCCGGAATCCCTGGCCGCTGAGGGATTGCAACAGGTCATGCGGGCGATGGAAATGTTCATCTCGAACATCCCACTCTACGAAGCACCGGAAGTTCTTCCCAATGGCGATATCATCATCCGGCGGGTTCAGCCCGATGACGAGCCGCAGGGAAAGGATACGCAGAAACAGGACGACAGCACGATCAAGGATATCTAAAGATCGTGGCTGTGGCCCCTTAAGGCGAAAAATCCTGTAAATTCTGTTGCGATGCGGGGGCGTCGCTCGCACACTGTGATCACATTCATGGATTACAGCCTGACAGGCGCGCGCATGGCATCAGACGACCCATTTCCCCCGGACACGATCCCAACGGCAACCTTGCAAGAGCGGGTCTATCGCGAATTGCGTGAAGCCATTATGCTGGGTCAGTTTCATCCAGGCGATGCGATGACGATCCGGGGGCTGGCGGAAAAGCTGGGGACCAGCATGATGCCCGCAAGAGAGGCTTTGCGCCGACTGGTGGCGGAACGGGCACTGACCTTGCTGCCCAATCGACGGGTTGCCGTGCCTCGTATGACGCCGGAAACTTTTCGGGAATTGACAGAGGCGCGTGTCGCGCTGGAAGTTCTGGCGGCCCGGCGGGCCTTTCCCGCCACGGATCATGCGCTGGCAGACCGTCTGGCGGCGATCAATACCCAGCAGGATGAGGCGATTGCCGCCGGGGATTGGGCCGGATACCAGGAACGCAATCGCGCTTTTCATTTTGCCCTTTATGCCTGTGCGCCGGCGCAGGTTTTGATGCCCCTGATCGAAAGCCTGTGGCTTCAGATCGGCCCATTTCTGTATCTGACGCGGGAAAGCCTGGGCACGACCTATCTGGACGACCGTCATGAAGAGGCGATCACCGCGATTAAGGACCGGGACGAGAATGGTCTTGCCCTGGCGATTGAACAGGATATCCGGGACGGGATGGGCGGATTGCCCGCCCTGTTGGCAAACCGGGTTCCCCCACCGTCAGGGGGGCCAGAATGACCCAAGCCAAGCGCGATCTGGTCGGCTATGGCCGCACCCCCCCTGAGGCAAAATGGCCTAAGGATGCCCGCATCGCCGTTAATTTCTGCCTGAATTATGAGGAAGGGGCGGAGCGGCATATCGACCATGGCGATGGCCAATCTGAGAGCATTCTGCATGAAGTCGGCGGGGATGCCCGCATCGGGGATCGCGATCTGAATTCGGAAAGCATGTATGAATATGGGTCCAGGGCTGGATTCTGGCGGGTGATGAGATGTCTTGAGGATCGCGGGCTGAATTTCACCATCAATGCGGTGGGCCAAGCCCTGACACTAAACCCGGATGCGGCCCAG
The DNA here is from genome assembly GCF_048892525.1 of Hwanghaeella sp. LZ110. Taxonomy (NCBI): domain Bacteria; kingdom Pseudomonadati; phylum Pseudomonadota; class Alphaproteobacteria; order Rhodospirillales; family Aestuariispiraceae; genus Hwanghaeella; species Hwanghaeella sp. LZ110. Next base: position 17,483 of record NZ_JBLZHT010000002.1, on the reverse strand, counting down.
GCGATTGCTGACAGTGGGGCTGATATTCATGCCCATGGCTGGCGCTGGATCGATTATGCCGATATGCCGGAAGATCAGGAACGCAGCCATATCCGACAGACTGTTGCGGAAATTGAACGGCTGACAGGGCGCCCCCCGGTGGGGTGGTATACCGGGCGGCCCAGTCTGAACACCCGCCGTCTGGTAGTCGAAGCAGGTGGGTTTTTGTATGATTCCGATTCCTATTCAGATGATTTGCCCTATTGGTGCTATGACTATGGGCGGCCGCATCTGATCCTGCCCTACAGCATTGATACCAATGACAGCCGGTTTTTCCGCACCAGCGGCTTTGTGACCGGGGATGATTTCTTTCAGTATAACCGTGATGCTTTCGATGTGCTGTATGCGGAAGGGGGGCGGATGCTGACCATCGGACTGCATGCCCGGTTGATCGGGCGTCCGGGGCGGATTGGTGGATTAATGCGATTGCTGGATCATATGATGGCGAAAGACGATGTCTGGATCGCACGGCGGGAAGACATCGCCCGGCACTGGATCGCCACACACCCTCCTAAAGCAGGGCGATAATACCGCCGCACAGGATCGCAAACCACAGCAGCAGGTTGGCGACAATATAAAGCGCCCGAGACCTATCGATATCGCGGGGTTCCAGCCGGGCGCGGCCATCCCCGATCCAGACCCCGACGACTTCACCGCCCGGATAGGTGCGCGGGCCCCCCAATGCGATATTCAGCGCCCCGGCGAAAGCGCCTTCGGGCCAGCCGCCATTGGGGGATTTGTGCTTTTTGGCATCGCGCAGCATGGTTTTTACCGCGCTGATGGGATAGCTGGTCGGCGTGAAACAAGCGGCCAGACAGACCAGCGCGCCACTGATCCGGGCGGGCAGCCAATTGGCCAGATCGTCCAGTTTGGCGGCGGTAAAGCCAAAGGATCGGTATTTCGTGGTCTTATAGGCGATCATGCTGTCTAGGGTATTGATCGCCTTATAGGCAAACAGGCCGGGCAGGCCGAATATCAGATAAAAGAAGATCGGCGCGACAACCCCATCGCTGAAATTCTCCGACAGGGATTCAATCGCAGACCGGGCGACGCCATGTCGGTCCAGGCTTTTGGGGTCGCGGCTGACAATATGGGCGATGGCGCGGCGGCCGCCTTCCAGCCCATCAACGCGCAGGCCGGTGCCAACCCGTCGCACATGGTCGTGCAGGCTGCGCGCGGCCAACAGGATGGAAACCACCAGGGCCTCGACTATCCAGCCCCAATGGACACTGCCCAGCAATCGATCCAAGCCAAAGCCGATGGCGGTGCAGCCCCCAACAACCAATAGAACCGTCACCGCCCCGCGGGCCAGCCGGTCCTTTTCCCCCCGGTCGGGGCGGTTCAGGCGACGATCCAGGAAAGCAATCGGTTTGCCGATCAAGACGACGGGATGAGGGATACGGCGATACAGCCAGCGGGGATCTCCGACAATGGCGTCTATCAACAGGGCCAGCGCCAGGATCAGGGCCAGCGGTGGACTTGCGGGCAGGGCACCAAAGAAAGTGTCGGCCCCATCCGAAATGGTGGCCCCAATCGTGGGCAGTATCGTCTCCATGTAACGCGGTCCCTATCGACGGACGGCGCGCGGTGATGGCGGATTTCTGGTGCGTGCGATTTGTTGCAGCACCGCATCCAGATAGCGCCCCTGGAACATGGTTATGCCCATGGACTGCCCGGTTCGGATCATCGCCTCGTTGTCACAGCGTGACAGGATGACCCGGCCTTTGCCGACACGCTCCACCTGTTGTGCGATGGCCGCGCGTATGTCTGGATTGCCACCGGAGTCGAATACGCTGTCTGACGACAGTTTCACCAGATCCACTTCCATATATTGGCGATCAATAAAGCGGATCAGGTCGGGGGTGATGCCATCCAGGCAGATACGGTATCCCTTTTCACGCACGAAATCCCGGGCAAAGACAAAGGCGGAATAGTCCGACAAAATATCCAGCAATTGCAATTCAACCACCAATGTCCCTCGGCTGCCCATGCGCAGGCTGGAATCAAATTCCAGGAATTCCGGGGCCAGAAGCGTGCCGACATTGACGTTGATGGAAAAGGACGAATGCAGCGAACTGTCATCGGCCCGCGCCAGCATCTTCAGAACCCGACGATCCAATGTCTGGGTCAGATGCTGGAAAAGCCACCGGTTTGAAGACAGGTTCACGTCGGGCAGAACAGTTTTTGCCAGATCGAAAATGGAAATGAACAATTCATTGAAAATGGGTTTTGGTGGGGATTCTTTGTGGACGACACTGACCGCTTGGCGCCGAAACACGCTGGACAGGTCTGCGCGTTCCAGAAATTCTTCCAGGCGACCCAACTGCTCCGGCTTTAGCGGGCGACGTGCATCTTCAAAGGTTTCGCCTGTCTGTTCCGCCATCTGCTGCAGGCGTTTCTGGCGGGCGCGTTCTTCTTCGAAGACACGTTCGCACAATTCCATGAATTTGGCATATTGCCCTTCAATATTATACAGCGTGGCAAAGCGGCCATGGCCTTCCCCATCGGAATCAGCCTGGGTCAATGGGTCTTCGCTGAACAGATAGCGCATGCGCATGACGGCATCATCCATCTGTTGCAGGTTTGCGCCCTTCACAACGAAAATCAGGTCACCATTGCCCAACAGGAAGGACTGACCCTCAAAGGTCTGGACAAAGTCATCCAGAGTGTTCATTGCGATGCGAATATGATGCTCGCGCCGGTTCTGGGGCTTCAGCCGCGACAAATGGACATGCACGCCCCGGCGACCGTCGCGATGACGTTCCAGTCGCTGAGCATAATCGAGAAGCAGATATTCCTGGCTGGCCGTATTCGGCTGCTGTGCCATTGGTCGTCTCACCCCTTTTCGTTATCAGTTATTTACAGAAACACTGAATTTTGTATCCAGGTCACAATAAATTAACCGAATAGAACCGCATGGGCGATAGATTATGCACATAATTATGTCAAGAAAAGCAGAGAACGGAAAAACTGTCATATCCTGAACCATATGCTAACTCTAGGATCGACAGAATCAGGAGTGCCGAGATGGCGGTATAGAGGAAGGCTATGAGGACATAATGGCTGACAGTAAAATAACAGAAGAGGAAGCGCTGCAATTTCATGCTCAGGGGCGCCCCGGTAAAATAGAGCTAACACCAACCAAACCACTGACAACACAGCGTGATTTGTCACTGGCCTATTCGCCGGGCGTGGCTGTGCCCTGTTTGCGCATCGAAGCGGATCCAAACCTGGCTTATGATTACACAGCGAAGGGAAATCTGGTTGCCGTGATATCCAATGGCACCGCCGTGTTGGGCCTTGGCAATATCGGCGCGCTGGCCTCCAAGCCGGTGATGGAAGGCAAGGCCGTCCTGTTCAAGCGCTTTGCCGATGTGGATTCTATTGATCTGGAAGTCTCTACCGAGGATGTGGATGAATTCGTCAACTGCGTCCGGTTCTTAGGGGCAACATTTGGCGGCATTAATCTTGAAGACATCAAGGCGCCGGAATGTTTCATCATCGAACAGCGCCTGCGCGAATTGATGGATATTCCCGTCTTTCATGATGACCAGCATGGCACGGCAATCATCGCGGCGGCGGGGCTGATCAACGCCCTGCATCTGACCGGTCGGTCGATTGCGGATATCCGTCTGGTCGTGAACGGTGCCGGTGCGGCGGCGATTGCCTGCACGGAACTGGTTAAGGCGATGGGGGTTGCCCCGAACAATGTCATCCTGTGTGATTCCAAAGGCGTGATTTATCAGGGCCGCGAGGCTGGTATGAATCAGTGGAAATCTGCTCATGCTGCGATTACCGACGCCCGCACGCTGGAAGACGCCCTGGATGGGGCGGATGTATTCTTCGGCCTGTCGGTGAAAGGCGCGGTTACACCCCAGATGGTCGCCCGAATGGCCGAAAAGCCGATTATTTTTGCTATGGCCAACCCGGATCCTGAAATCACTCCGGACGAGGTGAAATCCGTGCGGTCCGATGCAATCATGGCGACCGGTCGATCCGACTATCCCAATCAGGTGAACAATGTTCTGGGCTTTCCCTATATCTTTCGCGGGGCCCTGGATGTGCGGGCGTCAACCATCAATGACGATATGAAAATCGCTGCTGCCCAGGCGATTGCTGAATTGGCCCGGGAAGATGTGCCCGACGAGGTTGCCAATGCTTATGGTGGGCAGGCGCTGCAATATGGGTCGGAATATATCATTCCCGTTCCCTTTGACCCCAGATTGATCGTTGCGGTGCCAATGGCTGTGGCCGAAGCGGCGATGGCCTCTGGTGTCGCCCGACATCCGATCATGGATATGGAAACCTATCGGCGGGACCTGAAGGCGCGGCTGGATCCAACGGCGAATATGCTGCATTTCATTTTCGAACGGGTGAAACAAAATCAGCGCCGGGTCTGTTTCGCCGAAGGGGAAGATCCTCGGGTCATTCGTGCCGCCGCCCTGTTCCGGAGTGCGGGCTATGGTATTCCCGTCCTGATTGGGCGCGAAGATCGTATTCGGGAAACGGCGCGGGAAGTCGGGCTGGATTCCTCTATTGAATTTGAAATCCACAATGCCCGGATCAGCTTAGACAATGAACTCTATACCGACCACTTGTATCAAAAGGTTCAGCGCAAAGGGATGTTGTATCGCGACTGTCAGCGTTTGGTGAATCAGGATCGCAATGTGTTTGCAGCCTGTATGTTGGCAAATGGGGCAGTGGATGCCGTGGTGACCGGCGCAACGCGTGCTTATAATGTCGCCTATGATGGTATCCGCCAGGTCATTGATACGGCACCGGGTGCGATTGCGATGGGATTGACGATCATGATCTCTCGCGGTCGGACGATTTTTATTGCAGATACAGCGGTTAATGAATTACCCGATGGAAAGATCTTGGCCGAGATCGCGAAAGAGGCTGCGGCCTATGCCCGCCGATTGGGGCACGAGCCCCGGGTAGGCATGCTGTATGCCTCTAACTTCGGCAATCCGGAACGCCCTGGCGGTCAGCGCGTCCGGGATGCAGTGGCCATTCTAAACCAGCAGAGTCCGGATTTTGAGTTTGAAGGGGAATTGTCCCCCAATGTCGCCCTGGATTATGACCTTATGAAGCGGCTGTATCCGTTCAGCCGTTTGACCGGCGCGGCCAATGTTCTGGTCATGCCAGGGATCAATTCCGCCCATGTGGCAACCCGCATGCTGCAAAGCCTGGGTGGCGGCACCATGATCGGACCGCTGTTGATCGGGTTACAGCATCCGGTACAAATCGCCCAGATGGGGGCCAGTGTCAGTGATATCGTCTCCCTGGCCGCTCTGGCCGCCCATGATGCGATTGTGTGACGGTGATGTCGGGATCCTGGCTCAGATCAATATTCCTGGCGTCGGCGCCGGCGCTGTTGATTCTGGCGATCCTTCATTATCAGGAATCCCTGTCGACCGGGATCGTGCTGCTGTTGGTTCTGGCCGTTTTGTTTGGTGCATCCATTGCCGTTCGGCGTCGGCTTTCTGCGGAAGAAGTGGTGATGCGGCGGCTGAACCGGCTGACGGCAGAGGCCCAGACTCAGTTGGACGCCCTCAGTTACAAGGCCGCCGTGGCCGATCGCATCATCGCATCGCTGCCGCACCCGATTTTCTTTCTGGATCGGGAACGCAGGGTGGTGCGGGCCAATACGGTTGCGCGTGTCTTGGTGGACAGCGATCTGATTGGGCGCGATATTGCGGATGGCCTGCGGGATCCGACCCTGTTGTCGGCGATTGATCGGGTGATCGATGGACAGGGCTCTCAGACTGTCGAATTGGTATTGCCGGTTCCGGTGGAGACGGAATTTATCGTACGGGTGGAACCTGTGGACCCTCCACCCGGCACACCGCCCGGTCGGGATGCCCCGGTCGTTCTGATCGATATGCAGGATATCACCGCCCTGCGCCGGTCAGAGCGGATGCGCGTCGATTTCGTCGCCAATGTCAGTCATGAACTCAGAACGCCGCTGACCAGCCTGACCGGGTTTATCGAAACATTGCGTGGCCCCGCCCGCGACGATGCCGTGGCACGGGATCACTTTCTGGCCATCATGCAGGAACAGTCAGAGCGGATGTTCCGGTTGATTTCAGATCTTCTGAGCCTGTCGCGAATTGAACTGGAAGAACACAGCCGCCCGCAGGAGCAGGTCAATATTCCCGATCTGTTGAGGCGGCTGATCGAGCTATTGTCACAAAAGGCGGAAAAGGTTTCTGTAAAGATCATCACCGACTGGCCGGATGACCTGCCCCCGGTGCGTGGCGATTCCGATCAGTTGTTTCAGGTTTTCCAGAACCTGCTGGATAACGCCCTTAAATATGGCGCGAAGGGCGATGCGGTCACGATTACGGCAAAGCTGAATGAACGGCGGCGCCTGGTTGTGGAAATCACGGACCAGGGCGCCGGGATCCCGCCAGAACACCTGCCGCGCCTGACCGAACGGTTTTACCGCGTGGATGCCGCGCGATCACGAGAGCTTGGCGGCACCGGCCTGGGCCTTGCTATCGTAAAACATATTTTGAACCGTCATCGGGGCCGATTGACTGTGACAAGTAAAGTTGGAAAGGGCAGCACGTTTGGCGTGATCTTGCCGGTTGCTGCAACAACGCAAGGCGCTACGACGCGCCCCAAGAATGCCTTTATCTCAGATAGTAAGGCCGGGACTCCTGATACGATTTGACACATAATCATCTATACAAATTTTCGTTTGAGTCACAAAACTGTCTCGTCACCATCACAAAACGGAAAGCAGAAACCCCTAGAAGTCTCCTCAACGTCTTCTAGGGCGCGCTATGTTCGTACTGTGCGATCATGGAGCGCCTGATTGAAGGTGGAAATTTTTGGGTTGGGGTCTGATCCCCGTTGGGGGAATTCCTTCCGGGCCGGCCATCCACAAAAGACATGCATCTGAAGACGGACTTATCCACTAAAACTTCGACTTTCCAAAATGGAGCGAAATAATGAGCAGACTTTCACTGACGCTTGCGGCTGTAGCCGTAGGGTCCATGGCCTTCGCCGGTGCCGCCCAGGCACGCGACCAGATCCGCATCGTCGGGTCGTCCACGGTTTTCCCATACACCCAGGCTGTTTCTGAAGAATATTCTTCAAAGACCGGTAACACCGCTCCTGTCGTAGAATCGACCGGAACCGGCGGCGGCATGAAGATTTTCTGTGGCGGCGTTGGCGTTGACCATCCGGATATCACCGGTGCATCCCGTGCGATGAAAGAGTCTGAATACAAGCTGTGCGTCGAGAATGGCGTCACCAACATCACTGAAGCTCTGATCGGTTATGACGGTCTGTCCATTGCGACGTCTCGCAGCGGTGCCGACCTGTCCTTCAGCCAGAAAGAAATCTTCCTGGCGTTGGCCGCAGAAGTACCAGTTGACGGCAAATGGGTCGCCAATCCTTACAAAATGTGGAACGAAATCAACCCGGACTTCCCGGCTGTTGAAATCCAGGTTCTGGGCCCGCCACCGACCTCTGGCACCCGCGACGCCTTCGTTGAACTGGCAATGGAAGTTGGCTGTGAAGCTCTGCCGGAACATGACGCCCTGTCCAAGGATGATGCCAAGCAGAAATGCGCCCGCATGCGTCAGGATGGCCCGTTCATCGAAGCTGGTGAAAACGACAACCTGATCGTTCAGCGTCTGGAAGCCGATCCGAACGCATTGGGCATTTTCGGTTACTCGTTCCTGTATGAAAACCTGGATAAGCTGAAAGGCGTTCAGATTAACAATGTAAGCCCTGGTTTTGACACCATCGGTGATGGCAGCTACCCGCTGTCACGTCCGTTGTTCTTCTATGTCAAGAACGATCACCGTGGTGTAATCCCCGGCCTGAATGAATTCCTTGCAGAGTATGTCAGTGACTCCGCTATGGGCCCAGGTGGTTACCTGCACGAGCGTGGCCTGGTTGCCCTGTCTGATGATGAGCGCGCGAAGCTCGTCAAGACTGTTAAAGAAGGCGGGATGATGACCCGTTACGGTTCCTAAGACCGTCTGAAGGACTCCGCCGTGTCGCATACTTTGTGGCACGGCGGATCTTTGCTGGATTAAACCTAATTTCTTTGTGACCTTTCCGGCCAACCTGGCCGGGCTTTAAGAGGATTTCTCCATGTTTGGGACGTCTGCACTTGCTATCCTGGTATTAGCAATTCTTGGCTATGTCCTTGCCAGAAGCTTCGCGACGCGAAAGGCTTCTGTCGAAGGGGTCAGGCTGAACTCACTTCCATCCTATTATGGTGTTTACGTCGCTCTTTGGACCGGCGTCCCGGCCTTTCTGCTGATCCTGGTCTGGGTCGCGGTTCAGGACACTGTGCTGGATAGTCTGGTTATGTCCAGTTTCCCGGCGGCAATGCTGAATGATTTGACGGAAGGGGCGCGCCAATTGCTGATAAGCGAAGTTCGCTCTATCGCATCCGGGCGCGTTTTTGGCACGCCTGCGCCCGAAACACTGGCCGCCGCAGATCGTTTGATTGCCTGGCAGTCAATGGCGAATTGGTCAATGGTAGTGGTCGGCTGTGCGCTGGCCGCCCTGGGCCTGGGCTATACGCGGTCTCAGTTGTCGGCAGATTTCCGGGCGCGCACACGGGTCGAAAGCTTTATGTCCGTGACAATGATCGCCTGTTCGGTCTTTGCCATTCTGGTGACGCTCGGCATCGTTTTCTCCCTGTTGTTTGAAAGCTTTCGCTTCTTTCAGCTGGTTCCATGGTATGACTTTTTCTTCGGGTTAAGCTGGGAACCGCAGATCGCCATGCGAGAAGACCAGGTTGCCGGTGCCGGTGCATTTGGTGCAGTGCCCGTTTTTGTCGGAACGATCCTGATTTCTGCCCTGGCAATGGTCGTGGCTGTACCGGTCGGTCTTTTAAGTGCGATCTATATGGCGGAATATGCCTCTCCGAAATTTCGGGATGTGGTTAAGCCGATCCTGGAAATTCTGGCGGGTATTCCGACGGTTGTTTATGGCTTCTTTGCGGTGCTGACGGTCGCCCCGGCAATGCGTCAGTTCGGGGCCATGTTGGGCATGGATATCGCACCCAACAGCGCCTTGGCTGCCGGTGCGGTCATGGGTGTCATGATTATCCCGTTCGTATCCTCCTTGTCTGATGATGCCTTGCGTGCGGTGCCTCAAAGCATGCGCGAGGGCTCCTATGGACTGGGCGCCACAAAGGCGGAAACAATTACCGCCGTATTGATCCCGGCCGCGTTGCCTGGGATTGTCGGGGGTATTTTGCTGGCGGTCAGTCGCGCCATTGGTGAAACGATGATCGTTGTGATGGCGGCAGGCCTGATTGCGTCGCTGACCGTCAATCCTTTCGAGGCAGTGACGACCGTAACGGTGCAGATTGTCACTCTGTTGATCGGCGATACCGAATTTGACAGCCCGAAGACACTAGCAGCCTTTGCGCTGGGCCTTGTGCTGTTCGTCGCGACCCTGTGCCTGAATGTGGTGGCGCTGCGGATCGTTCAAAAATACCGTGAAAAATACGATTGATCAGGAGCGACATTATGTCCGTGACGACCGTCCAACCATTGCCTGAGGATCAGGCAAAGAAGAATATCCAGCGGCGCAAGTCGAAGAATATCCGGCTTCAAATTTATGGCCTGTCAGCCATTGGAACCGCTGTTCTTTTGCTGGGAATCTTATTCAGTTCACTGCTTTACACGGGGGCTTCGGCTTTTACTCAGACGCATCTGACATTTGATGTGAAAATTGATCCTAATCTTGTTAAGGAAGATGACATCTTCGGCAGTAATTTCCGGGGTATCGTTCGCTCGGGTCTTTACAGCCTGTTTCCAGAAGTAACGAATCCCCGGGATCAGCGTCAATTGGGGGATATTCCTTCAAACGGGGCGCAATTCACGTTGCGAGACAGGGTTGTCGAAGATCCCAGCTTGATCGGTCAGACTGTTTCAATCACGGTCCCGGTGTCAGATGCCTTTGACCAATTCTATAAGGGTGTTATCCCCCGTGATGTGCCAGAAGATCAGCGCAAGGTCTCCAACAAGCAAATCGTGTGGTGGGATCAACTGGTAGATAACGGGCAAGTCTCCAAGCCATTCAACTGGACCCTGCTGTTTTCTGCCGACAGCCGCTTTCCCGAATTGGCTGGGTTGTCCGGTGCGATTGTAGGGTCCTTCTATGCCCTGCTGGTTTGTTTCCTGATCAGTTTCCCGGTTGGGATTGCAGCAGCGGTCTATCTGGAGGAGTTTGCCCCGAAAAACCGCTGGACTGATCTGATTGAAGTGAACATCAACAATCTTGCTGCCGTACCATCTGTCGTGTTCGGTTTGTTGGGTCTTGCGGTATTCCTTCAGTTCTTTGGTCTGCCGCGCTCTGCGCCTCTGGTCGGTGGGATGGTTTTGTCGCTAATGACACTGCCTACGATCATTATTACCACGCGGGCGGCGCTGAAGGCGGTGCCTCCCTCGATCCGTGAAGGCGGTTTTGGGATTGGCGCCTCGCACCAGCAAGTGGTCATGCATCATGTTTTGCCTTTAGCCATGCCAGGTATCCTGACCGGGACGATTATCGGTCTGGCCCAGGCCTTGGGCGAAACCGCGCCATTGCTGCTGATTGGCATGAACGCCTTCATTACCTCTGCGCCGGGTGGAATAATGGACTCGGCAACAGCGCTTCCAACACAGATATTTATCTGGGCAGACAGCCCTGAGCGGGGGTTTGTTGCCCGCACATCGGCAGCCATTCTGGTTCTGATCGGGTTTCTGGTCGTTATGAACCTAATCGCCGTCGTTCTTCGTCAACGCTTCCAACGTAAGTGGTAGGATCCATGTCTTCAGAATCAATTGAACCAACAGCCTTCGACCATGCCAAGGATTCAAGCAAGGTGACCGTCTCGGCATCCCCCAGCACAGGCACGGGCAATGCGAAAATGAAGGGCCGCAAGGTCACCGTTTTCTATGGTGAAAAGCAGGCGCTGTTTGATGTTGATATCGACATCATGGAAAACGAAGTAACTGCCCTGATCGGCCCGTCCGGTTGCGGTAAGTCGACTTTCCTGCGCTGCCTGAACCGGATGAACGATGTCGTCGATATTTGTCGCGTCCATGGTGAGATCATCATGGATGGCAAGGATATCTATGATCGGGATGTTGATGTCGTGCATCTTCGCGCCCGCGTCGGCATGGTGTTCCAGAAGCCCAATCCTTTCCCCAAGTCGATCTATGAGAACGTGGCTTATGGGCCGCGCATTCATGGCCTGACTCGCAACAAGTCGGAACTGGACGAGATTGTTGAAACCTCGTTGCAGAAGGCAGGCCTTTGGAGTGAGGCAAAGGATCGCCTGAACCAGCCGGGCACCGGACTTTCTGGTGGTCAGCAGCAGCGTCTGTGTATTGCCCGTGCAATCGCCGTCGCCCCGGAAGTCATTCTGATGGATGAACCCTGTTCGGCGCTGGATCCGATTGCGACTGCAAAGATCGAGGATCTGATTCACGAATTGCGCGAAAACTACACCATCGCCATTGTGACCCATTCCATGCAGCAGGCGGCACGCGTGTCACAAAAGACAGCGTTCTTCCATTTGGGGAATCTTGTGGAATATGGTGAAACAGAACAGATTTTCACCAATCCCAAGGAAGAGCGGACGCAAGGTTATATCACCGGACGGTTTGGCTGATTTTTTCCGAATCCTGATATACTGGGTCTCCTGCGGGGCTCGCCCGGCACCTGATAGAAAGAGTGATGTATCATGTCGAATGTCTCCGAAGGTCATATTCATGCAGAATATGACAATGAATTTAAAAAACTGACCAAGCTGTTGGCCCGGATGGGTGGACTTGCGGAAAGTCAGTTGGCCAACGCCCTGATCGCGATTGAAAAACGCGACAATAAGCTGGCGATGGCCGTGAAGGACGGGGATAAGGAAATCGATGCGCTGGAGCACGAGATCGAAAGTCTGGTCGTGCGGATGTTGGCCCTGCGCCAGCCGATGGCCAATGATCTGCGCTATGTTGTATCCACCCTGCGCACGTCTTCGGACATTGAACGGATCGGCGATTACGCAAAGAACATCGCCAAACGTGCCATGGCCCTGAACCAGCTTCCGGCAGAGCCCTTGTTGCGGGGCGTGCTGCGCATCGGTCGCCCGGTTCAAGCCATGTTGAAAGACGTTATGGACGCCCATCTGCAAGGCGACACGGCCAAAGCCATTGAAGTGTGGGAGGCCGATGAAGAGGTTGATGCCCTATACACCAGCCTGTTTCGTGAATTGCTGACCTATATGATGGAAGACCCTCGGCATATCACGCCCTGCACCCACTTGCTGTTTATCGCAAAGAATCTGGAGCGAATTGGCGATCACGCGACCAATATCGCTGAAATCATCCATTTCCAGGTGGAAGGTGTGTCCCTGGGCGATCGCCGCCCGAAGGCGGATGCCTCTAACTATGAAGTCATGCAGCCAGAGGATGACTCAGATGACGACGATGAAGACGATAACGACGGGCCAACGGGCAATGTCTGATGTGCGCGATCAAGTCTCGGTGAAATCAATGGGCGGTATGAAGCCCAAAGTATTGATTGTCGAAGACGAAACCGCAGTGGTGACGCTGCTGCGCTATAACCTGGAATATCAAGGCTTTGAGGTCGATGCCGTTTCCGATGGCGAAGAGGCCCTGGTCGCGATTGAGGAAAATCCACCCGATATCGTGCTGTTGGACTGGATGCTGCCGCAATTGTCCGGCATTGAAGTATGCCGCCAGCTGCGTCGCCGTCCGGCCACCAAGACCCTGCCGATCATCCTGTTGACGGCGCGGGGCGAGGAAGCCGATACCGTGCGCGGCCTGGATTCTGGTGCGGATGATTATGTCACCAAGCCGTTCTCCCCCGCGGAATTGACGGCCCGGGTGCATGCCTTGCTGCGCCGTTCTCGCCCGGCCTTGTCGGATGAGGCCTTGAATGCTGCGGATGTTCAGATGGATCTGGCAGCCCACCGCGTTCATCGCAATGGCCGCGAAATCAAGCTGGGCCCGACGGAGTACCGCCTGCTGCGTCATTTCATGGAGCATCCGGGTCGGGTCTTCAGCCGTGAACAACTGCTGGACGCGGTTTGGGGTCGTGATGTCTATGTCGAATTGCGCACTGTTGATGTGCATATCCGTCGCCTGCGCAAGGCCCTGAATGAAGGTGGGGAGACCGATGTGATCCGCACCGTGCGGTCCGCCGGCTATGCTTTGGAACTGCAAAGCTGACAACTTGACGCTCTTTTCTCGCTGAACGGCGCAAATTGGCTATAATTCCAGGGCGGTATAAGGCATTGTGCCTCCCGACCCTGGAACCAGCCTGTCCTCTGTGATACAGAGGGTAAAAGGATTTGCGATGCCCGACACAGCCTTGAAAACCATCACCTTTTCTCTTGATGGACGCGATGTGACCGCGTTTCCTGGCGAAAGCATTTGGCAGGTCGCCAAACGTGAAGGCACAACAATTCCGCATCTGTGCTGGCAGCCGGAACCAGGCTATCGTGCTGATGGCAATTGTCGTGCTTGTATGGTGGAGATTGAGGGCGAACGGACCCTGGCGGCCTCCTGTATCCGCACGCCCAGTGAAGGCATGGTCGTTAAATCCGCCTCTGATCGCGCCAAGGCGTCCCGGGATATGGTGTTCGAACTGTTATTGGCCGATCAGCCCGCGCGGGAAGTCGCCCATGAAACAGACAGCAAGTTCTGGACATGGATGGACAAAATGGATGTCGAAACATCCCGTTTTCCTCAGCGCGCGACGCCTGAAACGGATGCCAGTCATGCGGCAATGCGGGTCAATCTTGATGCCTGTATCCATTGCAATCTGTGTGTTCGCGCCTGTCGGGAAGTTCAGATCAATGATGTGATCGGCATGGCCTATCGCGGGCACGGGGCCAAGATCGTGTTTGATTTTGATGATCCGATGGGCCAATCGACCTGTGTCGCCTGTGGTGAATGTGTTCAGGCCTGCCCGACCGGGGCGTTGATGCCCGCCACTAAGGTCGATGAAAGTCAGGTCTATGTCGGTGCAGCGGACTCGATTGTAGACTCTGTCTGCCCCTTCTGTGGCGTCGGCTGTCAGACGGAAATCCATGTTAAAGACAATAAAATCGTTGAAGTACGCGGCAAGAATGGGCCAGCCAATGAACAGCGCCTGTGCGTCAAGGGGCGGTTTGGGATGGATTATTCCAGCCATGCCGGACGCCTGACCAAGCCCTTGATCCGCAAAAAGGATGCGGAAAAGCGGTGGGACATTGAAATCGATCCAATGAATCCGCTGACGCATTTCCGGGAAGCCACCTGGGAAGAAGCAATCGAAGTCGCGGTTTCGGGCCTGCGCAAGATCCGCGATGACAAGGGCGGTGATGCCCTGGCCGGATTTGGCTCTGCAAAAGGATCGAATGAAGAGGCCTATCTGTTCCAGAAGCTGGTGCGGACCGGGTTTGAAACCAACAATGTCGATCACTGCACCCGTCTGTGTCATGCATCCTCTGTCGCGGCCCTGATGGAAGGGGTGAATTCCGGCGCTGTGACGGCACCCTTTACCGCCGCGAAAGATGCCGATTGCATGATCGTGATTGGCGCACGTCCTGCCCAGAATCACCCCGTTGCGGCGACATTTTTGAAGCAAGCGGTAAAGCGCGGTGCCAAAATGATTGTACTGGACCCACGGGGTCAGGATTTGGCGCGCCACGCCTGGAAGCATCTGCAATTCACGCCAGGCCGCGATGTGCCGCTGTTGAATGCGATGATCCATACCATCATCTACGAAAATCTGGTGGACGAGCAGTTCATTCAGGCGCGGGTGGAAAACTATCAGGCCGTGAAAGAGAATGTGCGGCCATTCTCGCCAGAAGAAATGGCGCCGATTTGTGGCATTGATGCTGAAACCATTCGGGAGGTTGCGCGCGTCTATGCGCGGTCGGAAAAATCGATCATTTTCTGGGGGATGGGTGTTTCCCAGCATGTGCATGGTACCGACAATGCCCGCTGCCTGATCACCCTGGCTGCCATTACCGGCCAGATCGGTCGGCCCGGTACCGGGCTGCACCCGCTGCGCGGTCAGAATAATGTTCAAGGCGCGTCCGATGCCGGCCTGATTCCCATGGTATTCCCCGACTATAAATCTGTCGAAAACCCCGAAATTCGGGAAATGTACGAAAAATTCTGGGGCCAGAGCCTGGACCCCAATCGCGGCCTGACCGTGGTTGAAATCGTCGACGCGATTCTGGCTGGCAGCATTAACGGCATGTATATCATGGGCGAAAATCCGGCCATGTCGGACCCTGATACCCGTCATGCCCGTCAGGCCCTGGCGGAATTGGACCATCTGGTCGTGCAGGACATCTTCCTGACCGAAACCTGTTATCATGCGGATGTGATTTTCCCCGCCTCTGCCCTGGCTGAAAAATGGGGTACCTTCACCAATACCAATCGACAGGTTCAAATCGGTCGGCCCGCCCTGACCCCGCCGGGGGACGCGCGTCAGGACTGGGAATTGATTCAGGCCATTGCCCAGGGATTGGGGCTGAACTGGAACTACAGCCATCCGAAAGAGGTCTTTGCGGAAATGGGGCGGATTATGCAGTCCTTTAACGGCATTACCTGGGACCGGTTGGAAAATGAAGGGGCGGTCACCTATCCCTGTGACGATGAAACGACACCCGGACACGAGATTATTTTCGCAGAATCCTTCCCCACAGCGAATGGTCGCGTGAAATTGACCCCAACTGATCTGGTGCCACCATCAGAATTGCCGGATGTGGACTATCCGATGGTGCTGACTACGGGACGATTGCTGGAACATTGGCATACGGGTGCGATGACAAGACGCGCCACGGTGCTGGATATTCTTGAGCCGGAAGCCGTCGCCCATCTGCATCCCAGATGGCTGGCGAAGCATGGCGTGAAACCCGGTGATATGGTCGCCGTTCACACCAGACGCGGCGCGGTCAAGGTAAAGGCGCGGGCGGATCGCGACGTCACAGAAGACATGGTCTTCATGCCGTTCTGTTTTGCCGAAGGGCCGGCCAATATGCTGACAAACCCGCAATTGGATCCGTTTGGTAAAATTCCAGAATTCAAATTCTGCGCCGCCCGTGTCGCCCCCCTGGTTCAAGTGTCAGAGGCAGCAGAATAGGGCCACAGGCACCAAATTCACCTGCCGCCCTGGACCCCGGATCAAGTCCGGGGTGACGAAATTCCCGCAAATACGCACCCTCACCCTGAGGAGCGGGGGAGCCTTCTGTAAGCACCGCGCTTACAGCCCCTCCTTCGAGACGGCGCTATCGCGCCTCCTCAGGATGAGAGTGGGGCGGTTTGGAATTTTATGTGTCAGGCCCCTCTGCGTCCTTTGCGCCTTCTCTGCGCTCTTTGCGATTAATCTTCAAAGGAGGGAACGCTGAGGACGCGAAGACAATCTCTGTACGTCTTACCCGCGAAGGCGGGTATCCAGGGCAGCCCGTTCCTATTTTGCCTGCCGCTCTGGACCCCGGATCAAGTCCGGGGTGACGAAATTCTCATAAATACGCACCCTCACCCTGAGAAGCGGAGCGTCTCGAAGGGGGAAGCACTGCGCTTACAGCCCCTCCTTCGAGACGGCGCTACGCGCCTCCTCAGGATGAGAATGGGGCGGTGGAATTGTGTGTGCCAGGCCGCTCCGCGTCCTTTGCGCCTTCTCTGCGTTCTTTGCGATTACTCTTCAAAGGAGGAGACGCGGAGGGCGCAAAGACAATCTCTGTCTCGTCTTACCCGCGAAGGCCGGTATCCAGGGCAGCCCGTTCCTATTTTGCCTGCCGCCCTGGACCCCGGATCAAGTCCGGGGTGACGAACGCACCCTCACCCTGAGGAGCGGTGCGTCTCGAAGGGGGAGCCCGCTGGAAGCACCGGACTTACAGCCCCTCCTTCGAGACGGCGCTATCGCGCCTCCTCAGGATGAGAATGGGGCGGTTTGGAATTTTATGTGTCAGGCCGCTCCGCGCCCTTTGCGCCTTCTCTGCGTTCTTTGCAGTTAATCTTCCAAAAGGAGGAGACGCGGAGGGCGCAAAGACAATCTCTGTACGTCTTACCCGCGCAGGCGGGTAGGTGGAGTCACGTTTGAAGTGCAACGGTTATTGATCCTTCGTTAAATACCTCGAAGGGGGTTTTGAACCCAAGACATTTTCGGGGCGTTTGGTTTTGGGCGTTTTGGATATCGGCGATATCTGATTGCGTAATTTTGGTGATATCGGTTTTTCGGGCGAGGTGGCGTCTGAGCCGTAGGATGGCGTTTTCGACGCCGCCTTTTTGCCATGGCGAATGCGTGTCGCAGAAGAAGGTTTCGATGCCGAGCGTCTCGTTCAGGCGATGGTGCTGGGCGAACTCGGTGCCGTTGTCGAATGTGACGGAGCGGCGCATGTCGCTGTGGAGGCTCTGGAACCAATCGGTCATCCGCTTGAGGACAGCGCCGGATGCCTTGCC